>JAUIMJ010000290.1 GCA_030433295.1 bacterium | reverse complement strand
GTTTCTGTATGACCTGGTGTATTTGCCCTCGTGTTCAGGCAGTCGCTTACTGGTCGTGCGGACCAGGCATACTTTCTTCTCGCCGACGTGTTCCCTCAGTTTTAGGAACAGCTGGGAGCCCGCATTGGAATTGAAATCCATCTCAAGGCTCGCTGTGAATTCCCCTTCATTGTCGCTTTTACTCAGGTTTACAAGCCTGGCATCCCCCATTACGTAGCAACCTGGCTCTTCACGAGGAGGGTTGAGGAACAAGATATTTACTCGGTCCCCGACTCTTGGCGGACGATTGGGACTGTTTGGGGGTAGTTCTACAAGCCCGGCCGCAACGCGAACACTGATGATGTCTTCGGATGTCGTCGGTAAGACCTGCGCAACAGGCCGGGTCGCACTAGGAACTTCCCTGCGTTTGGAAGGTATATGTCTTTTTACCAGGAGCTTCTTCTTTTTAATTGGGGGGGCCTCAACTCCTTCGACGGCAGCAGCTACTATCAGGTGAGCCGTCACGATTTTTTCAGCCAGATCCTTGCGACCCTTTGATTTTGCAAGCGCGGTAAGCGCTGGCAGCATTGCGTTCATGTAGCCGATTTCGTCAACCGAGGGCAGATTGATCCTGCTTCGTGTTCTGCCATAGCCGCGACCAATACTGGGTGCCTGATAGTATCTCGTATAGTGAACCTCATGTGCCTCATGTACCAGGCTGACAAGAAACTTTTCCTCAGCTTTATCTGCGGCGATCTGTTCAACAACTTTGGTTACTGCAGCCTGGGCGGCCCATTCAACGCGATAGGTCTCAAACCAGACGTAACAGGCAAAGGCAAAGAGCCCGCAGATCCAGATTGCGGTCTTCTTTGACTGTCGCTTTGACTCACTGAGGCGTCGCTCAAGACGTTCGCTTTTTCCGCTTGAATGATCCATAGGTCGACTTACGTCAACAGCAGAAGAGAACTTTAGAGCTGGTTGGAGGAGGTGACTTGTGTAGCTATTACAGTAGCTTAACCAGCTGTTGCCGGCGTGGTTTCACGACGTCTGTTTTCCTCTCTGTTCATCGACTCTGTCCCTTGGCCCGTCGCAACCTTTGTACGCAGTGTGATACCCTCCTGGCTAGCAATATGCCGCATCATTCAGGATCATTGGTTTGAGTTCTTCATTTCAACTTCGTGCTGCAACACCGGAGGACCTCAGGGGTCTGCTTGCGGTTGAGCAGAGCGCATTTCCCCGTGAGCGTTGGGCTACGCGGGAATCGCTAGCCAGACGCCTGGAACTCTTCCCCGGTGGCAGTGTGCTTGCGGAGGCGGGGGCTGAGATAGTGGCATTTTCTAACGGCTTTCCTATTCGCGATCTTAAAACCCAGTCGGAGCTTGATCCTGGCGACGAACATCTCTTCTCCCCAGAGGGGAAAGTGTGGCTACTTAGAAATCTTGCAGTCAAACAGTCCATGCAGGGGCAGGGGCTTGGCCGAGAACTCGCACGGGAGCAAATACGCCTGGCTCAGGCAGCGGGCGTTCGGTGTGTTCGTCTTACTGCGCCACCGGAGCTTAGCGGATGGTACACGGGCCTGGGGTTTACGATGATCCGCAGTCCCGAGGCATTTCATGGCCTTGCTCAGGCTGTGTGGGAGCAAGCCCTTTAAACACGACAGTTTTATTTTATCCGAACCCATGAGGACTTACGTCGGCGATCGGAAGCATTTTTTCGCTGTGCATTTGGGGATATGCCCTGGGTAATTCCCCTCATTCTCTTTGATTTTCCGCGGTATTTCGGCCATTATATTCTACTTCCTTCACACTCCTTCTTTTGGGTAGTCGCTCCTGACACGAACATCGTGATCACCTCGTAGTAGTAGTGAGCAGACGCCGTTTCTGACCATCATTCCTACGTGAGCACAATGTTCGTGGAACTTCTCATGGAGGTTTCAAGATCAGAGGTTATTGGTCTTACCTGGGATAGACCGTCGCAGTACGCACTGGAGGGACATTGTATGGACCCGGAAAAAAAGGTTCCGCGAAGACGTTTTCGCGGGACAGGAAACGGAATTCGCTACTCGGCTTTTGCGGAGGCCTTTGCCGCGTTTCAGGAACTCGATTTCGAAGAGGTGAAGAAAACGGAGATTGCCCCCGATCAGCGCGTCGCCGAACTTTTCGATGACCCGGTTATGTGGGTGGAGTTGGCAGAACATCTCGAAGACACCTTCAACCTTCAGCTGATGGACACCGACCTGTGGGAACGTCTCGCGGATCAGTCGTCAACAAAACGGAAGCCAATTCGGGATTCTTTGACTTTCTATCGGCTCTGGCTCTTTGTGAGCGAGACGCCTGGGAAAGATGAGAAGCCCGAGGAAGTCGAAAGCAACGGCACCTACGGGGAGCTGCTTGCGAATGGTGATTTTACGGCGTTGACGCGTTTTCTAATCACGGATTACCTTCCGAACCTCTCCGACGACGATTGGGAGTTGCTGCCAGATAGCTACTTGGTGAGTCTCA
Organism: bacterium; assembly: GCA_030433295.1. GTDB lineage: Bacteria > Bdellovibrionota_C > UBA2361 > SZUA-149 > SZUA-149 > JAUIMJ01. Next base: position 2,863 of record JAUIMJ010000290.1, on the reverse strand, counting down.
ACGACGTGGCGCAGATGCAGCTCTTCCAGGATCTGGACATCGTCGGTCGGGCTCTCGATTTTGACGTCGATGTAGATGCCTTTTTTGGCCTGTTTGCGGAAAAAGCGCCGACGGTCGAAAGGATCATCGACTTTATCACCGAGGCGTACACTGCCGAGATCGCCTAAACAGCTAATACCTGTCGGCTCGTCTCAGGCTGCAAACCATCTCCTGGGAGGCCGGTCCGCTCTGCTTCGGCATTGCGGATCGGTTTTCTCATTGTTTTGAGAAGTTCTGCGTCTTTAACCGTTTTTGCCCAAGCAGGGCCTTTTTCACTACGCCAGATTCACGACCAAATTGACGCCCTTATTGTGCTTGTGGTAGATCGCCTCTAGCGCGTACATCCGGATTTAACTATCGCGCTGAGGCGCCCGCACGTATGAATATTGCGTTGCGTCCTGGTTCGCTCTCTTTCCCAAGCCAAACGCATACGAGTGACGTGAGAGTTACACCTCTTCTGTAGTCCGAACGTGACACTGCGGAGGGGGTTGCATGTCAGAGTTTTATTGCCACCCTGTCTCCATTTTTTCTTTCGCTCATATAAAGAGAACACGAATGTCTACGACTCCAGTTGGTGTTGACTGTATCAATGGCTCGTTTAACGGCCATATCAGGGGCCTTGCCCAGTTCGAATCCAAGCTTATCGTGGTCGGATCCTTCACCGAGATTACCAATGACACCGGTGATCTTTTTACTGCTGAAGGCATTGCATGGATCGATTGCGACGAGTGCAATCCCGCATGGTGCACGAGCAGCCAACTCGCTCAGATTGGCGAAATTTCGGGAGTTCTCGTCGCTGGTGACACGCTTGTCCTTGCCGCAGGGACAGATGTGCTTTGCTTCAACCTCGGTGAGACCGAAAACCGACCTGGTGTTGCCACTGATACTGGTTGCACCATGCTCCGCCCCATTTCGAAGAGCTCTGCGGCCCAGGTTCGCAAGAGTGTCGGTGGACGGCTGTTCCGAGGGAAGTCTTCGTCAGGGTCCCAACTTTCGCAAAGAGCAGCCGTAGCCCGCCGAAGAGCCGAGCTTGCGTTTGTGGACTCCTCGGATCTGGAGGGATTTGAGGTTCGCACTATGTCGAAGGGTAAAGGTGGAGAGGTCATCGTTTGCTACACGCATCTTTCAAACAATTGGGAGAAGGCGAGTTCCGGCGCTGCTGGCCGTACGCCCGATGACGTCGGGGGGCTGCTTGATATCATCAGGAACCCCAAGGGGACAGAAACGGCGTCCCGCATTGCGGTAATCGATCTTCGCTCCGGCGAAAGGACGGTCGTTGCCGGCCCACCCGGAGATTTTGTGAGCGCTGCGTATATCTCCTGCCTCGACACTCTTGTTTCGACGACGAGTTATGGCATCTACAGCCTGACGGAGGATGGGTCCTGGGAGGAGCGCTTCGCGTTCCTGCTGAACGGATTTACCCCCTGGGCAAGCAGTGTCTGTTCGGATCGTCTGATACTAGGAGGGGCGGATAGGTCCAGAGAGGGAGCTTCCGCCTTTGGTGTCTTCGACCCATGCGATAACTCGGTTAGTTTTGATTTCCCCGTCACGGCACAGTGCGGCGGTGGGGGATACGGCGTAGTCGACTTTGGTGGGCACACGGCGTTCTATGGTTCGCAGCTAAGCGTAGGCCGGGGAACAGAGAGGGGGTATCCGTTGCTGCTGTCTCCTTCGTCGGGGTATGGAATTTCGCCAGTCGATCTCGGGGACACTCTTGTCATCGACCAGATGCTTCCCGCCCGACTTGGTGGCAGGAAGGGTCTCCTCGTAAACAGCATCAGCGACTTTGATCAAATCGCCTTCGCGGTACGAGCGAGCAGGAGTGAAGTTCTATTTATCGATGAGACTGCCCTGGAGAGTGCTGTTGCCCTCCACTAAGTGTGGAAGGGGCTAGCAGCACCAGGAGTTCGAATCAGAGGTTGTGTACACGGTTGATGCAACCTCTGACTATTCTCACCTGGCCTTTGCGCTTCAGGTCAGCAGGAGCTTTGCCGAAGACAGGGCAACAATAATCAAAAACAGGATTCTCAGCTTTGCATCCCCAATTTTCAGGGCGTATTTAGCGCCAAGATGTGCTCCGAGCGCCATACCGAGCAGCAGGGGTGCGGCTGCTGCAAAATTAACCAGGCCCTTATTGAGGAACACCGGGATAGCAACGCCTGCGACTGAGAGGCTGATACACTTCCCGATAGCACTGGTTTCCGTGAAGGTTTTTCGAAAGCCAAGCAGCAGGATATACTGCTCGCAGTATGGAATCCCGCCCTAGAAAACACAAACTTAAGAGCAGTATGCCGGAGCGCGTAGAGCGCGACCAAACAACAAGTATACTCATCCCTGGAAAATACTGTGGCACTGAAGGTGCCTCCCTTCCGTAGAGCCGCCTACTTCATTGCTTTCTATAAAGAATCCCTATCGGGATACTGGCATATTTTATCGAGCAGTATACTTGTTGTTTGGTCGCATCTTCGATGCTCCAATATACCCATCCCTATGGAAAACTTCTCGATAACCGGGAAATCATAGTGGGATGAGTATATACCGACTTAAGAGGCCAAAACCCGCGCCAAAGAGACCACCCCAGAGGCCGACGAGCAGGTAGGTCGCATAGGCCAGGGCCAGCACATGCGGCAGCCGGGGAAGTGGCTTTTGCTCCACGCCGATCGATTTGTTTGAACCAATGGCGATGCCAATAATCAGAACCAGAACGCCAACGAGGGTCTCTACCTGCTCTCCGGGGAGTTGTACCAGGATATTTGCTCCGACAAGAGATCCCAGGGCGGCAAGTAAGGCCAGGCGAATGGCCAGGCGATAGTCGATTTTCTTT
>JAUIMJ010000289.1 GCA_030433295.1 bacterium | reverse complement strand
ACACACTTCCAAGCAGGTACAGATTCCAACTGGATAAGGAGATATTCTGGCTGGACTTCTCACGGAAAAGGGTAAGCCACTGAGCAAAGTACGCGGAGAAGTATATCAGAATCGTACTGCTCTGCAGGAAATCTGCAGGAAGTAGTAAGCTTTCGATATTCATGCCTTCTAAAACCCCTCGACGTAAAAAACACCTCTGGGGTTAATCCGGCGACATTGAAGGACTGCGTCATATCCCGTCTAAACTGCCGAAAACAGCAAATTTAAACGATTGGTCGTACGCCGAAACGGAAACGCTCAGTGATAAGAAAGCACTTGATAAGAACAGATGTATACAGGCTCAGGCAGAACCTCTTGCCATAGAATTTCCTGCCACCCCGGGCTTTATGACAAATCCGGTTTTTACATCATCCTGAAATCCGACTTTTCGATAAAAGTCATGCGTTTCTGGACGACCCGTCTGTAAGAGCACCTGATAACACTTTTGCTCCCAGGCAAATTCGTTTGCAAAGCTAAGCAGCTCGCTCGCAATTCCGCGTCCCCGGTACGCCGGATCAGTGACGACGTTTTGCATAACGGCAAATGGGCGCCCCCCACGTGTCAGATTCGGTATGATCGCCAGCATACAGGAAGCGACAATTTTTGAATCTATTAGTGCCACGAAATAATTGAGATTCTTGTCTGCGAAAATCGTATCCCAGGCATCTTTGGCAATGTCCTCCGAAAGCGGCGGATCTTCGGGATTAAGAAAGGAATACAGCCTCAGCAGCTCGCTTAGCTCATCGTGTTTGATAGGTCGTATGTGCATAATGTCTCCTCGTGAATACCCCTCCTATAGGAACCCGGATTTCCGAGATGAGTCCACTACTAGCTCATGTAAGCTAGTCCTGAAATACCGGCCTTAGAGAGCCCTCGAGAGCAGTTTTTTTCGTATCTTCCTGCGAAGGCCTGGCTTTTGAGCGGGTGTTGGCAATTAATGCGAGTGTTATTAGACAATTAGACTACCGTCACGCCTTCCAGACGGCAAAAAAATATTCAGGGCAGACGCGTATCCATATCGCCCATTACTGCATCAAAAGGAGAGTCAATTAGACAGGTGTTCTCCCCAGGAAACCCAAAAGCCAAAGGATTTCAGTCTGAGCATGCACGCCACAGAAAACAAAAACTCGATCACCATCGCGATTGTGACCTACGAGCGAATGGATTTTTTGCCTGCCGCCCTGCAAAGCGCCTGTGAGCAGGAAGTTCCTGCTGACGATATTCTCGTTGTCGACGACGGCTCAGGACCCGAGATTCGCTCGCTTGTTGAAGACTTTCAAAGCCGCTACCCCAATCGCATCCGCTATGTCTGGCAGGAAAACGCCGGAAGACCCGCGGCCCGAAATCGTGCCGTTCAGGAATGCCGCACTACGCACCTCCTCTGGCTGGATGACGATGACTGTCTGACTCCAAGTGCTGTTGCTTCCTACAAGACAATTTTAGAAAAGACACCGGACGCAGATATCATCTACGGCAAGCTCACGCTTTGCAATGAGCGCATGGAAGCGATTGCCCCCATGCCCAGCCATGAGTTTGATGCCTCAAATATGCTTTACCTGTTTTTTAAACATAACCCGATCCCCAATCCGGGAACGCTGATCAGCAAGGCCTGCTTTGAGCACGTTGGCAGTTACGACGCTGCCTTCCCCCGAAGCCAGGATTATGACTTCTACACACGAGCAGCATCTCTTGGTGCCAGGTTTATACATAACCCCAGCGTAGTTTGTCTTTATCGTTCACACAGCGGCAACCTTGCCCTGAGCACGGAGCAAAGGAAGGCGGGAAAATACCGCGCTCTGGTGGTTCAGAATTTTATCGCACGTCACGATCTTGAAGATATATTCTCGCATCTCCCCTGGAGCACACAGCCGGAACGATGCCTCGAGGAAGCCTGCTGGGAAATGGCATACCTGTTTGCTCGATGTGGTGCCTTTGACTGTAGCAGAGATGCCCTGGAATGCACGCTGGAAGTGACCCCCTGCGAAACAGCGACTTTTGCTCTGGAGCTAATCTCTCAGGTCTTCGAAGGCTCTCTGGAAAACTTCGAAACCTTTTACGGAAACCTCAAACTATACGGTCCGCGAATAAGCACATTGATAAACTGCGCGCTCGAGTTCCTCTGCACGCCAGAAGAGGGGGATGCCATAAACCTCGAACTGCTTACCGCCCGTTGTCAGCGATTTTCATTCGAGCAGGTGTATGGCAGCCTGCCCTGGGACAGTAATCACTCGGGCTCCTACGCGGCGGCCGTTGCTGACGTCATTCACAATGCAACGATTTTCGGTGGTTTCGATCTTGTATACCAAGTCTATCGTTCTATCGGCATGGAAAAAGACTCGGCTTGCACTTTTATCATGGATATTCTCTTCCGCTTTCAGAAAGGGGGACTGGAAAGTGTTCAAGCTTTGGAATCAAACAGCTTGATGGGCCAACCAGCCGTGAAAAACGTGCTTGCGGCGTTAGAGACGAGGGCACGTAGATACGGGCAACAAAAGCGTCCCCAAAAGAAAAACACGCCAAGGGTAAACAAGATCCCCATTGAGACAGTGATTGAAAAGTCGCGAGGCCTGTTGCGAGAGGCTGCAGATACTATCGCAGGCAGGACACTTCAGGAGCAGCAAGCCACTCTTAGCCCTCGTGATAACGTAGAGGTTCTGCTGTCACCTGACGTGCCACTACGCAATCTGCGCGTCTCGGTTATCATCCCCACATTTAATCGCCCGCAGCTTCTGCGTGTGGCCGCAGAAAGCGTAATAGATCAGCCGGGAGGACCATATGAGCTGATTGTCGTAAATGACGCAGGGGCGGATATCGAGAGTGAGTTTCTTGAAGAGCTTAGAGAGGCGGACATCCCCATCCACGTAATTTCTCACAAAGAAAATCTCGGCTTGGGAGCAACAAGAAATACCGGTCTTGCTGTGGCGAGTGGGGAGTTTGTTCTGTTCCTTGATGATGACGACTATCTGGTTCCCGGTGCACTACATCTTCTCTGCGGAAAAGCAAAAGATGAAGAATTTGACTTCGTCTACGGAGACCATATTCGCCAGTTCTACTGCAATGATAAAAAATCTACGCAGGAGTACCGATCTGCCATTTCTCCAAGTGTGGATCCACTAGTGTATGAAAACCAAATTATTTGCGGAACATTCTTGCTTCGGAGATCAATCGCTCTTGCCTGCGGCGGATATCGCGAAGATTTGATGGTTCATGAGGACTATAATTTCCATCTTAGAATATGGGGGAAGGTTCGTGCGGCCACGGTAGAAGCCCCAATTCTGATCTACAACATATTTGATGCTACCGAGCGCATGAATAACGCGCGAAGAGCGTATTGGTTTGCCACTTCTGCTTTGAATCACGCCCTTCATAATACGCTTCATCCTCACGACGACACTCTGATGAAGGAACAACGGGTCCTGCAATATCGACAAATCGCCGGCATCCCGACGGACGTCTACTCAAGCGAAGAAATAGCAGAACTAATTGCCGCCTGGTGGCGAGAGCTTACACGCTGCGGATTGGATACGCATGTACTGCTTGACTCTATGATACTGAAAAGCGAGTTTCATGCCCCACTTCCGCATGTGGAGAAGCTCATGCAAAGCGACTGCATCGGGCAGATAGAAAAAATTGTAGAAGCAAAAGCAGATCCGCTTAAGCAGTCACTGGAGAAACTCCGCCAGGGAGGCGGCTTTGATTTACGCCTCAAGTAGATCAGCTCTCAAATGAGCCGACACACTCATCCAAATGGGCGACGAGTGTATTAACACTCGCCTGTGTCTCGTGACGCATTGCTTGTCGCTCCGCCTGCTTTATCAGTTCCTCGATAGAGCTACTATCGAATACGCTCTTAAGCTCTGCGATTTTTGCCGACAATGATGCCGGGTCTCCCGGTCTTGCAAGAAAACCGGTCCTCCCGTCGATCACCAGATCTGAGATACTCCCGACATCAGTTGCCACAACCGGAACTCCAAGGAGCATCGCCTCGGTGAGCACCGTGGGTATGCCATCGCTGTCACCATCTTCAGAAACCATTGACGGCATCAGCAGAGCATCCGCTTCACGAATTCGCTCGAGCGTCTCGGCGTGATTGAGCAGACCACTGGAGCTGATAAAATCAAACTTCTCAGCAGTTGAGGCCACGCCCTTTCCGTACTCACTTTCTACAGCGCCCGCTCCGACTATTTCCAAGGTGACATCAAAGCCACGAAGCCTGAGTATACGAACGGCATCAATTGCAACCTGTACTCCCTTCTTTGGAACAGGACGCCCGACGACGAGCAGCTTCTGCAAACGCTTCGGCGCCGTATCTTTTTTCGCCGGGAGTTTTCTCTTGTCTACACTGTTTGGCGTAATGATTATCTTGTGCTCCGGAACTCCACAGGACAACAAATAATCCTTATGCTTTGTCCCCTCAGTTGCTGCCGTAACACACAAAGGATGATCGGCGATTTGCTTTATCCTCTCGGGCTCAATGCGGGCTCCTCGTTTCCATATATCGTATGCGTGACAGCTAAAACCAAAGGGGATCCCAAGCTGTTCCGCAACAGCGACGAGAAACTTTGAGGTATCGGTGAGAAAGGGCGAATGCAGGTAGGAAGCGCCAAGACTTCTCGCCTTCTCAAGCAGATTAGCAATCGCCGTTTCCATGCGGTCGGTAGCCGCCACCGGATAGATGAGATCCCGATAGTAACAGCTCTCCAGCGCCTGTTGGTTCAGGTTATGGGTCAGAACGGCAAGGGGATAACTGCGTCGTGCAAGCTCTTCTATCTCGGCCTGAACAAAGGTCTCGGTAGGTACCGGATGCACTTCCTGAAAATATACTAATGTCTTCGCCATAAATCGTTTAAGAGCTCAAATTGCTGAATCAGACGAACGATACTTCATTCCCCTTCCCATCGCCAAGACAAAGTCGAAATGGAGGTATCAGCTTAATTCTTAGCATTAGCTACTTCAACGTTCTAGAGTGGAATGTATTGCTCTGAGCCACCTAATCGAGCTAGCGTCGATAGAGATAGTGAAAGTAAGCTGATACCATTGATTAGGTCGTTTCGTTATATAGAGGAAGACAAGATTATGCTTTTGGTTCCAAGAAGATGGCTAGGGTATCGTATAGAACTTAACGACCTGTTACCTGACTGTACAGAAATTCTGGACCGGTTTGAGCTCTCTGAGATACCGCTGCATGACACGTTTGGGAGTAATACTGATTACGAAAGCGCTCCAGATAGAACAATTATCTCCGTCGGAGAAGCGGTCGAACCAGAGAGATTCCTGGAGTTAATCGAACTCCTCGACGGATTGAATCTCGATTTTGTAATGGCCATAGGCGATACGTTA
>JAUIMJ010000014.1 GCA_030433295.1 bacterium | reverse complement strand
TCAGAATAATAAAATCAGGGTAATAAACTTTGTATTCTGGCAAACAGCGCTCGCCGTCGTACCGGTTTAGCCAGAAAATCACTTGCCCCCGCATGTCTCGCCTGTTGGGCAATGTCATCGTCCGGCAGACCACTAACTACAAGAATCGGTAATACGGAACCGCAGGTACTGCGAATATAACGGACGAGATCCAGGCCATTGCTCGAGCCCATATGTATATCGGTGATCACGAATCCGGGGCTGCCGTATTCCTCAATAATCTCTATTGCGGACTCAACCGAGTTTGCGGAACGAGGGACAAACTCCAGGGCCTTCGACACCTTGGAGTAGAAGTCGGTCAAATTGGACTGATCGTCAACAACGAGCGACCAGGGCGCATCACTCACTTTGACGTTTGGTGCCTCTACTCTCGGCAGCGTAAGGACAAAGGTGGAACCCTTGCCCGGGCCTTCTGAATGCGCCGTCAGCGTCCCCCCCGCAAAATCAGTAACTCTCCGTGATTCCGCAAGTCCCAGACCAAGTCCGCCCGGTGCACCGAGGGAAGAATCACCTCGATATCCGCTTTGGAAGATTGTCTCCAGTTCATCGGGGGCAAGGCCAGGACCATTGTCTCTGACGACAACGACAATTTCTTTTTCCTTAAGCTCAAGTTCAAGCTCCACCGCAGAACCCGGTTCAGAGTACATAATTGCGTTATTCAGCAGATTCCGTAGCACCGCTTCCAGATGCTCTCGTACGGAAACCTTAACCCATGCACACTCAGTGCCGGCCGAGGGTAGTGCAACGTTTATTCGCTTTCGCTCTGCGCGAAGGGAAGCAAATGCGCCGATATCTTGTACGACCTCGGTCACTTCAACAATTTCTCTTGGACGAAGATCTGACATCTTCTCAAGCTCTCGCTTTCGCTTGGCATCGGAAACTACGGTAGCGACAGAACGAGCAATGAGGGCAATTCGTCGCACACTGCTCACAAAAGCCCCCGACGACTCTGAGCTCTGTTCCTCTTCTTCCATTCCTTCAAGCATTTCGTCGCACAGAAGGGTCATGTCCTGAACGGTATTATTGATGTCGTGAACAAGGGCGCCCATCTCGTATTCGCGCTCCTGAAACTTGTCTTCAAAGCGTGCCGTCATTTCTACCCGCTCTCGCCCGAGGTAAAGACGCTCAAGGTGTAACCTGGTCACACTTGCCAGCATCTCCGGAAGACGAGTATCCGCAGACGTCAGAACGTTTGACATTGAAAAGCTCAGTGCGAGGAACACCGTGTAGGTTTCCGTTCTCCCTGATTCACCATCAGCCGGGTCACCACAGGAGAATTCCACAAACATCCCAAAACGCGGCGCAAACAAACCAAAGCGTTCATCGAAGAAATGCAACTCGGGTGGGATCCAATGCAAACGGCGAAAGCAAACATTACGGATCGATCCGGGAACCTCCTCCGCTCTTGAGTAGAGGGTTTCCAGTGGCCAGGTGTCGTCAGCAAGTCCGAACGCATGACCCGCACGCAGGAGCGTCGTCCTGCCAGTGCCGGCATGGCAGATCGCTGCATGCCCGTCCAGAAGGCGCATGGCGTGATCAGCAAAACAAAGAAGCACCTCAGTTTCGTCCCTCGCCTGCTCCAGCGCCGAGGAGAAGCGCGCACTAAACACGCTCTGCTTCAATCGTCGCGTAACCTGCATCCAGAGCAAAACGCCAAAAATTAATGTGGCGGGAAACAGCACGATCTGCCAGAGCATCAGGTCGATTCTCGAAACGAGCTCAACACCTGACAAACCGGCAACGAGAAGAAGGCAGAGCACTTCTCGAAGCTTCCAGGGGATCAATCCAAGAGAAAGCAAGAGGCAGCAGGGCCAGAATGGCCAGAAAAGATGCCCACGAGGAGTAAGGAGCAGAAGAATACAGGGCCAGATAAACAAGAGTAACTGCATGAAGGTTCCGATGAACCAGAAGTAGTCTCCTCGGCTGCGGCGGGGTTCAAAATACAGCAGAAGGGCCCAGGAAACGATAAAACCTGCCCAGGAAGAAATAACGGACATACCGTAGGAATAATCCAGATCAAGGAGCAGGTTCGAAGAAACGCCGGATGAAAGAATGCCGACAAACAACATTCCGGTGATTAGATTCCTTCGGCGCAGGGGCTCCAGCGAGTCCTCAGCCTCATCGTACTTAAACACTCTTTGGCTGTGTTCGACCTCATCTACTCCGCTGGAGTCAAGCGGAGACAGATAGTTCGAAAGGTTTTCGAAGCGATATTTCTGCACAAACCAGGCAGTTGCACTTGCCGTGAGGGCTCCGACAACAATGAATGCAATTTCACCCCGAAAAATCAGCAGTGAGGCTCCTACCGCCTCTGCGGCGGAGGCGCTCGCCACACCAGACATCTTTATCAGCAGGTCAAGCACGAGCAGCGCCCAGACAAGCGAGAGCTGCACGCCAAGACCAAAGGGCATCAGCACGCTCAGAAACATCAGATACATCAGCGGCAGAACCGCGAGCAAAATGGGAATTTCAGGAACCTGCAGACGAGCAATAGATAACAGGGTGCCAACCAGAAGCGTGGTGAAAAGTGAGGCGCACAGGCCGATGCGCACTGTGGACGCTCTGATGACAAGCAGCCCGAGCGCCAATGCCACGAGACCGTAGACTTTCTGCAGGACGAACTCAAAAATCTTGTCCGGGTGAAGTGAAATGTCGAGAAAGATCAGGGTTGCCAGCAAGCCCACCTGGAGCAGCATCACATTGATTATCGCGTCTACTCTTTTTTGTTTCGCAAACTGATTTGTTGAAAATGTCGAATACTGTGCAGCCCCTTCCTTATAGGGCAATGACAAGCGAAACCGCACGACGAGACTCGCAACAAGGGCTGCGATACCCACCAGCATTAGAGAATGCACTGAACCCCAGGATGACAAAGGAAAGAGGATATAGCCCACCGCAGCAACCGCACAGGCACTTGCGATTGACTGCACCTGCCACCGCCATACTCCAATGAGGGCCGGGGTCGTGATCAATAACACGAAATAAAGGTCGAGTACCGAAGTCCTGCCACTGCTTTCCAGTGAAAGAAACAATGCGGGAAACAACAGAAGGGCAGCAAAGGAAACGAGGACTACCGCCTGCTGCGCGAATTCCCTGGTGCGAAAGCAAAGAAGAAGACACCCCGCGACCAGCAAGACTGCACCACTGCTTCCCACCAGGGTTCCCAGTGTGTCAGGCAGGAGGTTCCAGGTGTTACTCAGACCGCTGAGCAGAACCAGGCAAAACCAAACCAGAAGCACAGCAAGCCGCTCGGAGACCAGGCGAGGCACACCAGACGTACCCCCGGCCGAATGCCGAATCCCCGAATCCCCCACAGCAGTTTGCGCTGCAAGGGAATGCGCAGTCTTCGAATGCGCATTATCATTCGACATCTGGGTCCATCTCCGCAAAACACGCACTACAGACCACCCGCCCCTCGACAAGAGGCGGTAGCTGCGTCTTGTGATTGAAGGTCACGATAAAGTCACCGTTGCCGCAGGCGCGACATGGCGGCAGTTCTCCGCTGGTTTCAAGGAAAAGTTCCTTGGAAGCATCGTCGACGTAGTCGCGCAAGAACTCGGTCAGAGGAATACCGGAGTGCAGATCAATTTTCGCATCCCCAAGCAGTGACTGCACAAGCTGCAGAAGCGACTCATTGTTTGCCATGGGTGACGCCTTGACGATGTAGGCAGCTGCGCCCTCGTCCAGAAATCGTTGTTTCAGGTGTGCCGATGGATTTCCCGTAAGGATGATGACGAAGGAGGCTGCGGAAGTTTTCTTCACACGCTCAAACAAATACGAACCGGACTTATCTCCCAGCCCGACATCAAGTATCGCGAGACGGAATTTTTCTATTTCCAGTATGCGCTCTGCCTCCTCTGCGCTCTCTGCACAGAGCACGGAATACTGAGCGCCCACAAGCAACTTACTCAGTCGCTCGCGTTCGTGGAGGCCGTCCTCAACTATGAGTATATCTCGCATGTTTCAGTAACCTTTCAGGTACCCGAATCATTCGGTAACAAATTATCGTCAAATAGGGTGTGGCTAATGCTGTGCCAGCTTCGCAGTCTGTAACTATTATGAGTGTCCTTGAGGGATTATGGTCTCAACAATACGCGCTCTTATGCGCTGCCGAACTCAAAAAATTCGGGCAGGCATGTCGCATAATTAACGGGTATATTTGTCGGATTCCCAAAAAATCCCTAGATACAGGATTGTCTGAGAATGCGTGAAGATATTCTAATCGTACTGAACGAACGCGAGCCCGCAAAAATGGAAAAGGCTCTCGAGCTTGAGACCGTCTGTCGGGAACGTAACTGGTGCGCCCAAAGGCTGACACCGGGCGAAAATCTTAGCCGTCAGATTCTTGAGCGCAATCCGCGGGTTTTAGTTTTGGACTACCTGCTTGGTGACATTACCACCGCTCTGGACCTCCTTCAGACTCTGGAGGATGAACAGAGCGAGATCGCGGTAATACTTTGGACCGACGAACCAAGCCTCTATGTTGCCGTCACCTCCATGAAGCTCGGTGCCGAAGATTTTATTGAGATCGAGTCCTCCAATTCCATCGAGCGAATTCTTGGCACCATAGAAACCTGTCTAGAAGCGCAACAGAAGCAGCAGTCTAAAGCAAGTCTGAGGAGAAACGAGTTTCCCCGATACGAATCTCTGGTTATGCAGGCGAAAGCTTCTCGTCAGGCGCTTGCCAAAGCGCAGTCCCAACTCGAGAGAAAGATACCTACGATGGTACTCTGTGGTCCCCGAGGAAGCGGACGAAGCGTGTTAGCACAGGCAATTCACGGCCAAAGACATAACCGTGGCAGCCTTATTGAAATCGACTGCGACACCTCATGTCGTCGACCCGAACAAATATTTGGCATGCCCGATTCATCTCACTCTGTGTCACTGCTTTCGCATGGCGCGACGGTCGTGCTTGAACACGCGGAAGCCGACACGGGACCTCTGCTGATCAGCGCCGCATCTCGAATGAAAAACCGGAGGGATGCAGGCATTGGCTCAGACAACCTGCTTATCGTTGGGACCTCATCATTAGATACCGCACGCGCCTGGGCCGAGGTACTCAACACAGAGATAGTTTCTCTGCCATCATTTCAGGACAGGAAGGAAGACATTCTCCCACTTATTCAGCGCTTTCAAAGCGAGATATCAAAAGTAAGCGCAAAACCGTGGTCACTACCAATAAGCGCGCAACTGCTTGAGTGCATTACTGAACTCGAGTGGCCCGGAAACATTCGTCAGCTCAAAGCGGCGATATTTGAAACCTGTACCTCATCAGAGGATGACTTTAAGGCAATTTTTCCCGACTTTGAATCCCTGGCACAAAGCCTGCGACTTGAACCCTCAGAGTACCTCTACCTGCGTTGCATAGAGCAGGCAAAAGATAGCTGGAGTAATAGTCGCTTTCCTGAAGCACGCCTGCCATCTCTCATTGAGGCACGCAGAACGGTGTCCCATGCAAAGGGAGATGTCCGCGTGGCAGCCGCATTACTGGGGACAACGGTTCCCATGGTTCTAAAATCTCTCGCAAACGAGGCGGACGAAGCACGATGAGTACAAAAATGGAATCAGCAGACAGCATCCATTGCTGCATAGTCGGGGGTGACGACTTCATTCGCAGGATGAATGCGGCTATCAGCTCCGAGCGCTTCGAACTATCCAAGCAGATCGTCGTCAGCACCGGAACAATCCTCGAAGCACGCGTCCTGCTCGTGGAGCAACGACCCGACATCCTGGTGATGGATATGGGATTCAACATAAGTAAGAAAGAGGCCGCCTGGCGAAAACGCCTGCTGAATGAGATTCGAGAACGATTTGGAAACAAACTTTTTATTATCATCGCCCTTACTGACCCAAAAACGTTTCTTTATGGGGGTGACTTACTCTTCAAAGAAGAAAAATCACTGGAGCCATCCAGTCTGGTAGATGGGCTGATAATCACACCTCCGCCAGGTATTCCAGGGCAACCCACCCTTGAGCAGCAGTTTTGTGACTCTCTCAATTGCGCGAGCGACATCATGCTGGACCCCAGACACGACGGCAACCCTCTGCCTCGCTTATGGGATGCCGACTGGGTGCCAACGCTTTGTGCGCCGAGCAGCCGAGATGTGTGGATGCGATGGCTCCCGCGCTATGCAAAATACATCAACGAGAGTCCCTTGATAATCGGTCCAACTGGTAGTGGTAAGACTCGTCTCGCGGCGGCTCTGCATCGACTGTCCGGGCGCGGGGGACCCTTTGTCAGTATCACGCCACGGGACTTTTCGAGCACTGAGCTTGTGCAGGCGGAATTGTTTGGCGCGGTTGCCGGAGCATATACTGGCGCGGTCGATAAGTGGGGTTTGGTAAAGCGGGCAGAGGGCGGAACTTTGTTCATCGACGAACTGCAAAGTATCGATTTCGATCTTCAGGGAAAACTTATCACCTTTATCGAGAACAAATCATATCGACGGGTAGGAGAGGCGGAAAGCCATCAGGCAAACGTGCGATTTATCTTCGCCAGTAACCGGCCGCTACAGGAACTCATTGATGATGGTAAGCTGCGTGATGACTTCGCCTATCGACTGGAGCGACTGCGCCTCGAACTCAAACCACTAAATCAAAGGCGCCTCGATATAAGCGCCGGTATATGCTTTGCCCTGGCAAAGGTGCTGCGAGAACGGCGGGCCGAGGTCATTGATGAACAGGAATTTGAAGTAACCGGTCTGGATGACGCTGCCTATCGAAAACTCTACTGCACTACCTGGCCCGGCAACCTGCGACAACTGGAAAACAGCGTCGCAAAGCTAATCGAATCCTGCAGCTTTAAAGGCGCAACTATTGTCGACGGAGAAACGGCACAGGAATCCCTCACTGGTATGTTGGGGAGAAGAGAACTAAGTAGTGCTGATATCTATATCGAAGCCAGTCAGCGGATAGAAAAGATTGCAGGCGCTGACAGCTTCGACAGCATCACTGAATTTGGTGCTGCGCTGATGCTCTCTGCCAGGGAAATCGCCCTTGAGCGATCCTCAGGCTCTGTAGAAAAAGCCGCAGAACTACTTAAAGACTCCGAAAAAATCCTTGAACTCCTCGGGTCCTTCTCAGTAAACAGACGGGCTCTTTCTCTGAAAATGGGGGAACCATCAAATGAATAGCACCGGGCTGCTTACCCTATCTGAATTTCGCAGGATTGCCGGCATATCGCATGCCGAACTCAATAGATTGCTTGAGCTGGGAATGCTCCCGCTTACCCTCGACGACTCGGGACAGCTTAAGCTCCTCGGAGAAAAGATCGATCCAAAGCTTCTATCTCCGCAACAGCTGGAAGACAGCAAAGCCTTATTCACCAGCAAGCGCGACCTTCTCGAGGAGATCATAGCGAGCACCATTACCCAGGCCCTCGATACGGTCGTGGATGAAGCAATCGAACTAGCCCTAAGCTGGAAAACCCCTGAGGACGAGAAAAGTTTGCCTCCGGAGAGCGACGAAAGCTCCGGGTAAAGCCTCCCTTATTTCAAAAGATCGAGTTTAAATTCTTAATTATTCTGGCGAGGTAGAAGTCACCTGCTTGCTAAGCCCCGACTTCGTGATTACCTTCAAAAAAGAGCATGATGAAACGGCTGTTCTGATAGAACGGCAATGCAGACGTATTCGGAGCTGATTATGGAAAAAGTGTATGTTCCATTCATTGAAAACGAACCAATTACCGTAGAAGTTAACGGGCATCGCTTCCTTATACTCGCGTCTGAGGAGGAAGACCTCATGGATCAGCTTGAGGAATTTGGCGACGCTGAGGTTCGAGAGTTCGACGTACATATTTCGGACGTTGCTGAGGGCAACTTTGATTTGTCTCACGAACTGACTCAGATAAGTGAACACGCAAATGCAGGGGTGCTGGTACAACCTCCTGGTGTCTCAACAAGTCTGCTGATAGAAAGTCTGGAGTCCGAACTACCCTGGCTCCATTAACATTCTGTGAATGTTGCCTTTGAGTTTACCTTTTGAGTTTCCCCGTTTGAATTTCCCTGCACGCGCATCACTGTCTTTCGGCCGGACTCTCTGCCTTCTTCACTGCCTTCTTTTCTGCTTAGCAGGAAGCGGGGAAAGTCGCGCGCAGACTCCGGAAGGTGCTCCTTTGTCTCAGTCATCAGAGGCTTTGGCGAGTGACAAAAAGGAGTCTCACTTTATCGATACCCTGAGCGCGAAAAGAGAAATCCCGCGCGGTGTAGAACTCGCAGACATCGCGCCGCTTCTTGAAAATAGAGTTGTCCTTCGCGAAGATTCTGAAGCGCGGCCCTTCGATCGAAGCAACGGACTTACCGGTTTCTTTACCATCCGTCCTATTCGGAAGGGAGCAATTGTATATCAAGGCGATGTCAGTTCTACCCCGGACAGCGATTTAGGAGCCCGACTACCACCTCATCACCGACTTGAAACAATACTGCTCACAAGCGATTTCTATCCTGCGCTTGAACTTTGCGGGCAGTATGACAGGGCAGTACTTGAAACAATTGAAGAAGGCGGGGGAAAAACGCTGCTAGAGGCTAATGTGAGGTTAATTGGGTATAGCAGTCCAGGGAGCGACAAGAGCCCCCTGGTGGTATCGCTGGCGGTTCCAACGACATCAAGCCTTGGAATCGGCCCCCTGTTCGAGCAAGGTGGCGGAGATCCGGACTCACCTTTCAGCAGAGTATCCCCGACACAGGAAACAAGGAAATTCTCAGTTCGATGTGTTCGAGGTGTGGAAGACACCTATTAGAGCATCACCACACGGAGAGATGAGGTGCACTCGTGCGCGCTTCAGGCACCGCGTTTCAGGCGCGGAAGCCCGAGAACCCGCTCTGCAATAATTGAACGTTGAATTTCCGAAGTCCCCGCGGCAATTGTTCGTCCGCGCGAATACAAGTAGCGGTGCTGCGCAAGACCGTCTTTATGTGAAGCCTCACCACCGAGGAGCAGGCCCTGAAATCCCTGCAGTTCGAGAGCAAAGGAACAAATATCCTGAAAGGTTTCGCTCCAGGCCAACTTATCGAGAGATCCCTCGGGACCGGGAGAGCTATCCTGGTATTGAACCAGGTGGCTGAGAGCAAGGGATCGAAGCGCCATGTTTCGAGCGGCAAGAGAGCCGAACTTTGCCAGCACATGCGGATTATCGACGCCCTTGAGCTGCTGACGAATTTCTTCCAGCGCCTCCTCTGACTGCAAATGCCGCGCAAACGTCAGAATTACTCGCTCATACATTAAGGTACTGATGGCAATCTTCCATCCATCACCCGGACTGCCTACAAGGTGCTCATCAGCAGCAAAAACATCTTCGAGAAAAAGTTCATTAAACTCCTGGTCACCCGAAATCTGGGTCAGCGGACGGGCATCAATTCCATCTGAGGACATGGGAACTAGCACATAGCTCAGGCCTTTGTGCTGCGGCACGCTGGAGTCAGTTCGAACAAGGAGAAAGCACCACTGGGCATACTGCGCAAAACTCGTCCAGATCTTCTGCCCATTGATATTCCAGCCCCCATCAACCTTGTCGGCGACTGTCTTCAAAGACGCAAGGTCACTTCCTGCCCCTGGTTCACTAAACCCCTGACACCATATTTCCTCAGCTTCCAGGATTGGCTTAAGAAATCGCTTTTTCTGCTCATCGCTACCATGTTCAATCAGCACTGGACCAACCATGGTCAGACCGAACAAATTTATCAGCTGCGGAGAGCGGGCTCGCGCCAGACACTCCTGCAGCACTGCTTCGGCGACAAAAGAAAGTCCGCGGCCGCCATATTCCTCGGGCCAGTGGACAGCGATCCAGTGTTCACTGGCAAGCTTGCGCTGCCAGGCGGTAGAGACGTCAACGAATTCACTGAGCTCAATGCGCTTCTCAGTGGAGGGAGGAGGGTTATCTTTTAGCCAGGAGAGGAAGTCGGACCGCAGCCTCTCCGTCGCCTCATCAAGGGGGAGCGATATCACGATCTAACCCGCAGCCTTTGCAATAAGCTCTCGCAAACTAATGGCTACTTCCGATGCATTCAAATACTCAGCAGCACCATCAAGCGGTCCTAAATCACTCAGGATAATCTGCTCCAGCGTCTGCTCCGGAAACGGCGCTCTGCGACTCACTTCTGAGTGAGCACCACCACTGGAGCTGACCGTAGAGGTTTCGTTTTTGATCTCCATGCTCGCCGTCGCTCGGTCCTTGTGCATTTTGAGCAGGCGATCCTTTCCGTTCCAGCGCCAGCCCAGCTCTACTGAGTCCAGCGCAGAGCCAAAACTAAACTCTGCATGGGCATCATTAACCACAACAATAGTATATTCGTTGGAGTCGTCTGAAACCGTAAGCTCCAGCTCATTCGAATCCTTGTGCAGTTTTGCACCTGTTGCCTTCCAACCCAGACAGGACAGACACCAACCCAGAAACAAAAGAACATCAGAGCCCGGACGACCCAGGGAAAACTGATCCTGTGCCACGCTGGTGGACAGGCGAAAGCTCGATACCCCATCCATGATTCCTTCCCCGCCCTCGGAATCGAATTGCTCAGCAAGAAGACTGCGCCATTTGCTCATTCGACTCCAATTCAAGTCACGACGGGCTGGTGAGTTTTCAGAACCGTCGACACAAAGCCGGGTGTGACTGAGGGCGTAATCCCTGAAGAAGGCCGAATCGTACTCCACTCGATCACTAACCGAATCAAGACCGGCCAGAAGTTTCGTGAAGGCTTCGGCCGCATGAGAGTCACTCGCGACCGCACCGGGATCACCAAGAACCAGCAGAATGGTCTCCACATCGGGAATCAACAGTGAAAGAAGGAGATTTGGGACCAGGTCTACTGAGTCCGGATGCACTGAAACATACACCTCCTCAGAGCAGACATGCATGCCCGAATTGGTCAGCACACAACGAGAGGAAACTGCAGTATCAAGCACCGAGTCACTTTCGCCTCCGCGCTCCTGAGAAAAGCCGGCGATAAAGAATCGAGAGGGAAAGGCAACACAAAGTTCTGTAATCAGATCCTCAACGGTGCTCTTTCCGATACCCGGCTCATCCTCAAAGACCAGCAGGACGAGGTTAGACAGAGTAGAACGAACACGGGGGGCAGCCTCTCCCGAAGCCAGTGCCTCTTTCTCTGCGTCAAGCGCCGCGGCTTCACGACGAATTCGCTCCAACTCACCCACAATCTTCGCGGGGGGAACTTTGGTTTTACCCTGTATTACGTCATAGCTTTCATGGGCAGATGTACTGGAAGCGGACATACCTTCTCCTTTCTAACAAAATCGTATCGGGCACAGAGCGGAACTCGGTGGGGCACCCCACCCCAAGACCACTCTAGAGACGTCGCCACCCCTGAGGGATCCGCTTCAGCAGCAGCTCATCAGCAGCCGCAGGTCCCCAGCTTCCCGCCTCGTAACCAAAGACAGGTGGTGCATGACCCGTATCCGGATTCCACGCGGCAAAAACATTCTCAAGCAGATCCCATGCCTCTTCAATTTCATCATTACGCGTAAACAGCGTCGCATCACCACGCATACCGTCGAGTAGCAAGCGCTCATAGGCTTCCGGGGCATCGACCCCGAAGGATGTTCCGTAGCTGAAGTCCATATTAACCTGCTGGACGCGGACCTTCGGCCCCGGAGGCTTTGAACTGATTTTGAAGGAGATACCTTCATCCGGCTGTATCTGAAACGAAAGTATATTTGGTCGAAGCGACTGAACATTCTCTCCCTTAAACAGCAGATGCGGAACATTCTTGAAATGCACCGAGATTTCCGTCACCCGCTTCGGGAGTCGCTTTCCGGCACGGACATAAAAGGGCACACCAGCCCAACGCCAGTTATCCAGGGAAAGCTCCATCGCAACATAGGTCTCGGTAGTCGAATCAGGATTAACGCCATCTTCGGCCAGATAGCCCTGGACACGCTCACCATCAACCGACCCGGTCTGATACCGGGCTCGAACGACGTCATTTTTCACCTGGTCCAATGGAATCCGACGAATCGAACGCAGCACCTTGGCTTTTTCATCACGAACCGCATCGGCCTCAAAGGCGACAGGCGGCTCCATGGCTACCAGACACAGCAGCTGAAACGCGTGATTCTGAACGATATCCCGCATGATACCAGAAGTATCGAAATAGCCGGCACGACCACCCACTCCGATAGATTCACACACAGAAATTTCAACGTGATCAATGTATTTGTGGTTCCAAATTGGCTCGAAGATACCGTTGGAGAAACGGAAGACCAGAAGGTTCTGTACGGTTTCCTTCCCGAGGTAATGATCAATTCGAAAGATCTGATGCTCCGCAGCAGACTGCAGCAAGGCGGTGTTCAGTTCTTTCGCCGACTCGAGATTATGTCCGAACGGTTTCTCTACAATCAGCCGCGCCTTTCTGCCGGCACCAGTACCTTGGGAATCTTCGTCCAGCAGACCGGCCTGTTGAAGACAGCGGGCGATAGTATCGAAGAACGATGGTGCGGTCGCGAGATAGAACACGCGATTACAACGAACTCCCGCGGCCTGGTCCATTTCATCGAGCTTCGACTTCAGACGTTCATAGCCGTCAGCATCATCAAACGAGCTGGAGACAAAAAAGGAGTGCTCAGCAAACTCATTCCAAATGCCCTCATCGAGAGGCTTCCGGCGGGAGAATTTGCTCACTCCCTCTTTCAAGCCACTTCTGAATTTCTCATCCGACTGATCACGACGAGCAAATCCCACCAGCGAAAAGTTTGCCGGTAAGAGACCATCGACACCGAGGTTGTATAGGGCCGGCACCAGTTTTCTATGCGTCAGATCCCCGGTTGCACCAAAAATCACAAGAACACATGGTTCAACTTGCAAAGAGTCATCTGAGCCTTGCCGAAACGGATTTGTCATCGTCACGTCCTTATCATGTGCAACAACCCTTTTTTCCAAAGGGCCAAGCAGGATTCAAAAATGGAAACACGTAAAAAAGAAAACCGGCTGCAGTGCCAGAGGGCTTCGCCAATGGCACTGCATTGAGGTCACACCAGGTAACCGTGAAACAAAGAGCTACCTACAGCTTCTTGGCCAGAGTTGCGTTGAGGTCCTCGAAAGACTGGACGAACTTATCCACTCCAACATTCTGAAGCTCAAGCATAAGCGCTGGAATATCAACCCCTACCTCGGTGAGCTGCTGCGCTACCGCTTCAGCAGCCGCAACATCTTCCTTAATGCTCACACGAGAAACAGTCCCGTGATCTACCAGAGCTTCAAGGGTGTTCGGCGGCATGGTGTTGACCGTGTGAGGGCCGACCAACTCTTCGACGTAGATGGTATCCGGTAACTCAGGTGTCTTAGTGCTCGTGCTCGCCCAAAGCGGCCGCTGCACAGCGGCACCTGCCTCTTTGAGGTCTGCGAATTTGTCACTCAGGAAGATATCCTCAAACGCCTTGTAGGCAAGCTTACAGTTGGCGATACCGAACTTAGTAAGCAGTGACTCAGCCAGTTCAGCAGCCTTCGGATCGCTTGATTTCTTTTCTTCGATAATTTCCTTGAGCCTGTTATCGACGATTACATCAACCCGACTAACGAAGAAGCTCGCAACTGAGCGAATGGAATCAACCGGCTCTCCGCGAGAAACGCGAGCTCGAAGCGCCTCACAGTATGCGTTCATCACGTCGACGTGATTATCCACTGAGAACAGAAGCGTTACGTTGATGTTAATTCCTTTTTCAAGGCAGGTTTTGATAGCGGGAATACACTCAGGCGTTCCCGGTATCTTGATCATGATATTAGGGCGATCGAGACGCTCAAAGAGTTTCACTGCTTCCTCAACAGTGCCCTTACTATCTCTTGCAAGAGTCGGCGAAACCTCGATACTGACGAAGCCATCTTCTCCGCCGCTTTCCTTAAAAATCGGAAGCAACTGGTCAGCTGCCGCTCCAATATCCTGAACGGCAATTTCTTCAAATGCCTGCTCCGGGGAGAGACCCTTTGCTTTCAATTCGGCAATCTGCGGATCGTATGAAGAACCTCCGCTAATAGCCTGATCGAAAATCGTGGGATTGGAAGTCATTCCGCGAACACCCCACTCAGCTATCATCCGAGTAATTTCGCCATTCCCCAGAATCTCGCGACTGATGTTGTCGTACCAAAGGCTTTGGCCATAGTCGATAAGTTGCTGAGCTGCGTTCTTTGACATAACGAGGTCTCCTCCAGACATGTCGACCCTGATATCAGGCTCGAATATTCAAAACAGAAAGGCGAAAAGAAAATCTCTCCGGTAGAGAGACTAGCATACGGCTCATTGCGAAACTCTCTTAAGAAGTATTTCCGCACGCCGAGTTCAAAAAAAATAGGGCTTTCTACGTAGCAATACGCCCATCCTCAGAGAACAGGCATCAGGAGAGCAAATTTTTCGATACATTTCAACAAGATAACGACAAGGCTACGGGAAAATGCCTCTGATTTCTGGCGGGGGATTCGAGGGACGTAAAAGCGGGGGCTTGGGAGAGCAAAAAATACATTAACAGCGGATACTTAGCTGCTTCGGAGTGCATCTGGACGGCGCCCCCGCATCCTCAGAAGCGGGAGCCTTGGAAGCGGGAGCCTTGCCTCAGGCTGAAGGAAACAAGATTATGGAATACTTGAATAATTTATTTCAGAACAGCGATTTGCCCGGGACTCGACTGCCCGTACAAGGGAATCTCCAGACAGGAAAGCCTCCCTGGCGCTGCTCAAGCGAACTACCGCAGAGGTCGATCGCGGAGTCTTTTCTCCATCTGCCGCTGCTCTTCGATAGCCATGCGAATCAGACCAATTTCCAGTGCTACTGAGGACGAACCGAATCGAGGAGTTAATGTAGCCTTGCGACGGCGCTTTCTTCTATTGTTTGTCTGGGACATGAATTGAATGGCCTCGTGGTGTTGTTATCGATTAATATCAGTAACCTACGTCGGGACTAGAACCCCGCAAACCACCTAAAACAACCACCAATGGGAACTGAGACGCCGGTCTTACAAGAAAAACTAGTATTTTCCAGTAGTTTCTCTCGCCGAGCAGCGTTACTATGTTTATGGGCATTCAAAGCGCTTCCGTATCATTAAAAAATGTAATTAGTTTGTAACACGCGGTTTCATGCGCCCATTTGCGAGTCAGCTCGGGAGCTTGTACCCAGAGGATTTGATTGCGGCCCGCGGGCACCGTGGCCATGAATGAGCAATAGAGTATAGGACGAAAGGAATCACAATGAGTACTCCACGCAGGGAAGAAGTTGCAGAGCAGGACACCTGGAATTTAGACAGTCTGTACACCCGGGAGGAGGACTGGGCCGCTGATTACACATCATTGGAGGAATCGCTCTCCACATTTGATTCCTTCAGGGGAACCCTCAAGGAATCTCCCGAAGCGATACACTCGGCGTTTGCGTTCTACCTGAGCAGCCTTCGAACTCTGGAGCGCCTCTACGTCTTTGCACATCTGCGCAGCGATGCAGATACCGGAAACAGCAGCGCGCTTGGCGAGCTGCAAAAAGTGCAGAACCTGTATGCACGCGTAAGCTCTGCCGCAAGTTTTCTCACTCCGGAGCTGCTGGAGATAGAAGAAGACACGCTTAACGCATTTCTCGAAAGCCCCGTACTGGCCGAATACAAACGCATGCTTGAAAGCTTTACACGGTATAAAGCACACACCCTTTCACAGGCAGAAGAACTACTGCTTGCGCAAGGGACTGAAGTATTTGGCACCAGCCAGAAAATTTTCTCACAGCTTAACAATGCCGATTTGCGTTTCGACGACGTTACCGTGGGTGAAGAAAAAAAACCGCTCACCCACTCAACGTACATCACCTTTCTCAAAGACGAGAATCGGGACATCCGGAAACAGGCGTATTCCAATTATTACGCATCATTCGAGGCTCACAAAAACTGCATCGCAGCTACCTACGCGAGCGCCCTGAAAAAAGACGCATACCTTTCTTCGGTAAAGAAATTCCCATCGGCAATAGCGCGTTCACTTTTTGCCGACGACGTGCCGCTGGAAGTATACACCAACCTCATCGGCACGGTTGAGAAAAACGTCGGTGCTCTGCATGGCTACTACGATCTGAGGAAGAAACAGCTCAATCTCGATCCATTAAAGATGTACGATACCTATGTTCCGCTGGTCGACAGTATTGAGTTAAAACACAGCTACCAGGAAGCGGTTGACCTCATTTCGGAAAGCCTCGCCCCGCTTGGCGATGAGTATGTCGGCATTCTGACGAAAGGCCTCACCGAGAACCGCTGGGTGGACAAATATGAGAATGTCGGCAAGCGTAGCGGTGCCTACTCCTCGGGCTGTTACGACAGTGCCCCCTACATCCTGATGAACTACAAGGAGGATTCGCTTAACGACGTCTTCACCCTGACCCACGAGGCCGGACACTCCATGCACTCGTATTTCTCAAACAAAGCACAAAACTACCAGGACCACGGGTATACCATCTTCGTTGCAGAGGTTGCATCGACCTTCAACGAGTTGCTGTTGAGTGCCCATCTTCGCAGCGTGTACAAGGATGACCCGAAGGTGCTGGCCTATTTGATCAACCAACAAATTGACGACATTAAGGCTACCTTCTTTCGCCAGACCATGTTTGCGGAATTTGAATACAAGACCCACGAAATGGCGGAGGCCAACCAGGCATTAACGGTGGACTCCTTCACCGAACTCTACGGTGGATTGCTGGAAAAATACTTTGGTAGCTCAGTCGCAATCGAGGACACAGACGCCCTTGAGTGCTTTCGCATACCGCACTTCTACTCAGCATTTTACGTGTACAAGTATGCCACGGGCCTCGCGGCAGCGATCGCACTCTCCGAACGGGTTCTCTCAGGAGAAAAGGACAGTGTGCAGCGATACCTGCAGTTTTTGCAGAGCGGATGCAGCCTGTATCCGCTTGAGCTTCTCAATGCTGCTGGCGTTGACCTGCGATCCGAAGCCCCTTTGGAAGCAGCATGCTCTTTGTTTGAGCGCCTGGTTACCGAGTTGGACGAGACGCTATCCGGACAAAAGTAGATTTCCATGGAGACGTTTACTAAACGTTTTGAACGCTGCGGGGATACTCTCGCTCACGCCATCAGCAGGCATAGCGGAAGCCCCCTGATTCTGCTCCCTCTGTGCGCAATCATCACCGCGGTCTTTAACAGTATTCGTGAGGCTGATCCGGACCTCTTCGCCCGAGTCGCGGTCGGACGGCTCTTCTTTCTTCACGGCAATGTGGTCACAAGAGATCCCTTTGCCTACACTCCGACTAAACCCGTCTGGTATGACCACGAATGGCTCTCCGGAGTTTTGTTTTATAACGTAAGTGTGCTCGGCGGCGACGCAGGACTCTTTTGCCTCAAGCTGATAGTCGCATTCACCTCAATTGCGCTGGCGTATAAGATAAGCTCCTTGCGGCAAAGACTCGACGGCACGAGCTTTATCTGGTTTTGCTTCTGCATCATTGGTTCTCTTTACGTATGGAATAACACCATTCGCTGCCGCTCCTTTACCTTCTTGTTTTTCCTCATTCTGCTGTTAGCACTTGAGCTCTATCGAGAGAGAAAATCCCGTCTCGGTCTGTTGTTTATGCCGCTGCTCTTTTGTGTCTGGGCAAATATGCATGCCGGTTTTGTCGTAGGACTCGCGGTACTTGGGATTTCACTGGGCCTTTTTATTCTGAGCAGCTCGCAGGATCGCCCCCTGCTCGTTTGTATCGGACTCCTCACCCTTGGAGCTACGGTGATAAACCCCTACGGCATTGAATACTGGACCTATGTCATCGAGGCAGTTGCCCTGCCTCGCGATCACATTGAAGAATGGGCGCCACCGCAGCTTCTGAGCAGCAGGACTGCCCTGCTTGGCCTGTGCGCGCTTATCCTGTTTTGTGGTTTGAGGCAGCTACTCAGGAAAAAGGCGCTTCAGGAGATCTCTGTTCTCTTGCTGACTCTGTATCTGGCACTTCGACATGATCGACTTGCGGCCTTCTTCTTTCTTTCCATGATGACCTATGGGCAAAGCACCTGGCATTCATTTCTCTCTCTGCTTGCGGAGTCGCCCGTTCGCCGATACATCGCGATATCTCGGCGGATATTTGCCTATCTTTTTGTAAGTGCTGCTACTGCCTCCGTCGTGCTGCTCACCCATACCCTGTTCACCATGAACACCTTCTCTCTGTCCTATGATAAGTATCCGGTGAACGCTCTCGAATGGCTCAGAGAGAACCGAAAAAGCGGAAACGTAATGGTGGACTTCACCAACGGCAGTTACGCCCTCTGGCGACTCTACCCGCAGTTTCTCATATCTTTGGACGGGCGTTATGAGGAAGTCTATCCCAATGAAACATTCGATACGGTTTTCGAAGCATACAATCTCGATCACCCCAGACATGAAGAATCACTTCGTGCGATCTGGCCCGACTTCATTCTACTGGCAACCAATACCGTAGAATTTACAAGGTGGAGAGAATACGGTTCTGAATGGCAGCTCATCTATAGCGACGCGCGATACAGCATTCTCGGTCTGGAGCAGAAGCCGGTCGACTTTATCGGACACAAGCCGGAGCAAATACGCCCTATCTGGGACCCTCTTTTCTAGAGCAGTCTCCCGCTCTACTTGTTCTTTTCCCGCAGGGACTCGAGCATCGAGGAAATTTCGTTCTCACCACTTAGAGCCCGTCCGCCCATCTGAACCGCGAGACTCAGTCCAAGGAGACGAACCTCAGGGGTGTAGCGCTCCCCTACGGTACCCTGCGTGCGGAAAGGCAAAGCAAGGTTGATGGTAAGCAACGGACAGCAAAAAAGCGCCATCCTGAGAAACTCAAACCAATCTTCCGCTAGAGAAAGCCCGCGCTTCTCGGCCTCACCTGAGCGCAAAAACTCCAGCAAAGGAGAAAGCACCAAATCTCGCTTCGAGGCGAAAAAGTCCTTTCTCAACGGGCTCGGCACGAAATCGTGCTCAACATGCACCTCATCGCCATCGCGCCTGTAGCGCAGCGTCATCTCCTCGTCGACTTCTTCCGGGAAATACATCCAGCGGGCAAAGACATTGTGAAACAGGGGCTTTGTGATATCGAGGAACACGTCGTGTATGCCGGCAAAGGCAGGATCGAAGTAGCGCAGGGTCTCCGTTCCCCCGTCCCAGAACACATTCCCATTGTGCGCATCACCGTGACCCAGCACCGCGGCTGAGGAGGCCTTTGGTGTAAGGAGCGAACGTGCTTTTTGAATCAGCTCCTCCATGCTCTCCTGATAGGAAACTCCGTTAATCGTCCATCGACACCCAAAAAGATCGGCAGCCGCAAGCTCTTCCCCGGGTAGCGAGAAAGAGGACGCGGAATAAAACGAACGAACCCGGCCCTCCTCAGACAACCGGTGATGAAACAACTGATGTATGGGAGCCCTGGTATGTTCTTCCCGGGATAGCGTTCGAAGCTCTTTGCGATACACCTTTTCGATATGCGTATCCAATGCCCGCTGGGCATCGGAGAGCACCTCCGCCGAATCGGATTCACCTGCAGCAGGCAGCGCCCTACCAAGTTGTACATCCTCTGCCGACTTGGCCAGATCAAACAGCGTGGGGAAATCGATTACCTCATAGAAGGCAATTTGCTCTCCCGGCACCGAGTTTACTTTATTGGGAGAGATACAGGGGTAGTTGGCCGACTCCAGAACCTCATGCTGGTAATACTCTTCCAGACACTCATTCTCTTCCACATGACTTTTGAAGAACAAGCGATTGCCATCAGCAAAGGTCACAAAGCCATTCACAGAATTCAGGGACTCCGGCTTCGGATTTAGCTGAAGAGTGACGATACCCTCAACACCACATGACTCCAGCAAAGCCTTCAGTCGCTCCTCCGACTTCGCTTTATCTGAAAACTGCAGGCGCTGCAGTTCTAGTAGTTCATCTCGCATTCACTGGCTCCGGTTCAGCTACCATCTGCAAACCCGATAGGATCGGATTATTCGAAACGGATATCCACACTACGCCGATGCGCATCCAGACCTTCTACATCGGCAATAGAATCTACGATGGGCTGCAAACGCTGGAGGCCTGAACGACTCACTTCAGAATACTGCACTCGTTTCATGAAGGTCCAGACACCGACTGCCGAACTCTTCTTGGCCCAGGTTCCCGTTGGCAGAATGTGATTCACCCCACTGGCATAGTCACCGGTGGCAACCGGATTGTAGAGCCCGAGAAACACCGAACCGGCATTCCGAATCTGTCCTAAGGTTTCTCGCGGGGCCGCGGTGAGAACTTCCAGATGCTCCGGAGCATATTCATTGGTAAAGGCAATTGCCTCATCCATGGTTTCTGTCAGCACAATAGCGGAGTAGCGTGAAAGCGCCTCTTCAATATAATCCTGTCGAGACAGGGTCTTTGCCTGTGCAACAATTGCTGCAGCGGTGCGCTCAGCAAGTTCTGCACTATCTGTCACAAGAACCCCGGCAGAGTCCGGTCCATGCTCTGCTCTCGCCAGCACGTCCGCCGCGCAATAGGCAGCCTTTCCATCCAAATCCAGTCCATCGCTCAGGGAGTCATCCGCAAGAATGATGGCCTCGCTCGGTCCGGCGGGCATGTCGATTGCCACTTGCTCCTGACAGAGTATCTTTGCTGCCGTAACATAGGGATTCCCCGGACCAGCGATTATTTGAACCGGCGCAATTGTTTCCGTTCCATAGGCGAGGGCCGCAATCGCGTGGGGCCCACTGACCCGGTAGATTTCATCGACACCAACTTCTCGTGCCGCAACGAGCACCTCATCAATGGCACCCTTCGGAGAAACGACCGAAACAATCCGCGGGCACTTTGCAATTTTTGCCGGAACCGCAAGAATCTGCTGCACCGTGGGAAAGGGGTTTTTCCCGCCCGGGACATACAAACCCGCGGCATCTATCGGGGTCCAGCGCTCCCCGACGAGAATTCCACTTTCAGTTTCCGTTTCCCAGTCTGGCATTTGCTCGCGCTGCGCATGATGGAATTTTTTAGCGAGGGAAATCTGATCGCGAATGTGAGCAAGATTCTCCTCTGATACTCGCTCATAGGCGGCGTCAATCTCGGCCTCGGTCACCACGAGGTTTTCAGCCTGAAAGGACTCATCGTCAAATCGCCTGGTGTATTCTACGAGTGCGGCATCGCCACGCTTTCTCACGTCGTCGATGATCGACTCGACGTAATCCCGGGCTTTGCGTACATCTCCCTGAGCCCGAGCCATCACATTTGCAATCGCTTCACGGTCTTCGGGTCTGATAATGCTGATTTTCATTTCATGCTCTACGGTTTGAGATTCACCTTCTACTTCTTCGCTACTTCTTCGCGGGCAGGCAGTAGCCGGCTGCGCGCAATAAAAGCGGGATACTAACAGCGCACGGAACTAAGTCAACTTTTTCGGGACCTTGGATCACGCGTGAAAAGGCGTACAACTTGACAAATCGCTCTGCGCCAGCCAATATGCCGCGCCTGAGAGTTCCCAGCATATCGGCCTGCGCGCCTTGCCGTCATGTCCGTTCGTACCACTCGCCCCGGCCTTCAGGCCTTGCGGCGTTTCACGCACGTATGCCACAGCGCTGATCACTTATGTTGTGCTCCGGATGTAGACCTTCTTCGAAAGGAAATAGTTCTTCTTAAGGAAACACTGGCGATGTCTGAAACGACAATTAAAATAGGTTTGCCCAAAGGGCGAATGGAGGATGGCGTATTCAGCCTTCTGCGAGAAGCAGGTATACGCGTCACCAAGACGAGCAGGACCTATAGACCAAAGCTCTCCCTGCCTCATTTTGATGCAAAAATCCTCAAACCTCATGACATCGCAGAAATGCTGGCTATCGGTTCGCGAGACCTGGGTTTTGCAGGAGCGGACTGGGTAGCCGAACTGAACGTCGAGCTGGTAGAGCTGCTGGATACCGAACTGGATCCCGTCCGCCTGGTCGTTGCCGCGCCCACAGAACTGCTGGAGGCGGGAGATACGCTCCCTTCGCGCAGATTACTTATTGCTTCCGAGTATCAGACCTTGACCAGTCAATGGATTCAATCGGAAAAACTAGACGCGGGGGTCGTCGTCTCTCACGGTTCTACGGAAGTATTCCCACCGGAAGACGCTGACTGCATTGTCGACAACACCGCAACCGGAGCTACGCTGCGAGCCAATAATCTGAAGATCATTGGTGAGATCATGACATCCTCGACCCGGCTTTACGCAAGCCGTAAGGCGTTTGAGGATCCGGAGAAGCGCCCCTTGATCGACGAGTTTGTTCTACTGCTTAAATCAGTACTCGATGCCCGTAAGCGCGTAATGCTCGAAGTAAACGTACGGGCGGAGAATCTCGAGAGCGTCATCGAAGCCCTGCCCTGCATGCATGAGCCGACCATTTCCTCCCTGCACGGAGCCCAGGCATATGCGGTGAAGGCAGCTGTGGCGCGCGCTGAGCTTACCCGGGTCATTCCCGAGCTAAAGCGTCGAGGTGGTCAGGACATCGTAGTAAGTGCCATCTCACAACTCGTCCCGTAGAGGATATCAAGATGAGTTCCTCGGTTGCTATTGTACGAACCGGCGTCGCCAACACGGCCTCAATGGTCGCCGGACTGCGCCGCGTGGGTGCCGATCCGCAGCTCTGCGAAGATGCTGAAACGGTACGCACGGCTCCCTATGTGGTACTCCCCGGCGTTGGGACCTTCGGCGCGGGCATTGCTTCTCTCAAGCGCATGGGTGTGGATGAAGCCCTCAAAGAGCGCATCCAGAGTGGTTTACCCACCCTTGCCGTATGCGTTGGCCATCAGCTGCTGTTTCAGCAAAGTGAGGAGAGCCCGGAGGCTGAGGGCCTTAACATCATCGAGGGTAGCATTCAGGGATTCCCTCCTGAGGTCACTTGTCCGCAGCTCGGCTGGAATCTGGTAACCGCGCCGAAAGGGGCGCGAATTTTCGAGTCGGGATACGCGTACTTTGCCAATTCTTTTCGTGCGCTACACGCGGATCCCGATTGGAAGATGGCAACCGCTGACCACGGCGGCGAATTTATCGCGGGTCTTGAGCGTGGAGCAGTCGTCACCGCTCAGTTTCACCCCGAACTCTCAGGCCCCTGGGGTCTGTCATTTTTTACACGCTGGCTTGAAGTCGGGCGTGGGAGGTCGAGCTGATGTTGACATCCAGAATAATTCCCTGCCTCGATGTTCGTGACGGCCGTGTCGTCAAGGGCGTTCGCTTTCAGGGACTGAAAGACGCCGGCTGCCCGGTCGAGCTGGCAAAGGAATACGAAGCACAGGGAGCTGATGAGCTTGTATTCCTTGATGTTTCCGCCACACCGGAAGGACGCAGCACGCACCGGCACACCGTCTCGGAGGTTCGCGCTCAGTTGTCCATACCAATGACAACCGGTGGTGGGGTCCGTGTGGCCGACGATGCGGCCTTGCTACTTGAAGCGGGCGCAGACAAAGTCGGCGTCAATACCGCAGCCGTCAGCAATCCCCAACTCATTTCCGATATCGCAAATCGTTTTGGCAGCCAGTGTGCCGTAGTCGCGATCGACGCGGCGCTCATTGATGGAAGCGAGGATTCCTGGGAAGTTGTCACGCAATCGGGAAAGAATAGAACCGGAAAGAGCGCCATCGCCTGGGCGAAGGAAGCGGTAGACAGAGGTGCCGGGGAAATACTGCTGACAAGCTGGGATAGAGACGGCACGCGCTCCGGATACGATTTGGCTCTGCTGCGTGCAATTTCCGATGTGGTGAACGTACCCATCATTGCGTCCGGTGGAGCCAATGAGCCGCTTCATCTGGCTGATGCTCTGCGTGCGGGTGCGGACGCCGTGCTTGCGGCTTCTATCTTCCACGAAGGCGACTACACCGTGGGGCAACTCAAGGAATATCTACGTAAAGAAAAGTTTGCGATTCGCTTATGATCATCCCTTCAATAGATCTCATGAACGGAAACGCCGTTCAGCTCATCGGCGGCAAAGAGAAGGCTATCGATGCGGGTGATCCGCTGCCGATTGCGGCAAACTTTGGTCTCGCCGGGGAAGTGGCTGTTATCGACCTCGATGCAGCTCTGGGAAAGGGTTCGAACAGAGAAACAATACTGGCGCTCCTGGAAGGCACACAATGCCGGGTCGGTGGCGGAATACGGGACCTTGAAACAGCACGCTTCTGGCTCGATGCAGGTGCGAGCAAGATCATTATCGGAACCAAAGCGGAACCCGAGCTGCTCAAAGAACTGCCAAAAGAACGACTCATTGCCGCGCTCGATGCCTATGATGGGGAAGTTGTCGTCGAGGGGTGGACCAGTAAGACAGGACGGGGAATACACGAGCGAATGCTGGAGCTGCGCGACTATGTTGACGGTTTCCTCGTTACCTTTGTCGAAAAAGAAGGAAGGCTCGAAGGAACCAACCTCGACCAGGTACGCAGTCTGGTCGAAAGTGCCGGCAGCGCCCGGGTCACGATTGCCGGAGGAGTGAGCACCCCTGAGGATATTAAGATCCTCGACGAGATGGGAGCAGATGCGCAGGTTGGCATGGCCTTGTATTCGGGCAGAATGAATCTGGGTGATGCCATCGCTGCCCCGCTACACAGCGATCGTCCTGACGGATTGTGGGCAACAGTAGTATGCGATCCCTTTGGTGTGGCGCTGGGCCTTGCCTGGTCTGATGCAGAAAGCCTGCGCGAAGCGGTCGCCACTCGAAGCGGTGTCTACCACTCTCGAAAGCGTGGCCTTTGGCGAAAGGGCAGCAGTTCGGGTGCTACGCAGGAGCTGCTCGGTATTGACCTCGACTGTGACAGAGACGCATTGCGCTTTCGCGTGCGACAGGTACCGCCGGGGTTTTGTCACAAAGACACCTTCACCTGCTGGGGAGCTTCAGGCGGCATACTCGGATTGGAGCGCACTCTTAGACAGCGAAAGGAAAGCGCCCCGAGCGGCTCGTACGTAGAGCGATTGTTTTCCGAAGCGGGACTTCTGGACGCAAAGCTTCGTGAAGAGATGCAGGAGTTCATTGATGCGCAGAGCGAGCAGGAGCACATCGGAGAAGCTGCCGATGTGCTGTTTTTCACTTTGACGCGCATGGTAGAAAAGGGGCTCTCCCTTGAAGATATCGCCCGCGAGCTGGACCGCCGGGCCCTAAAAATCTCCCGCCGCCCCGGTAACCGCAAAGACTCCTGATTGATACCTGAGGTACTGGAGCAGCCCCGCCATCATCGGCTTTGGCTTGTGTTTTCCCGGCATTCAGGTCAACATATTCAAGGCACGGTAAAGCCTTGCAGCAGTCAGTTTTAGCTAGTCAATCGGGATTCTTGTTTCATGAACACCCTCAGCGAAGTCATCGGACTCTACTACGTCGAATTTGCCACGATCAGCGCAATTCATTTTCTCGCGGTCGCCAGCCCCGGACCTGACTTTGCAATTACCCTGCGCCAGAGCGTTTCTTACGGTCGACGATGCGGCATATGGACCAGTCTCGGAATCGGACTCGGCATACTCTTTCACGTCTTATACTGCGCCGTCGGACTCGGCTGGGTAATCTCTCGCTCAGTCCTGGCATTTAGTATCATCAAGTATTGTGGTGCAGCCTACCTGATTTACATAGGGTTTAAGGCGGTTCGCAGTCAGCCTGACTCCTCGGTCTTTACCGCAGAAGCTGCCTCAGAAAAGCGACAGGATGCAATTTCCTCCGTTCGCCTCGGCTTGCTGACGAACATACTTAACCCCAAGGCCACGCTCTTTTTTCTTTCTGTCTTTTCAGTAACGGTAAGCCAGACAACTCCTCTCTACGTTCAACTTTTCTACGGAGTGTGGATGAGCGTGATGACGTTTCTCTGGTTTGCCTTTCTGTCCACCGTGTTTTCGCACGGGCGCGTACGCAGTGCGTTTACGAAGCTTGGGATCTGGTTTGAGCGTGTAATGGGATACATCCTACTCGGGCTCGGCGCCAAGCTCGCCCTTAGCGATCTCTAGCATGCCTTTGGCAAGAGCAGACTCCGGAGACTCATGATGCGAACCAGCCTCTGCTGCCTGGCACTCATCGCTACCTATCTGGGGTTCTGTACATTCTATGAAGCCGGGATTGTCGATGACACCCTGATCTTTCTTCGTTACGCGGAGAACGCGCTCAGTGGTGTGGGAGTGGTGTTTAATGCGGGAGATCGGGTAGAAGGCTACACCTCGCCGCTCTGGTTATTACTGCTGATCATTGGGGGACTGCTGCCCCTTAACCTTGATAGTCTTGCCCTAGGGCTAAGCAGCGCATTCGGTATCGCCAGTGTTCTACTCGTATTGTTCGAAGGCGGCCGTCGAGGCGGATTTTTTCTGTCGTTCTGCGTCGCACTCATTCTTTGTGTAGCACCCCCCTTCGTCTACTGGACACATTCGGGTATGGGAACCGCTCTCTTTGCCTTCCTCCTCACCCTGTTTTTTCTGTTTCTGGAACGAGATAGTCGCGCAAGCAGCCCGCCTCTTAGAAGTGGTTTTCTGCTCAGTCTCTGCATTCTTTCACGACCGGAAGCTGCCGCGCTGGTACCACTGGGCAGCGCGTGGATCTACTTCTCCCGGAGGGGACCAGGGCAGAATGGTCTGAAGGCCATCGGTGCCTTTCTCTCACCCCTGATTATTATTGTCCTTCATCTGCTCTGGCGATTCTCCTATTACGACTCACTGCTCCCCAACACGTACTTTGCAAAAGCGGGAATTCCCCTTAGTGCCAGGCTATCCTCGGGTCTTAGCTATAGCCTCAACTTTTTCAAGGCATACGCAGTATATCTGCTGGTGACGGCCGTCGGAATTCTTTTGGCCCTTCGCAATCTGCTAGGTAAAGAGAAGGGAAACAGCATCAGGGATCTGACACTTCCTGGTCTCCTGGTAGCAAACTGGGTGCTGGTAGTTATCTATTCGGGTGGCGATCATTTTGCGATGTATCGCTTCTTCGTTCCCATTCTCCCACTGCTTAGCCTCCTCGGTCTTAGAATCCTGAGACACGCGCTTGAACGTTCGGAGATGCCAAAAACGCGCTATGTTTATTCGAGCCTGGGAATCCTGGCTGCATTGATTCTCGGATATCACTTTCGGCGTAGCGATGTTATCTCAGTTATCGAGTCCCTGCTGCTGATTATCCCTGCGCTTCTGATTGCCTATGCGCTTCGCTCCTCCGCAAAGCTGCAATCACTGTTTCCTCACAACAACAGTATGGTAGCCACGGGTCTCCTGGTTCTGCTCGCTTTCACCCTGAACTTTCAGTTTGCGATGAACAGCCGTGATGCCCGAACCGCAAAGTATGAAGTGACCCTGGTAGACACCTGGACTCGAGTGGGCCTGTGGTTAAAAAGCCATGTACCGGCAGATACCACAATTGCCGCAATCACTATGGGCGCAATACCCTACCGCTCGGGCTTAAAAACGCTCGACCTGGTTGGTTTAACCGACCGCACAATTGCGCGAAAAGGCAACATCAAGGCAGAAGCGGCGACGGGTCATCAAAAATATTTGAGCGAGTATGTGCTGCGGTCCGGACCTCAGATTATTGTGCATCCCTCAGCAGCCGCGACAAAGAAGAAGCTGGAGAGCCCGGGATCAAACCTGGTGGAGAAATGGCATTACTCTATTCTCGATCTTCTGAAGCACAGGGAAATGCGGGAAAGCTACGACTTACAACACTTTGAACTCGAGGATGCACAGTACATGGTGCTCTTCGTCAGAAAGGATTTCAGCGGTCTCCGGAGTAGTAAGCCCGCTCAATAATTTGCATTTTCTCTACTGCGACACCGCCGCCAGGGAGAAAGCCCGGTTTACAAGCTTTTTCGGCTGTGCTTTACTCAGCGGTCGGGAAGCAGCCCGATTCGTTCTTTTCTGCAGTTCCACACCCTGG
This sequence comes from bacterium, assembly GCA_030433295.1. Lineage (GTDB taxonomy): Bacteria > Bdellovibrionota_C > UBA2361 > SZUA-149 > SZUA-149 > JAUIMJ01. The sequence goes on along the minus strand of JAUIMJ010000014.1, from coordinate 3,572 downwards.
ATTTCATATATGTGTTCATCAGTGACGTCCTCTTTCGAAGCAGGCGTGCGACTCGTCGCGCCTTTTTCGTGGAGAACGTCCGTCGTACTTTTAAGGATGTATAAGAGGTTTTTTGCGTTCGACTTTCACACTTAGATTTCAAAGTCAGATTACTCACTGAGCTTTCTCAGTAGGAGTTTCTTAATAGGACTTTTCCTGTGACAAGGGCACACAATCAATACGAGTCACCAAGTTTGGCCCGAAGGGACGCCAGAGCGGAGTTTTTCGTTCTGGCGTCTCTTCAAGGTGCCTCAATTTGGACTCGCGTGAGCCCAGCCTTACTGGAAGAGACGGTTCAAGAAAGGACTTTCATCTATGACCAACTGTCAGTCGACCAATGTGCCCGCCGGAACGTACACCGTCCTGAAGCTTGAGAGCGGCAAGATTCGCCTCATGAACCAGAACACGGCCACCCACACGCTGCTGACGCGTCCCTGGGAAGTTTCCGGACTGCGAAAGTTGTTTCCGGACATCACGACGTCGCGGGCCTTGGTACTTGAATCTGACATCGAACTTAGCGCGAAGAATGGCGCCAAAGAACTTGTCTCGTAGCGTTTGCATCAGGAATGCAAGCGTTGAGTAAATTCAGGGTCGTATTGAGGATGTGGTAGCAAAGCCCCACCCCCTCCCATCCCATACGGCCTCCCGCCGCGCTCTACCATTCGACCAGAGGTTATATCTCGCGGTATCACCCGAGGTCTGGTTTAGCGCGGCGGACTTTTCTTAAAGTAAATCTCTTATCTCGCGCGGACCCGGGCCCGCGCCTAAAGAGCTTAAGGGACAGAAACGCGATAGGCGGTACCAGTCGAAACATCCAGCTGATACTCGGACACCTCAGCAGAAACCAGAAGGCCCTCCCCAGGATTCAGGGTACACTCGCTACCAGCAGCACTCACCCAAGCAGAACCCTCCAGCAGAAACAACAACTCCACCCCCGAAGGCTTCAGCGACACCCGCGTGTTTCGCACAGACGCCAGGGCGTATTCTTTTACGGGAAAGCTGAACTCCACATATCCCTCTTCCCTTCCACTTCCACGGTCACGACCACCCTGTTTAGCAAGCGGTCCCACCTCGTAGTCGAGCATGTCGAGGAGGGTGTTCACATCTTTAAACTTTGACGTCAGTCCCGCTCTGACAACGTTGTCTGAGTTAGCCATACATTCGACCAGCTCACCGGACAAATACGCGTGGGCAACATTGGGACCAATAAAGACAGCTTCTCCCTCGTCGAGAGTTTCGAAGTTCATTACATAGAAACAAAGAATCCCCGGATCGCCATCGGGGTACTTCTCACATAGAGAAAGAACCCAGGAATCAAGCGGGTCCAGATCACTCTCGGATGACAAACGCTTTTGCAAAGAGGTGCAGGCAGAGCGCAGCATCGATGCATCACACGTCATAATTCCCGAAAGAACAGTTCGTCGCAGCTCTGCTTCGCTCAGTGCTTCGAGATCTTCAATTGTTACATTGTGCAGAACCGTAAAGAGTTCGGGCACTGCGACAATTGACTTCAACAAAGCCTCACGGGATTTGAAGCCATAGAGAAGCTCAACCGGAGAGAGCGCGATACTACATTCCGGCTTGTGATTTGCGTCCGGATAGTGCGTTGGGTCTTTTGCATTGAGGGCGGAGGCCAGCTCGAGATCCGGATGCGCCTGTATTGAGAGTGGGGCCCCGATCGAGAGCACTTTAAATAAATACGGCAAGCTGCCATTAAACGCAGAGCAGACTCGTTCTCCGAGGATGCACTCAGGATCCTTGCTCAGGACGCTTGATAACATCTCTTCCTGCAGATTTCCTGTATCACCGACAATCAGGGCAGTGGCCGAGGAGCGAGGGTGAGCACCCATCCACAGTTCCGCATAGCGCAAGGTCGAATCAGGTGGCGACGATAAACAATCGCTCGCCAGCGCAAACACCAGGGAAGAGTCTGCGGGTCTACCCCAGGCGTAGGTTTGAACTGTTGGCAGTAGTTTTATCAATCCAAAGGACGACATATCCCGGGAGGCCCCCACGTAACGGCATCCCCAGGGCACCATGCGATCTGATTGATCATATCTATGGTCTCAGGGAGTACTCAGGAAAAGGACAAAGCTTATCTCATCAACAAACGCTTTTTTGCTTCCGCCTTGAGTCCCTTTGTCTCGTCATTACTCGGATCCAGGAGCAGTGCACGATCATACGCTTTGATAGCGTCGGTGAATTGCTCTCCCGAGTCATATGCCTTACCGAGCCAAATCCAGAGGTCAGCAGACTCAGGGCAGCGAGAAGTGAGCGCCTCATATTTCGCAACGCGCTTCTTCTGATTTTCCTCAGTCAGGGCTGCCGTCACTGCGGCTTCCGAGCCGGGACAGGAAGACTCAACGCGAGACAAGGGAGACATATCGGTGGTACCGCTTACCGCGCCACCAGACGACAGCTTTGCTTCCTTCTCCTGCTGCGCCTCATCAAGCCGACGCTCAACACCAGCCTGAGTTCTCGCGGCCGATGAGGGCACCGCGTCACGTCCGCCCTGTATGGTCGGAGACTCTTTGTAGGTCTGCGGAATCGTCCCCCCGGTTGCAACGGGCTTAGGTGCGGGGTCTTCGTTCTGATTGATCCATGCGGGAACCGAACCGGTAAACACGCCGCTCTGCTTGAGCTCATTTCCCTCGACTGCCGTTGGGAACTTAAACCGGCAGGAGCTTATGGAAAGTATGATGAGTAGTGAAAAAGCGATACGCCAGACTCTTGCCGCGCTAGAAGTAAGCATAATTGGGATGCCTCGTTTAGTCACACTTACCCAGGGTACTACGACCATGGACGATCTCTAAACGCCCAAAAGGAATAATTAACTTTGGGCTGACAGGGCAGACTTCAGATAAAGATAAACGGTTTTATCTTAGGTCTGCTCTCGTTTTTGTAGTCCGGAATGATACTGTCCCGACCTCGGAACATAGTAGATCAGAAAGCGATCTCAGCGATAGTACTGATTGGAAGTGTAATATTTCGGAGTAGTTTACTACGTTAAGGCGCGACTACTTCTTCCAGAACTTTAGCCTGGAGAAGAATCCACGGGCTTTTCCCTGCTTCGCAGCCTTCTGCGCTTTTGAGAGCGCTTCCTTATCAAAACCATAGTAGCCGTAGTAACCATACTGCTTGATCGTGTCCTCACTGTCGTTGAGAACCACACCGATTAGCGCCTTTCGACCGATGAGATTAACAGCGTCTTTTACCAGTTTCTTCTCCGTCCGCCATGAACGAGCAACCAGCAAGGTACCTGTAGCAAGCTGCGTGAGCGCCAAGGGCTCAGAACAGAAAAGAGCCGGAGGACAATCCAAAATAATGTGTCGATAGTGCTTCTTCAGTTCGTTCAATAGAAGAGCCATACCCGGCTGTTCGATTGTTCGTGTAGAATCGATAACAGGACTTCCTGCACACATTACATCAAGACCACCTTCTACGGTGCGAATCACACTGCGAATCGGCTTACCCGCAACAAGCACATCACTCAGACCCGGACCCTGATGCTCTCCAAAGAAACGATGAACATT
>JAUIMJ010000013.1 GCA_030433295.1 bacterium | reverse complement strand
GCTTTGCTTATCGCCTCCGTCTTTTTCCTGCGAACCCTCTTGCTGCTGAGCACTCTGTTGCTGCTCGCTGCTCTGCTGCTGATCCTGTTGATTGCTATCCTGCTGCTGCTGCTGCTGCTGCTGCTGCTGTTGCTGTTGCTGCTGTTGTTGTTGCTGCTGGCCCTGTTGTTCCTGAGTCCCGTCCTGTTGCGGCTCCTCCTGCTTTTTACCATCCTGTCTTTTACTCGGTTCCTGCTGCTCCAGGCTCTGAGGATCGCGCTGCTCGTCCTGATTCTGTTTTGAGCCTGCTTCTTCTTCGCTTGTTCTCTCCTCCTCCTTCTGGCTTTCGGAGCTTTCTTCGGGTTTTTGATTGAGAGCATTCTCATCCTGAGGATCCTGAAAATCCTCTTGTTCAGATTTTGCTGTTTGCTGCTCGCTGTCTTCTGCCTGTAGGTTTTCCTCATCTATTGCGGAGGCTTTTTCGATGGAGTCCTCTAGCTGCTCCAGAGCTTCATCTGAAAACAGACCTTCCTCTTCGACGGTCTCCGCCAGGTCGAGCAACTCTTCTTTAAATTCTTCCGGTAGTGTTTCGTTTTCTTCGACAAGTGTTCTGATTTCCTCAGCCGCCTGGATACTGCTTGCGATCTGCTCGGGGGTCGGAGCAAAAGCGCCTGAGGGCTTTTGCCAGAGGAGAGTAAGCGTAATAACGAGGAGCAGGGGAGACGCCAGGGCCGAAATTCGAGCAGGCTTTTCCAGGACAAAGGGAAGCTGCGACTTGAGGTCGAACTTCGAAACAAGCGCATCGCTCTGTGCTTCTATCGTTTGTCGCTGTTCCGGGCTAAGCGCTGTCTGCGATGTGGACGCAAGCGTGAGAAAGCGTTCTTTTCCATCGACTGCCTTATCAACCTGCTCGGCGGCTTTACTCAGAGAGTAACTCCGGAAAAGATGAACGCTTCGCTCCAGGAGCCAAAGACTCAGGAGGGCGGCAAGTGCCAGCAGTGGCAATTCGAAGGAGCCCGGAACAAAGGCGAGGTGAATAAGAACGCCCGCCAGTGCAACACAAAGGAGCGGCAGCAGGAGGATGATTGCCAGATTGATACGGGCAAACAAGGTGCAACGCTTTGCCGCGGCCTTAATGATTTCTTGTGAATTCACAGACGAAACTACCTACGTTCAGGTGACAGGGTTTTCTTTGTATTTCAGCTACGCATCAGCCCTGAATGTATCGAGTCAGATACGCTAATGCATACAATATTCTCGGACCCGGCGGCTTTTCACACGCGATGCAGCTTCTGATCACGTATTTTATCGTAAGCCTTATAGACAAATCCCTTGGAATATTTATTCACTAAATCCCTAGGAAAGACGCATCTGTAGGCCCGATTGTGCGAAAAATCATACTTTTTCGTTTAGAGCTGGGAAAAGCCGAAGAAATGAGGCCCCTGGCTATTTGCTGGATTGGAATTCTTTGCGTCGTTTCTGGTGGTCTTTGAAGGTCGCTGAGAAGGTAAACTTCCCGCCGCCCCGGCTAAAAAAGTAGAGGTAGTCAGTATCCGCCGGGTTCACTGCCGCCTCGATGGAGTTAATACTCGGGCTGCTGATCGGTGTAGGCGGTAAGCCCTTATTCAAATACGTGTTGTATGGGCCGTCAGATTTGATGTCCTCCTGTGTGATTCTGCCGGAGAAATCGGGGATTCCATAAATGAGAGCGGCGTTTGACTGAAGCGGCATGCCGATGCGCAGTCGATTGTGATACACCGAAGAAATATTCTTTCGCTCACTCGGGTTACTCGTTTCCTCCTCAAGCAGGGACGCCAGGGTAATCACTTCGTAGGGTCGAAAGCCAAGCTCTCCGGCTTTCATCCGCCAGTTGGGTAATTCTTTTTCGATTCGCTTTTTGCTCTCTTCGATTATGGTCCCGACGATCTTTTCAGCGGTGATTGGCTTTGTGAAAGAGAATGTTCCCGCCATCAGGAATCCCTCTGGCAGGTATGCCGGAATACCCAGGTTGCGCATCAGGCGCTCGTTGCGAAAGGCTTCATAAATTTCCCGCTTTTCAGCGAGTTTCGTTTCTTCAATCAGCGTTGATACATCGGCGACCTTGGCCCCGACCGGTATGGAAAACTGATGGGAGACTCGCTTTCCGGAAAAAAGCGCTGCGAGGATTTTCTTGGGTGGATCACAAGGCGATATCTCGTATTCGCCTTCGACAATGGTATTCTGGCCTTCCGGGACGACGTTGCCGTGCTCTTTGTAAAGCGAGATGGAATACCAGGAACGGACGAAATTTTCTTTCTCCAGAGCTTTGGCAATATCCTCGATGCCCCAGTTCTTCTTGATGGTGAAAGGCACCGGTCCTGCGCAGTTGGTTTGAGCAGGTTTGAGGAAGGTGATGTTAAAGAAATAAAATACTCCGAATGCGCCAAGGAGTAAGGGAACCAAAAAGATACCAACGCTACCGAGGGAGGCGAAAAAACGAAGGACTGGATTTGAACTCATGTAACGTCTCTTTAAACTTTTCGAAAAACGTATTCTTTCACTTTTGCCGGGCAGCATCCTTGTTTTGCATGCACAGCCAATAAGCATGTAGATGCGATAGAGCCGAGAAAATACGCAAGCGAAAGTATAGCATACAAGAGTACTGCCTCCTTCTGCTAAGTTTCGATGCTTTGCGGAAGTAACAGCCTCCCAGTGGCTCGGAGCAAGGGCATATTCTCATCATGTCGCCCGGACCTGTTTCGCACAGCTTAGCCCTAAGGGCATTGTGCGACAAGTATTTAAAAACATGTATGATTTAGCGAGAAAAGGCTCTTTCCCGAAGCTATGGTGCTCAGGCCGTACGCTCGGAGCTGTTGAGGTAACTCTCAAGAATTACTGCGGCAGCTACCCGATCTACCAGGGCCCTGCGCTTTCGGTTTTTCAGCCTGGAACCCCGAACAATTTCCTCGGCCTCCACGCTCGTAAGGCGTTCGTCCCAGTAGACGAGCTGCAAATCAGCAAAGCTTGTATCTGTCTGGAGTTCTGCCTCCAGCTTCTTTACGAAACGTTCAACTTTTTTGGCCTGAGGACCGAGGCAGCCATCGAGCTCCAGGGGTACGCCGACCACGAGAACCGCGACCTGATGTGTTTTCAAGAGAGCGGCGAGCTGAGCAATTGCGGAAGCATCGTTGCGAATAGTGCACAGCGGTTGCGCAAACATCCCAAGGGGGTCGCTCAGCGCAACGCCGATGTGTGCTTCCCCGTGATCTATCGCCAAATGTCTCATTGAATCTATTACCTACGCTCAGGCACCGGGTTCCTTGTCCGAAAAACCGGTGTACGCATGCTGAATAGTTCTTTTGAGCATGCAGGTCAATTATGCACTAAATAATGCCTGAATCAGTGGCACGCATTTGTATACGATGTTACTCTCCATCGTCTTTGGAGTGGAGAACCCCGAGTCGAAGCCTTGAAAACTACAGCGGTGCTGCGGTTTTCCTTTCGGTATCTGATCGAGGTCCCCTGGGGAGTTTGCAGGGATATCCTGTAAGGAAGTGCTACAGGAAACGATGAAGAGGCATGGCTAGACGCAGCTCAAGTGCAAAACGAAGACGTAAAAATCTCGTGCTGGAGTCCCGGGATTCTTCCCTTGCCCCCTTCGTTCGACGTTCAACGACTTCTTCTTCTCAGACATCGTATGGCAGGGCATCCTATGGCAGGGGCTCCGACTATGGAAACATTCCCCGGGGAGGACGCTTTTCTCGTGGATACAGAGCAGGTCGCCGAAGATCAAGTCGTGGCCCGCGTTTCATCTTTCTCTTCGCCCTTGCGGCACTCCTCGCCTACGGTATCTTTTCAGTCGTTTCCAGTGAAAAAGAGCGAGCGTCTTTTCTTTCCGAAATGACATTGCCTAGCATTGATATTCCTTCGCTGCCTCTTCCATGGACCGGGGCTTCGCGAGGGGGGGATTACTTTGCGCTCTCTGTGCCTTCTTCGGTGACCAGAGTGCTGCCTGAGCTTGAAGTTCCGGAAGTCCATTCTATCCGATACCGGGTTAAGCGCGGGGATACACTTGGAAGTATCTGTTACAATCTTGGTTTTGGTTCAGAGGTTGCGCATGCGATGGTTGCAGCCCTCCAGGAGAAGAAAAAAGACGATGTTCCGCAGACCATTCGCGTCGGTCAGCGCCTCGAGTTTGGACTCGCAAAGGACGGGAGCCTCAGCAGGCTTTCCTATTCGCTTGCGCCGGGGAAATCGCTGGCACTGGAGAAGACCTCCACAGGTGCCTTCACTGTGCGGCTTACTGAATTGCCTCAGCGGGAGACGGAGCGCATTGCCCTTGGCGTAATTGATTCTTCATTTGCTGCCGCGGCCACCAGGGCGGGTCTCGACTACGATGCGATCGATGAACTTGTGGATCTCTTTAGTAACAGGGTGTCCTTCCATCGCGATATTCAAAAGGGGGATCGTTTTACCATTATCTACCGTGCGCGCGAGTTAATCGATGGAACGCCGCTCAGTGGTGCCGAAATTCTGGCAGCCTCCCTGCAGATTGGAGGACAATCGCTCTCGGCAATTCGCTATGTCGGGACCGATGGTAAGGCTCGTTATTTCACCGAAGACGGTACGCTGCTGGGAACCGCGTTCCTTCGCTACCCAGTGAAGTTTAGTCGAATTTCCAGTCACTTTAATCGTTCGCGTTTCCATCCCGTACTGAAGCGTCGGCGTCCGCATAACGGGGTGGATTTCGCAGCCAGAACGGGAACACCGGTCAGAAGTGTCGCTGACGGAAAAGTGGTATTTGCCGGTCGCAAAGGGGGTAATGGCATAATGGTAAAGATTCGCCATTCGGACCGCTATACGACTGCGTATCTACATTTATCGAAGCTCGCCAAGGGGATTCGTCGAGGAACAAAGGTTACCCGTGGCCAGTGGATTGGTAACGTGGGGATGACAGGTCTGGCGACGGGGCCACATTTGCACTATAGTTTTTACGACAGAGGTCGCTACGTCGATCCTCTGAAGATTAAGCTCCCGACGGTTGAGCGTTTAACGTCAGGCACTCGTATCGGTTCGCAGTATTTGAAGCGGGTGCTCTTTACCTTAGACCACTACCAGAGTGTTGCCCTCGGTGATTTTTACCGTAGCTCGCCGTAAGAAGATACGCCCTCTCATAGGGCTTGCCGGTCTTCTGGAGTGTTTGACGAGCGTGCGATGAGTGAATCAGGAGTTATGGGCCAGAAGATCCACGTTAATATTCGCAATCTCGCGGTGGGCGGAGCCGGGGTTGGCGAGGTCGTCGCACAGTTTCCCGAAGCTTCGAATTCACGAGAGGGCGAGGGAGCCAGCCAGGATCCCGATGATCTTCTCGGTATCACCGCGTTCGTGCCCTTCTCCGTCATGGGTGAGCTCGTATCGGCACAGGTGGTTGAACAGAAACAACGATACGTAAAAGCTGATTTCCTTTCGGTTGAAGGGGGAGTTCCCGAGAGATGCGAGCCCGCCTGTCGATACTTTATGACCTGCGGAAGCTGCGAGCTGCAACACATAGAGTACGCGACACAACTTAAAGCAAAACACAGCATGATCGCAGGGGCACTGAAGTCAGCTCGCCTACCCGCCAGAGTTATTGAGCGCCTGGAGCCTCTGGTTCCTTCTTCCCCGTACGGATATCGTCGTCGTATTTCCCTGCATGTTGATTCGGGCGGACGAATTGGTTTCTACCGCCAAAACAGCAGATCGGTGGTTTCGATAGAATCCTGCTCGATTGCGACCGAGCGGATCAACGCAGCGCTCGTTGATATACAGGAGTTCGGACGTAAGGTCGCCGGGACAATAAGTTCACTGCTTCTCGAGGATGATACGGATGGCATAGTTGCCGTACTCAAGGCCCCCTATGCGCTTAATGCCTCGCAGCAGAAAAAGGTACTGGATGCTGCTAAAGATCATTTCAAGAACGCCATGCTTCTTGTTGCGGGAAAGGAGGTTGGCGGTTTTGGCAGGCAGATTCTCGAGCTACCCTTGAACTCGGCGGGGACCTTTTCCCTGCGTGTTCCAGCCGGGCATTTTTCACAGGTCAATGCGGGCGTTAATGTAAAGCTGATTGATGGTGTTCTGGAAGCCGCTGCTGACGTCCGAGGAGAGCCTCTCTATGACTTGTATGCAGGGGCAGGGAACTTCGCAATTCCACTGGCACGCATGGGAGCCAAGGTCACTGCCGTCGAAATCGATTCGCGTCTGGTCAACTTCGGTCGTGAAAATGCTGCGCGCTATGGCCTGGGCGATCGGGTCAATTACGTTGAAATGTCAGTCGAGAAGTTTTTGGCTTCCAAGAAAGGCAAACACGATGTTGGCACCCTTGTGCTGGATCCGCCTCGTAGTGGGATTGGACGACTGGTGTCTCAGTGCAATTTCGGCTCGCGAATTATCATGGTCTCCTGTCATGTGCCGAGCTTTGTTCGAGACGTAAAAGCGCTTGTTGAGATGGGCTGGGACTGTAAGAAGATTGTACCTTATGACATGTTTAGTCAGACTTCGTATGTAGAAGTGCTGAGTGTTCTTGAGCGTAGTTAGGGAACCTCGCTGCGAGCGCCAATAGCAGTGGTATCAGACGCCCTTTGATTTTTTTGAGAATCAGGTCAATTTATTTTGACGGACGAATTCTCTCCAGCTCCATTTCGAGACTGTTCTTCTTGCTTTCCGAGCCTGCGCGCAGCGATTGAATGTCACTCTCAATCTGTTCAAGCTTATTGCCGAAGGGCTTTCGGCGGCGTAGTGGCTGCCGATTAAGCTCACGCATCATACGCTCTCGGCTGTTTAGATATGCTTCTTCCGGCACCTCTTCGTCGAGCGTTTCAAAGTCATCCCAATGACCGCTGCTGCTCGGGTTTTCGTCACCGGCGTTTTTCAGCAGTCGTTGTATCGGACCGGAAAAATTGCCTTCACGTCCTTTTTCAATGGCAAGAAGTTCGGCGACCGCAGCAGAGCTGGCTTTCCGTTCAGCCTTTCGCTCAGCAGAATCCAGTTCGCTGACCAGTGTGCCGTGGGTGTCATTGCTCCCTGCCTGAAAGGGATCACTCTGCCCGAAGGCTATATCGGGGCTGAGCATCCCAAGCAGGATTATCATTGCAAGTGTCCCAAAGGAGACAGAATCGCTTCTCATATCAATGCTACAGGTTTTCGTCATGTTTCCTCATTTTCAAAGTGAGAACAGAGATTAAAAATGCTCCTGAATCCAGTCTTTCTTCGCCTTCCTTTGCGTAACGATCATACTCTTGACGCGACTTTCGAGTTTTTCGAAGGTATCGCTGAAGGGAACTCTGCGGTCGACGCGCTTAACCATGAATTCACGTTGCATGCGCCACCACATAAGGCTGTCGTAGTGTTCGATCGGATCTCCCAGACGATCGATAAAACCAATCCAGTGGTCGCTGGTGTCGTCATGGCCGGCCAATGTCAGAAGACGTAGTATCTGACTTGTGAATGTTTCGGCGGCATCTACTCGACTTCCGTCGATGCTATGAGTAAGCCGTCCAACACTGCTATGGTATTGGTCGGCTCGGTCAACCTCGTTGGTAATATCGTCCGTGTACGCTTTTGTTTTGAGAAAGCGATCGAACTTAGAATTGCCGGTCATCAGTGGACCGGCAGTGCAGTACGATGGAAACAGCACGCACAAAAGAAAAAGGGTTGTGGAGTAGGCGATACCTGAAGCGCGCCAATGGCCATGGCCAAATATGCATCTCCGTTCGGGATCAGAGTATGTGCCTAGAAAAAAATCCATCAATCCTCCATGATGACCGAAGTCACCCCAAAACACCCCACGCTAATGTTATGCGTCTGTGGCGGTGGAACGAGTAGTTTGGCCGGAAGAAATGTGTCGAGCGACTTGCTGGGGAATAAAAGTGCAATATTATAGTAGGTTAGCAGAGAAAGCCCCTGCGGTTTTTCACTGTATTTTTTGGATGTTTATCGATGGATACGCGCCCCAAAGCCATAATTTTCGATTTGGACGGAACACTCATTCACTTTCCTCATGAGTATCTTTTCGATGAGACCGACCGCATCTGTCGCTTGCTCAATGAGGAAGCGGTCTCGCGGGAGCATATGCAGGATTGCTTCAGCGACTTCGACTTCTTCAGGATGCTTCCCGGAGAAAAACGGGAAGCGCTGACGGAGAAGTACTGGCAGCACTTTGATCATGGACGGTATCCGAAGCCAAGGCCTTTTGCTTTCACGACCCCCCTGTTGCGTGACATTGCAAAATCCGGAATTCGCATCGCCGTGGCCACGGCTAGAACCAGGGACTTTGGTGAGGTCGAGAAGAGTCTCAGGGAGCACACAGACTTCTCCGAGCATCTCTGCTATGTGGCATCCCGGGAGAAAAACGCCGCTACCGACTGGAAAGACAAAAGCGCGCAGATAACGAGCATTTTGCAGCATTTCGACATGGCCGCCTCAGAGGTCATGATGGTTGGCGACATTCCGCCTGATGTTCACAGTGCGAAGCAGATGCAACTTGGTTGGAGTGTCGCCGTTTTGAGCGGTGGAATACATCGACATGTTCTGGCTGCGGCTGAACCAGATCTTCTTCTGGAGCATGCAGATGAGCTGCGGTCGGTGCTGTCGCTCTAAAGCTGCCTTTCTCGTAAGGCAAAGCGAAGTCGACATATCCCGCTGGGCTTGTGTGTCGGTGGCACGAGCAATCCCTCATGCTTTCAAAGGCTGTACTAAGCTGTTTTCACCTCAGTGGCGAACTAAAGAAGTGCCAGCGCTTCATGTCGACCTGTCGCCCTGGTCGAAGAATACGTTCCTCCTGTTGATTCTTACAGGATAAGGCGAGGTAAACGCCCGGAAAACTGCCTGTTTTGGATGTCGCCGGAGGTTCGCCGGTGTCCAAGGAATTGCTCCGTTCTCAAGTCTAACTGTCGTAATAGCGATTATTTCGGATTTGGGAGGAAGAACCTATGGGTACGGTTTTGGGGATTCAGGGATACGGCACTTCGCTGCTGCTGATTCTCTTAGTGGTGGTATTGGCAGTATACGGACATATGATTTTCGAATTTTTGTTCGAAGACGAGGAGGCGAAACCGCCCCATAGCTCGCCCGATGCGCTTTGGGGTCGACCTAATGATATGAGGTGGAACAGCACTTGTGCGAAAGCAGGTGAATTTTCGGACCGCTACAATCGAACGTCTTTCCAGCGACGACCTGAGGACACTTTTGGAAGTGAAAATTCTGTCGATAAGAGGTTTTACGGGGGCGGTCGTCGCTAGTAGAGACGTCCATATGCCCATCAGAATTCCCTCCCTAATTTCGGCTTATGTGCCGTCATCTCTGCCTCTCATGGAGTAAAAACACTGTCGATAAGTAGCGTAAGTGCCTGTGTCTACAGACAAAAAAGCGCTCGTGCAAGCGTTCGCGGTAATGCCCCTATTATATTATACTGTCAAACTTTCACCGTAGCGGCCCCTGGGCCGTCTAAGCATTTCATGTACTTGTCAGGAGAGTCAGGTTGACCACAGAAGAAATACGCAGCGCCTTTTTGAAATACTTTGAGGACAAAGGACACACGATAGTTGATAGCGCGTCCCTGGTACCGGCAGGTGATCCGACTTTGCTGTTTACCAATGCGGGTATGGTGCCTTTTAAGGATACCTTCCTTGGGACCGAGAAGCGGGACTTCTCGCGAGCGACGACCTGTCAGAAGTGTTTGCGTATATCCGGCAAGCACAACGATCTGGAGAATGTCGGTCGTACCGCGAGGCACCACACGTTCTTTGAGATGTTGGGCAATTTCTCCTTTGGCGACTATTTCAAGCAGGATGCGATTTGTTTCGGCTGGGAATTCGTCACCGAGGTACTAAAGCTTCCCAAGGAGCGTCTCTGGGTAACGGTTTTTCAGGATGACGACGAGGCCGCGGATTTATGGCGCGCTAATACGGATGTTAATCCCGACCGTATTCTCCGGTGTGGAGAGAAGGATAATTTTTGGGCGATGGGCGATACTGGTCCATGCGGCCCATGTTCGGAAATATTCTATTATCTCGGCGATAACGTTGACGGACAGAATGAAGCTGAATTCCGGCTTGATGACGGAACCTATGTTGAGATTTGGAATCTCGTCTTCATGCAATACAACCGGGACCCACAGGGAAACCTCAACCCGCTTCCCAAGCCATCGGTAGACACGGGTATGGGTCTTGAGCGTGTTGCTGCAGTCGCTCAGGGCAAGACGGCAAACTACGATAGCGATTTGCTGAGAGAGATTATCTCCTTTGTGGAGGACCTATCCGGTAAAAAATACCTGGGTGAGGATTACACTGAGCGCGATACGCAAAGCGACTCGCAGTATGCCTATGATGTCGCAATGCGGGTAATTGCGGATCACGTTAGAGCGTGTTCGTTTCTCATCGCTGATGGCGTTAATCCGGGAAGTGACGGACGAGGCTACGTACTCCGACGATTGTTGCGCAGAGCATGTCGTCATGGCCGGGTGCTGGGATTGACCGATGCCTTTCTCTATCAGGTTTCGGGCAAGCTCGTTGATTTGATGAAGGGATGTTATCCCGAGTTGGCCCAGAGTGCCGACAAGATTGCAAAGATCATCAAGTCAGAGGAGGAAAAGTTTCTTGCGACCCTGGACTCGGGGCTCCATCTCCTTGAAAAGGAAGTTGCTGCGGTGTTGGAGCAGTCATCAAAGGTGTTCCCCGGGGATAAAGCGTTTATCCTGCATGATACCTATGGCTTTCCTCTTGATATGACTGAAGACATTGTTGCCGCACGTGGTCTTACGGTGGACAAGGATGGCTTTTCAGCAGAAATGGAACTGCAGCGAGAACGCAGTCGAAGTGCGCGTGCCAATGAGGTAACGCTCTTGCTCCAAAAGTCGGTAAAGCCCAGCCCGACCGCGTTTATGGGGTATGACTTTCTTGAATATGAGTCCGAGATTCTTGGCCTCTATGCCGATACCGGTGAGGTGCAATCTGCTGCTGCTGGTGAGGATGTTGCTGTTGTCGTTAAGGAGACACCGTTTTACGGGGAAGCCGGTGGTCAGCTCGGTGATACCGGATCGATCAGCAGTAATAAGGCTTCGCTCGATGTTATTGATACGCAGAAAATTGCGGGCGATACCATCGTGCATATTGCGCGAGTCAGCGAGGGAGAGATTTCTCTCGGCGACAATGTACGACTGTCCGTGGATGAGGGAAGACGCGAGCGTATACGGGTTCATCACAGCGCGACGCATCTGTTGCACCAGGCGCTTCGTGAAACGCTCGGTGATCATGTGAAGCAGGCTGGTTCCCGAGTTTCCGACTCGACGCTGCGTTTTGATTTTTCTCACTACGAACAGGTGCAGCCTCGGCAGCTCAATGAGATTCAAAGTCGTATCAACGAGCTCGTCAGAGAAAATTATCCAATCGTAACCAAAGTTCTTCCCATAGAGGAGGCCAAGCAAAGCGGTGCGATTGCTTTGTTTGGTGAGAAATACGGGGACTCTGTGCGGGTCGTCGAAATGGGACCCGGATCGAAGGAATTTTGTGGCGGAACGCATGCATCACGAGTCGGTGATATCGGCCTTGTGAGCATAGTTTCTGAGGGCGCGGTGGCCTCCGGTGTCCGACGAATTGAGTGCGTGGCCGGGAGCAGAGCATCTGCGCGTGCGGCTGAACAGGCCATGCTGCTGAAGAACCTGTCCTCACTGTTCAATACAAACGAGGCGGACCTTTTTGAGCGAGTATCTAAGGCGGCAGAGCGCAGTAAGGAACTCGAGCGAGAAGTAAGCCGTCTGTCGCAAACGCTTAATCAGAGCAAGGGCAGCGATCTCACCAAAGATGTCATAACCCTGGAAAACGGAACAAAGGTAGTTACGGGTGCGCTTCAGGAAGTGGATCCCAAACAACTCCGTGAAATGGCTGACGATCTGCGCGCCCGTCTCGGTTCCGGTTGTATCGCGCTCGGAAGTGTCCATAAAGGGAAACTACTGTTGCTGACCGCGGTGACGGATGATCTGACCACGCAGTACCATGCGGGTAACCTGATGCGAGAATTGTCTACGGTCGTTGGTGGCAAGGGCGGCGGGCGTCCGGATCTGGCGCAGGCAGGGGGCGGAGACCCTGAGAAACTCGATCAGGCATTAGAGAAATTTCAGGAGCTACTCTCATGAGTTTAATACTGAGGTTGAGAAAAATTTTATCGTCCGACGTGCCCCAGCCGGTGGGTACCCTGGTTGTTTTTCTCGTGACGACGCTGACACTGTCCCTCGTCGTTCCTTCGGTGCTTTCTGAACTCATTAATCCCGTTCTTTTTGAGCGTGGTGAAATAGCAAACTACACGATTCGTGCTCCCAGAGATTTTCATATTGAAAATCGCGTTTCTACTGAGAAAAAACGAGCAGAAGTTCGCGCGGGAGTTAAGCGCGTCTTTGTTTCCAGTTATGGTGGACCTCGTGAACTTGTTGAGCGTCTGGAGTCCTTCTTTGCAAAACTCGAAGATAACGAGGCCCTCAAAGATGCTGAAGACCCGGAGCGTCAGCTTAAGGCACGAGCTCAGTTCGAGCGTGAAAACTCCATAGATCTCCAGGGAACCGAGTGGGATATTCTGCTGGACCCGGCGAGCTGGGCTCCGCTTGAGAAAGAAGTCGTTCGCATTGCGGATCCCATTCTCAAGCGAGGGGTTATCGCGAACAAACGTCCTCTGAAAACTGTCTTTGAAAATGGCTACGGCGCAGTCCTGATCAACAGTAAAAGCTCTACCGAGCGAGAACTGTCTTCGCCGAGTTCCATGTTTAACCCTTTTGAGGCGAAGGAAGTAGCAGAAGCCTCAATGCCTGGCCTCGGTCTGCAGAAGGGCAAGGGATTTAACTCTGTGGTCCATAAGCTGGTGATGCTGCAGATACACCCGAACGTCTTGTTTGACTCAGTGGAGACAGACAGGCGACTCCAGGACGCTGCGGATAACGTCGAGTCGGTCGTCTACAGGATAAAGCGCGGAGAGGTTATCGTCAGAGCCGGCGACAAAATCACGGATGCGCAGGAGCGTCGACTGCAGCAGCTTCACGGTGATAAACATCCCGGAAACCTGCTTGCGACCTGGGCGGGTTATTTCATTCTGTCAGGGCTGGTACTTTTCTCCGCATATGTATTTGTGGTCGAGTTCTGGCCTCAGTATGTCGCTAAGACAAAAGATCTCGCTGTTGTCGCCATCGTCCTGATTGGCAGCTTTGTGATGATAAAGCTCTATTCGATTTTGGCGACTTCACTGGCTAACAGTTTTTATTACTTCGACCCCAGCACGTTCATACTCGCCGCCCCGGTAGCAGCCGGCGGAATCCTGCTTCAGGTTACCCTCGGGGCCTCAGCGGTATTCTTGTTCATGATGTGCTTTTTGCTGCTCACCGGAGTCTTTCTCGAAAATTCCTGGATCGTCCTGGCGATGATTGCCATAGGAAACACCATTGGCGCGGTTTCGGTGAAGAGCGCCGCACGACGATCTGCATTCATCTGGGCAGGTGCCCGGGTTGCTACGGCGAACATGATAATCGTGGTTTGCTTTATGCTTCTCTTCTCCGATTTTAGCAATGCGGAGAAAGCCAGTCGGATTCTCTGGGCAGTTATCGGCGGTTTGTTTTCCGGAGTGCTTGGTGCCGGTCTGACGCCGATAGCGGAATATTTCGGAAGATACATTACCGATTTTAAACTACTGGAGCTGGCCTCTCTTGATCATCCCCTTCTCAGGGAACTCTCGGTGCAGGCACCCGGGACCTGGAACCATTCTACGGTGCTGGGACAGATGGCCGAGGTTGCCGCGGAGGCGATTGGTGCAAATGCGCTTCTCACCAGGGTGGGTGCTTACTACCACGATATCGGCAAGGCGAAGAAGCCAGCGTATTTTGTTGAGAACCAGACCAAGGAAAACAGGCACGACAAACTAACTCCTTCTATGTCGGCTCTTATTATTAAGAAGCACGTAAAAGAAGGTATTGATATGGCGAAGAAATACAATCTTCCGCCACAGATTATCGATTTTATCGCCGAGCATCACGGAACTTCCCTGATTGAGTATTTCTATGTGAAGGCGCATAAAGATCTCGAAGAAGGTGAAGTCGTTGACGAGAGCCATTATCGTTACGCAGGCCCCAAGCCACAGAGTAAAGAATCTGGAATACTTATGCTTGCAGACTGTGTTGAGGCGAGTTCCAGAACGCTTGCGGATCCGACGCCGGCGAAAATACAAGGTCTTGTCCAGCGTATCATCAACAAAGTGTTTGCGAGCGGAGAGCTGGATCAAAGTAACCTGACTCTCAGGGATTTGCATTTGGTGGCAAAGACGTTTACCAGAACGCTCACCGGCATATACCACCGCCGTGTCGAATACTCAGAACCCGCTGAAAAAGGAAAGGCAAAGGCCGAGGATTCGGGCGATCAAAAAGCGGGCGAGAAGGCGAAGACGAAAGGTCAGGATAAGTCTTCCTCAAAGACAGAAAAGGGCCAGGGCGGCGCTTCAAAAGAAGAAGCTCGTGAAGGAAAAGGGGAGAAAAAGGATGGAAGTCGAAATGCTGCTGAGGGAGAAGGTGGCAAAAAGAATGGCGAAAATTCTTCCCGAAAGTCAGATTCTTCAGATAGCAAAGAAACTCTTAAGCGACTTGGAATGTGATTCCAAGGTCCTTAGTCTGCTGCTGACGGATGACGAGGAAATTGCCCAGTTAAATTCCCAATATCGAGGCAAAGAAGGACCTACCGATGTCTTGTCGTTTGCGATGCAGGACGGGGAATGCTTCGACGCGGGTTCCGAAATACTAGGCGATGTTGTTATTTCGGTTGAGACGATGTTCCGTCAGGCTGAAAGCATCGGGCACAGGCCGGAAGATGAATTTCTTCGCTTGTTGATTCATGGCGTCCTGCATTTGCTGGGCTATGATCATGAAAATGTGCCGGAATCTGAGGCGGAACGCATGAGGGAGAAGGAGGAGGAACACTGGCGTTTGTTGTGGCCCTTGTTGCCCAGAGTCGCCCCTCTTGACGCCTGATTGAGAATTGATTTTTACAGATGTTTGCGAAGAAAGAATCTTGATGTTGGAGTTGTAATGGTAGCTATTGAGCAGTTGTTGGTATTGAGAAAAACATTCCTTTCGCTGATCGCCGATCTCTCACAGGAGCAACTGGAGCTTATTCCTCCGGCGTGTAACAACAATATTCTCTGGAACCTGAGTCACCTTGTAGTTACTCAGCAGTTGCTTTGCTACAAGCTGAGCGGCCTGGACATGCTGGTCGATGCGCAGCTGGTAGAGGAGAATAAAAAGGGAACATCGCCGGCGAACTGGTCCCAGAAACCCGATGTGGAGGAGATGAAAAGCTTGCTCTTATCCTTGCCCGAGCGATTGCGTGATGATTACCAGCAGGGGATTTTTTCAAACTACCAGACCTATCAAACCTCCGCAGGAGTGACCCTGGGCAGCATCGATGATGCCATCGCTTTTAACCAGTTCCACGAAGGAATTCATTTCGGCAGCGTGCTTGCACTCAAGCGTTTGATTTCAGCGTAACGAAGAAAAACGAGCGAATTCTTACTCGGGCGGACTCTTAACAACGAGAACAGGTACTTTTGCCTTTTCGACAAGAGTGTCTCTGTGGCCACCACCGCTCAGGAAACGATAGATCTTTCCGTGCCCATGTGATCCGATCAGGATCATATCGGCTTCGTAGGAAGCTGCTTCTTCAAGGATGTTTTTACAGGGTTCACCTGCAGCATGCTTGTGATCTGCTTCCACGCCGGCATCCCGCAAGAGCTGTTCCAGGGATTTCAGTTGAAACTCCTCTCCGCCGGGCTCCTCGCTCAACCTGTCTCGTTCTTCTTTGTCCGGAATGGCGGTAGCCAGTAAATCGGGGTTTGGCTCTACGTGTAAAACGCGGACTTGTGCACCAACGGCGAGCGCCAGGTTCTTCGCGTGTTCTATCACAACACTTGAGACATCTGAGAAATCTACTGCAACAAGAAGTTTTTTATACATTAGTCTGGCCTTACACGTTCCGTATCTCACGCCAGCAGAAAAAACGCCGCTGGCTAAAATCCCCTCAAAAATTGAAACCGCTCAAAGGATAAAACGCTTAAAGAATAAACAAGGGGAAATGGGCAGAAGGAAATACGAGAGCACTATCCACTCCTCCTCCCATGTTGTTCCATCCCCGAAGACTACAAAATTCAGTATCTAAGATCTACTGAAAGAGAAAGCATACCCTTGTTTCATTCGGATATAAAAACAAGAAATAATTGATGCTGTTCCGAGGAGGCAAAGAGTGCCCGGCTGTGTGTAAGGTCCGGAGGCATATTCGCAGGGAGTAGTAGCAGGGAGTAGTTGAATAATTGTCTACCGAAATTATCCTTTAAAATGTAATTTGAACTCACGTTCGCTCCTCTGGAAAGCAAGAGGAGCTGAGTGATCAGTATCTCTATACTGCTCAATCTCGACTCGGTGTAGCGGTTATTTGCCGAATCTTAGGGGGCTTTGATTTTCGAGCGTACTACAGAGTGACAAAGAGAATAGCGACCACATTCAGTGACCAGCTCGGCATAGATTATCCTATCGTCTGTGGGGCAATGTTTCCCTGCAGTAATCCTGAGCTCGTTGCTGCCGTCTCAGAGGCGGGCGGAATCGGCATTGTGCAGCCCCTTTCTATGGAGTTTATCCACGAGCGGAAGCTGCGAGATGGCCTGCGCTACATCCGCTCCCTGACTGACAAGCCGTATGGCGTAAACCTCACGGTGGAGAAATCTTCAGCTCGATACGCGGAGCGCATGGAGCGATACCTGAACATTTCGCTGGAGGAGGGATGTCGCTTCTTCGTCACCTCTCTTGGAAAGCCCGATTGGGTAGTTCGCAAAGTTAAGGAAGTTGACGGCCTCGTGTATCATAAGTGCACTCTTGCAAAACACGCCAAAAAAGCATGTGACGGCGGGGTCGATGGTCTGATTGGTGTAACTGAGCGGGGGGGCGGGCATGCTGGGGTCTTGAGTATGGATGAACTCTACAAAGAGTTGTTGCCATTCAACGTTCCATTAATTTGTGCGGGTGGCATTGGTGCACCGGAGGACTTCATACGAGCCCTGGAGACGGGGTACCAGGGTATACTCATGTCTACTCGCTTCATTGCAACGCACGAATGTACTGCGGCCGATGACTACAAAAACGCAATCGTAGAGGCCACAGAGTCGGACATCGTACATACCGAGCGAGTGACTGGCGTACCTATTGCGGTGATTAGAACGCCGCATGTTGAGAAGGTCGGAACGAAGATTGGCCCGATTGCGCGCTTTCTTTTTAACCATCCCAGGACGAAGGGCTGGATTCGAGCCTATTATAATGCCATTGCCGGATGGAGATTGAAGCGGAGTTCGCAACGTGGACTCTCGACCAGAGATTTTTATCAGGCTGGCAAGAGCGTCTCGGGAATAACGGAGATTCTTAGTGCAAAAGAGGTTATCGATACCTTCGCTGAGGCCGTCATCAGGACTCGAGACCCTCAGTGACAGGGGTGTCATTCTCTGCGCAGTAGTCAGTGCAATAATGCTGACAAGCTGCTACGGTTCACCTGTCGCATTCTTGAGCAGTTTTCAGACATATGTCGCGAGAATTTGACCTGTAACTACTCGGCTTTTTTTGTTCCCGCGCGGGCTTTTTTCCGTGCGAATATGCATTTTCGCTACGTTTTTATTTGAGATCATTGAAGGGGGCTTTTGCATGTCAATCACGCGGAACGCAGTCGTGTCAGGATTCACTGGCAACCTATTCAGGAGCGCTTTTCTACGAGTCCTCGGATCACTGATCCTCGTCGCGTATTCAATCACCGTTAATGACCGAATGGTCTCGGCGGAATCGCTGAGCGCGGCAGAACAAAAAGTGCTTCTCGAGCAGGCCGAGAAATTGGGTGAGGCATTTGAGAAGGGTGATGCTGATTACATAATCGCAAAGACGCACCCTTCTCTGAGCGGCATCATGGGAGGAAAAGAAAAGTTCGAAAATCTGACGAGGACCACGATGACGCAGCTGGAATCGCTGAACGTGGAGTTTATCGAGTCAAGCCTGGGTACACCAACGCAGACCTATCCGAGTGATGATGAAGTAGTTTGCTTTGTGCCCAAAAACAGTCTGATTAAAGTTGGTGAGAAGAAAGTTAAGAGTAAAGGCTTTCTCATAGCGGCTCGTCCGGCGAGCGGAGGAGATTGGCTTTTTCTCGATGGAGCCGGACTTCGCAAGAACCCCCAAATGCTCTGGAAGCTATTTCCCAAATTAGCCAAAGACATAGAGCTTCCGGAAAATACCCAGGAGATCGTGGAATAGAAAAGGCACTACGAATGGAATCGGGGTCATATTCATTGCTTGAAATCGCGGCGCGCAACAGCACTATTGCCAAGCGCATTCTTTGGGATGAACCGAAGTGGACACCCGAGGCAGCTATGCACATAGCCCGCGCCTGGGAGTGCCTGCTGCGCTTCGACGAATCGCGGATACAAGAGGAGGGGGCTGGTGAAGCCGCCCCTGAGACGAAGGCTGCCGACTCATTCGACCAACTCACAAACAGCATCGATTTCTCTCCGGTATTCAAGCGTTGGAAGGCCCTCGGCGCGGTAGAGGACGCTAATGATGTGCAGAAACGGTGGCGGGAGGATTTGGAGCAATTCAGTGCGGCGGAACTCTTCCCTGCGCTTGAGTCGGGTGCGGCGGATCGCCTGGAAGGTCATCTTGAACTCCTGGATGCTACCGAAAAAACTCTTCGCAGGAACTGGTATCGGGATCATGGAAAGCTGAATCCGCAACTGTCGTTGCGACAAGTGTTAAGCTTTGGTGTCTTACCGGCTCTGCTGATACTAGTCAGTTGGTACCTGTTGCGTGGTGAACCGGCCTGGGTCGACTACTATTTCGAGAATACTGAACTCGCCGGAACAGCTCGAGCTGGTGAGCGGCAGAGAGAGATTCAATTTAACTGGTCACAGACATCACCGCATGAAGAGATTGCGCTGGAACAATACTCGGCACGTTTCTTCTCCTGCCTGCAGGTCGATACACGCTCGACCGTAAGCTTTGAGCTCGGTTCCGATGATGGCTCTCGTTTGTTTGTCGCGGGTGAAAGCCTGGTTGATATCTGGAGTCCACATGCGTTCATGACAAAAACCAGGGGACGAACATTCGAACCCGGGGTCTATCCTCTAAAGCTTGAATATTTTCAGGAGTACGGCGGAGCTAGCTTGCGTCTCAACATTCGTGCTGAAGGGGAGGCGATAGCGATGTCACAAAGCGTGCGTTTACGCGCACCTAAAACAGTCGGACCCGATAGCGTCGCCTGTCAGTGAAGTGAAGCATTCTCCGGACAACGTTAGTACGATCGGCTAAACGAGTTCCGCGAGTTGTTCCAGACTTTTCTTTGTTCCAAGGGCGATGAGTGTCGCGCCTGCTTGCAGGACACAATCGCGTCCCGGAGAAAGATTCATAGTTCCATCTGATCCAATACTTGCTGCCACAATGACTCCGGTCTTTTTGCGCAGTTCTGATTGTTCCAGAGTCATTCCGGCAATACTTGAGTCGTTTGGGATCACCAGTCGCTCCATGATCAGGCTTTCGCCACTTTTGCCTGTCGCAATTTCGAGGAAATCATTGACGTAGGGGTGGAGCAATTGCTGCACGATGCGAGCACCACTCACCCGAAAGGGAGCTACGACGGTGTTCGCACCGGCGAGTCTGAGTTTATCTTCGCCTTCACCGGATTCGGTGCGGGCAACAATCCGCAGCTTCGGATTGAGACTTCTCGCAGACAGGGTGACGTAGACATTGTCTGAATCATTGGGTAGCAAGGAAAGAAGCGCGCTTGCGCGTTCGACCCCGGCGAGCTTCAATGTCTCGTTGTCGTAGGCATTGCCCTCAATATAAGGGATTTGGAGCGCTTCCAGGTCAATAGTGGTCATTGGGTCTGCATCAATGACTACTACTTTGTGCCCGTGCTCGAGTAGTTCGGGAAGGACGTATTTTGACAGCCGTCCGTAGCCACACACGATGTGGTGGTTCTCATAATCACGTATTCTTCTAAACATCTTACTCATTCCTCTTAGTCTGTTGATCTGTCCTTCGATCGTTGTCTGAGCAAATACATTGATGCAGTAGGCGACGACTCCCATCCCGCAGATAATCAGCATGACAGAAAACAAACGCCCTTCAGTGCTGAGAATCCGTACTTCTCCGTAGCCCACGGTGGAGATCGTGATGATAGTCATGTAGAGCGAATCGATGACGGACCAACCTTCGATTATTCGATAGCCTGCAGTTCCCAGCAGCACCAGCGTCAGGAAGAGAAGGCAGGCAAAGGCAAGACTGCGCGTGGCCTGCGCCATCCATGCTTTTGATTTCTCGTAACTGTTGGCAGCGTTTTTGGTTTTCATCACCGTCGCCGAGGTTCAAATAAGCTATTTCCCATGGCTGAAGAAAATGAGCCCTGGGACTCCCTGCAAAGGACGAGGCTCGCACAGCGTAGCGGTCTGCAGGAGTCACCTACTAAGATGAGCGTGGAAATGACAGTGATTCCAGGAAGATCGACAATCCGGGGTGCAGCGTAGATACGCTGAGGACCGTGGCACGACAGAGGCGCGTGGGAAGCACATGCTCCGATGTCGGCGAGACCTTACGGACCGCCGCGCTGAAAACTCGGGTCCGGAGCAGATCGCCTGAATTCAGGCAAAAATGCGGCATAGTACTACTCAGTTCTTTTCATCCCGCAGCCACCTCCTCCAGGGAATGCATAACCCCGCTCGTGAGCGAAGCCGGAGAGGGTAGATTATAGAATTCCGGCAGTGTTTTTGTGCTAGTAAGGCAGTCTGCTGGGCGTTTCCTGAGAGACTGAGCACAATTGCCCTTCTATCAGAGAGAGTGAATTGACCTCTTTACTGGGAAAAGCTATTTGATCGAGCGTTGTCGGAGGATTCTCTGCCGTCCGAACAAATGTGTATTGCTATTCGTGCCATGCCGTTCCGGTGAGACTTCGGGAGCCTGGCTGGTGCCAAAATTTCGTTTTTTAGAGTATGTCGAAAGAACTGATCAACGTCTCTGATCTCAAACAACAAATCGAAGAACTCCGAGAGCGCGCAAATGCGCTGGGAGGTTATCTTTGACCTCTCTACCAAGGAGTCCCGACTTGCTGAACTGGAGGAAGAAGTATCAGCCCCTGATTTCTGGGATGACAACGAGCGTGCCCTCGCGATTTCCAGAGAGCGTTCCGATCTGGCCGATCAGGTAGAGCGGGTCGCACAGCTGCAAACATCAATAAGCGACCTCGATGTCTTACTTGAGCTTACTCAGGAAGACGATAGTCTTGAACAAGAACTCATAAAAGAAATTAGTAGTGTCGACTCCTCTCTCCAGAGTTTTGAAATGGAGAGAATGCTTTCCGGAGAGCATGACTCCCAGGACGCCCTTTTGGAAATTAATTCAGGTGCCGGGGGAACCGAGGCGCAGGACTGGGGCGAGATGCTGATGCGAATGTATCTTCGCTGGGCAGAGCGCCAGGGATTCAAAGCCACGGTCCTTGATATCAGTCAGGGAGATAAGGCAGGTATCAAGAGTGCGACTATTGCAATTGAGGGGATGAATGCCTTTGGTTTTTTGCGCTCTGAGCGAGGAGTGCATCGCCTGGTCCGCATATCGCCATTTGATCAGAATGCGCGACGACATACTTCCTTTGCCTCTGTGACGGTTACTCCCGACCTTGATCAGGACGTTGAAATAGAAATCAGTGATGATGAGTTGCGGATCGATACCTATAGGGCCAGCGGAGCGGGTGGGCAGCATGTAAACAAGACCGATTCTGCGGTGCGTATTACGCATCTACCGAGTGGGATTGTCGTAGCCTGTCAAAACCAACGTTCGCAGCACAAGAACCGCGACCGTGCGATGCGCGTTCTGAAATCGAAGCTGTATGAGATCGAGTATCAAAAAAAGCAGGATGAGATTGATCGAATGGCGGGCGACAAGATGAAGATTGATTTTGGAAGCCAGATTCGCAATTACGTCATGCAGCCGTATCAACTCGTAAAGGATCTGCGAACAGAGCAGGAGACAGGTAATGTTCAGGCGGTGCTTGATGGTGAACTAGGGATGTTCATCCAGGCATATCTTTTGTCCGAAAAGCATAACATCGGATGCTAGTGAAGGGACTTTGTGGAAAACGAATTTGACAAGTCGCCCGCTCTGTTTGCCCACAAAAGAGAGGGGATATTTGTTTCTTTCTGTTCTGTTTCTCCGCTCTATAGTGCGAGCGCAAGAGCGGTAGAACACTTTTCGAGAGATCAGGAGTTACACGGCACCCGTTTGTTCGACCGACATGGTGACGTCCTGTCTCCGTATCGCAAGGCTGCGGCAAAGCTACTCAAGACACAAGCCTCGAACATATCCTGCATGACGAGTACGGCGGAGGGGATGAATCTCGTTGCCAACGGATATCCCTTCGAGCCGGGTGACGAGATTATCAGTTACGAACATGAGTATCCGGCGAATCATTACCCCTGGGTGTTACAGTCGCGGCGAAGAGGGGTCACGCTAAAACTTCTTCCGGATGCGGTAGAAGATGGCTGTGTTACTCCCGATGAGAAACTGGCGCGTGGTTGGAGATTTTCTGATCTTGAACAGATGGTCAGTGAGCGAACGCGTGTTGTAGCCATTAGTCACGTTCAGTTTACCAGTGGATTTGCTGCGGATCTCAGGCGACTCGGAGACTTCTGCCGGGAGCGAAACATCGATTTGATAGTAGATGCTGCCCAGAGCATGGGTGTCCTGCCCGTGTATCCCGAAGAATTCGGGATAGCGGCGATCGCGTCTTCTGCATGGAAGTGGCTCATGGGACCGGTTGGGCTTGGTGTTCTCTATACCTCTCCCTCACTGAGGGAGAAACTTGAGACCTCCTGTGCCGGTGCGGAAACAATGAAGCAGGGTTTTCACTATCTCAACCATGATTGGGACGTGCATGACGATGCCCGAAGGTTTGAATACTCAACCCGCCCGCTTTCACTGGTGCCCGGTTTGAGCACCGTTCTGACGGATGTATTTTGCGCCTATAATGCGGAAGCGATTCGGACGGAAGTTTTTCGATTACAGGACGCACTTCTTGCCAAACTAAACACGTCATTTTACAAACCCTGCCGTTTTCCTCTGGAGCACAGGTCGGGAATTCTTTCCGTGGTGCCTGCCTGTCCGGTGCCTGAGCTGGTCGAGAAGCTCTACCAGCGTGGACTGACCTGTACGGCACGGGATGGTTACCTTCGCATCGCGCCCCATTTTTGCAGCAGCGATCAGGAGATCGAAGAAGCAGTTTCAATACTTAATGATGCGGCCAAAGAGATCACTACATAATGCGTTTAGTGCCCCTTGTGAGGAAGACATTTGAGGTACTTTGTTATTCCCTCGCACTCCTGCCCCTTTTTAGTGCCTGGTGCCTGAGCATCTGGTACGCGGTAAATACGAAGTTTCTTGATCAATGGGGGCACGCACCGGCGGTGCTCGGTTTTTTTGACGGAAACCTCGGGATCTCAGACCTCTTTACACAACACACCGAAAGCCGGATGTTTTTTCCGCGCCTGATAACGATTGCGCTTGCCTGGGCCACAAATTGGGATACGCGCGTCGAAATACTTTGTATCCACCTCATTTTGTTTTCCATAGCGTTTTGTCTTTGGGCTCTGCTCAGAAACAGCTTTCTGCGTTCGCCTTTGTTGCGAGTTAGCCTTCTCGTCTATGGTTTGGTGCTGCTCTACAGTTTGCAGCAGTGGTGGAACTTCCTCTTTGGCTTTCAAATTGCCCTGTATCTTCCTAACCTCTGCCTCTTTGTCTCATTGCTAGCCCTGCATTCGCGCTGGACGCTTACCGCAAAACTTTGTCTCTTTGCCGTTTGCTCACTTGTTGCGACATACTCCTATGCAAACGGTATGATGCTATGGCCCTTATTGTTTCTTGGTCTGCTCGCGTATGAGGGAGAGAACCTGCGTTCTCGAGCTTTTGACCTCCTCGTATTTGTTCTCCTTGGCGTAGTAAGTGTTGGACTCTACTTTCTCGACTACACTCGGCCGAGCGGTCACGCTGAGCTGCTGCCGTTTTTCGAGAATTCCCGACAGCTCATCGCTTTGTATGCTACCTGGCTGGGGGCGCTCTTCAGTCAAAGCTACGACCCGGCAGGAACGGCTCAGTGCTTCGGATCCTTCTTCCTTGCTATCTTTGGTTTTTGCCTTTTATATGTTCTTTGTCGATGGCGAGGGATGGAGTTTCGCCGGACAGCTCTCCCCTGGATTATTCTCGGTATTTACTCCCTTGGTAGCGGTGTTCCCGTTGCTCTCTCTCGCTCTGCTGCCGGAGCTGAGGGCATGCTCGCCTCGCGCTATCTCGCTTTTTCCGTATATCTGGCAATCGCAACGCTTCCGCTTTTGTTCTTGGTCTTACGAGATGCGGCTCGCTATCTGGGTGCCTTACTTTCAACTGCCATGCAGTTAATGGCGCTTGTCCTTGCGTGTTTCATTATAGTTTTTAGTGTTGCGTCCTCATATGGGGCACTCCCTGCGGCTCATGCAGCGTATCTCGATCGCCGTAACGGACAGGCTGCGCTTCGTTTGCTTCCACTGGTCGTAGAGGATTCGATTCGAACAATTGTAAACGGGCAGATCGAACTCAAGGCCCAGGCGCTTGCCCTCGAGCGCTATCAACTCCTTGAGCGCCCGCTGCTTCGCTTAAAAGACATTGCCTTTAAAGAAGGACATCCTACCGCTGCCTATGGTGCGATACTGAGAAGAAGTAAACAGGGTGCAAGCAGGCAAACCTTGCAGGGCTGGTCGTATCTACCTCGCCAGAACCGAGTGGCTGATGTTGTTCTTTTTACCTACGAGTTGCGTGACGGACGCCGGGTTCCTGCGGCATATGCCTTCACTAGCGTGCCGCTGCCCATACGTGCGGTACATAGCGAAGCAGAGGCAAAACACTACCGTTGGCAGGCTCACCTGCATGTTCCGCAAGGAGCGCAGCTAAAGGTTTGGGCGCTAAACAGTGATTCGGCGGAAGCGTATTTGCTTGGAGATAGCTCAGAGGAAGCTCATTCATTGGAGGATATTGAGTTTGTTCGAGATGCTGCCATCAGTGCCGGTTCTTTGGATCGCCTGCATTATCAGGACAACGGTTGGATCAAAGCCGTTGGCTGGGCGTATCTCACAAAACAGAAGCGAGCAGCGGACAGCGTGTTATTCACTGTGCAGAGGGATGGTGAAGACGTGCAGGTAGTTGAGTTTTTTCCGGGCGCGCAGCGTGAGGATGTTGCCCATGCGCTTGCGTCAAACGACGCGCGATACGCAGGATGGCAGGCGAGGTTCAGGGCTCCCTTTCCCGGTGCGAGAGTCGAAGCCTGGGCCTTTGATGCACGCCAGGGAAGGGCGTATCTGCTGGGAGGCGCCAGTCAGGGATTTGTCATTCCGAAGGGACCTATGCTTTACGACCCGCATCGCCTTGTGATTGGGCCGCTGGAACGGGGTTCGAAAAAGCGAATTGTGCAGGAGGGCTATAGCCCAAGAGATGTCCGTTCTTACTATTAAGGCGTCTGGGAGAGGGAGTGTTGTGTCGTGCTTCAAACATGCTCGGCGGGCTACGCTTCCCCTTTGATTAGAAGGCTTTTAGCCGCCTGCGCAACTGCGCGCGACACAACACTCCCTCTCCCAGAAGGTAATAGTATTTTGTGGAGATTGTTTTGATGGGCAGTCGCAGGGTTTTAGCCCTAAAAAAGAAGAGGGGTGGGTGAGGTGTTTTCTCCTGGGGTATCCGAAACCATTGTTGGAGAGAACATCAGTGTTCCCGTCTGAAAGGGAAAGAAAAAAATGGGTGCCCGGCTGAGTACGCAGGACCAGAGCACCCAATTTGTTCTTACTTCTAGCGCAGGAGAATGCGCTAAACAGCTACGCTTGCGCACGATAGAGTTCTTCATGGAGTTGAGACATCGTTCGAGCACCGGGGCGTTCAATGCCCAGGCACATCGCGCGATCCATCGTTGCGCTGGTGCTCATTCCAAGGATTCGTGAAAGTCCGAAGAGGACGACGAAAAAGTCACTTTCTTCAATTCCCGCGTCGTAGAGAAGCGTGCAGCTTCCCAAATCGACATTTGGATACGGGTTTTGAATGTTGGGTTTTTCTTTCCTCAGGGCCTCCGGAGCGTACTCGTAGAGAGCAATCGCGGTCTGGTAGAGTTCGCTATCGCGGCAATACTTGCCACCGATTTCGATCTGCGCCAGGAAGCGAGTGTCTGTGACGCGCAAGACTGCGTGTCCGAATCCTGAAAGTACCTGACCCTTCTTGACGAGATCCTTGATGAAGGATGCAATCTGGGCCTGGTTCGGAATGCCGCCGCACTTTTCGATGAACTTCTTGATCATCTTGAGTGAGTCGGAGTTGGCACGACCGTGAAGCGGGCCAAAGAGTGCGAGCATGCCCGCTGAGACTGAGCCGAAGATGTCGGTCAGCGTACTCGAGACCAGCTTTGCAGTGTGCTGCGAAGCGTTTCCTCCGCCGTGACTGAAGTGCAAAATCAGAAAGAGTCCAAGGATAGCAGTCAGCTTCTCATGGTCTCCATCTGAAATGTGAAGGAGGTTTGCCAGGTTGGCAGCCATTCCCTTCTTTCCGTCGTAGACGAAGTTCTCAGGCTCCAGGAGGTCGGCATTACCGTAGCAGCTAACGAAAACTGCAGCAGCGGTAACAGTCGCCCAGGGAATGAGATTCATCGAGTCGTGGAAGTATGCCTTCCAGTAGTCGAGCTTGTTAAGGTTTCCACTGTTGTAGTCCTTGCCGAAGATCGACTCGTGAGCCAGCTGGCCCAACAACATGGAAAACTTTCGCATCGGATGCATGTCTCGCGGCAGCGCACGGATCGTTTCCCACATGTGTTCGGGATACGCCTTTGCTCTGCGCCCCAACTCGGTCTGAATCGCAAGCGATTCATCCTTTGTTGGGTATTCTCCGAGGTATGCGAGTCCGAGCATGTCTTCCGGTGAGAGACGGGTTAAACCACGAATCCCTCGACCGTGAACACGCATGCCGACCGTAGCGGTGACATTAGTCGTCCACTCCCACAGAAGCGGAACACCGCGCCCACCTCCCAGAAGGGAATTCAGCGTGGCGGTGCCAAGGACGGCGTCTTTGTGTTCGGCGAGCATCGCAGAAAGTTCTCTGCGAACACGCGGAACGCGCCGTTCCATTTCTTCATAGAGCCAGAATCGCTTCTGGCGTTCAAACGCAAGTTTAGGTCTTGTCATGGAGGACCCTTTCTAAAGGATTGAATGTGGCAATCAGTAGTGATCTTACTCTGAACGCGGACTGAGGAAGTCGCGTGCAGGCAAGTGAAGCTAGATGAGCCGGGATGAGGGACAACCTCAAAAAAATCCTAATGGATACCCCCGGAATCAAGCATGGCCTGACGCCGGGAGTGTGCTGTTTTTCTGCTCGAACTAGACAAGAAAAAGATCGCGTGTAGAGAGAATGCGCCGCTAAGCTCATAGCAAACGGGGCATAATTTTTATCAAATCACCGCGGGAATCGCAAAAAAGATAGTAAAATACTTATGGTATTTAGCGGGAGGGACCTTGCTAAGCCCTCAAGAGGAAAATGGATATATTCACGACTAGAATAGAAGGTATTTGTGCGACCTAATCTGGTCTCGAATGCATGGCGACGACCAGACTCCGGCCCTTATTTCACGATGAAAAAAATCACCGACTCTCCGCTTTCATCAGCTCGAACTTTTCCTTCGTCAATTAGCTCTTTGATGACGTCGAGAATTTGCAGTTCATTTCCCTGCACGCGTGTTCGCTCGTCTTCCTCATGCAGGTGGTGGAGATTGTCCAGGTAAAGACCCTCTTCGGCTTCAGGGTGGGAAAGGGCTTCAATGACTTGTCTCTTAATAACGTCGGGGCTTTCCATGGTAAAACGTAGCTTTGCAGTTAATCTGTAAACATCGGGGCCGCAGCGTTGAGAGTCCCCTTTTAATAGAGCCTTCTGTCAACAGGGTGCCATGTAAACAGAGCACTCTGTACGGTATGCGCGAATAGAAACACGTTGAAGCGCAGCCTCGCAAAGAAGAGTAGCACTCATCCATCGTGGCAATCCACATACGGAATTCGAAATACGAAGAACGGGTATGTGAAAGGAGGAGCATACCACATAATTTGCAGAAGTCATTGGCTATTTTGCCTCGTGAAGTCCCCCGGCTTCTCTGCTGCCCGGGGCGTCGGAGACAGAAGCAGCTGCAGAGGCTTAGCCTTTCACTGTCTGAATGGTAGAGAGAATTTCCAGATTTTGCTGTGCCTGATCGCAGCTCGGATCAAGTCTCAGGGCTTCGCGCCAGCACTCTTTCGCTTTTTCAAACTTATGTGCTCGAAAGTTCTGCACACCTTCGTTTACAAGCATGCGAACCCAGTCAGCCCCTTTTTCCTGCTGATCATTTCGGGGGGCGTCGTTTTGGGGTTCTGGCGTCTGCCCGCCACTTTTCTCAGGAGCTGAAACATCCTTTGCAGAAGATGCCTCATTGTTTGTTTCATTCTCCTGAGGTTTCTTCTGGGGCGACAGGCGATTCGCTTTGAAATCCTTAATGAGGTCAGTCAGGGACGAGTTACTGCCCGATCTTCCGATCGCCTTTGATGTCCTCAGCTGATGCAGGTGATAGAGTTTAAGAATTTCTTCCTGGTTCCTTCTGGTAGGAGCCTCGAGGAGAGAATTCAATGCCAGCCAGCTCAGGTTAAGTGTTTTAGCGGAAGAAGCTTCCTCGCTGAGTGTGGAAAGTTCGAGATCGTTTGAGTTGAGTAGTTCGATCAAGGCGGCACCACCTTTGAGCTGACCGAATTCAACGTGGGTCAGCAATCCGTCCTGCATGCTAAGAACTCCGGAACCGTTATCCGACTGAGCGCTGAGTAGTACGGACTTATTGCTCATGGAAAAAAACTGCAGCACTTCGCCGAGCGAACAGTCGTCGACATGGAGCGATACGCGACAACGAGTCCTGGACGCTTCCTCAATGAAGTGAAACAAAAGGTCAACATCAAGTGGCTTCTCCAGGTACGCTACGCATCCGTTTTCATGCGCTTCCTGAACCATCTCTTCATTGCCAAAGGCGGTCATTAAGATGGACTTTACGCCAGGATGCTGATTCTGAGCCCACTCGGTGAGTTCAAGACCGTTCATTTCGGGCAAGCGAAAATCAGTTACCAGAATGTCGAAGGGACTCTGCTCAAGCAGAGCAACGGCTTCTTCGGCAGAAGAGGCGGTATCTATGCTGTAGGTTTCGTAGTTTGTTTTTAGCAGTCGGCTTAATGCACCGCGGATATTCTCCTCATCGTCTACAACGAGAATACTCTTTTCGGCGTTACTCAGTACATCAGGGGCGTCGTGTGCTGTGGCTATACTCATGGGCATTGCTTATTGTCGCGTCTACACCGCTACTAATTTGTGATAGATCCAGGCGTCTTCCTCTTTGCTCAATGGAGGAGTGCGCATGTGGGGCTCGCTCTTGGCTCGTAGAAGTGCAATTGCCATTCCAAACTATCTTTGGATGAGGGGGAGCATCATTTTTAGAAAAATGATATGTAACTTTCGTAGTTTAACCGTGATCTGCGTTCTTCGGCCAAAGTTCGGATTAGTCGGTATCACAATGGAATTTGAGTATGTTGGGTAATACTTTTGGAACATTATTTCGTGTTAGCAGCTTTGGCGAGAGCCATGGCCCGGCGCTGGGCGTCCTGATTGACGGCTGTCCGGCCGGTCTGGAGATAGATCTGGACCACCTGCGCTCTGAGCTGGACCGCCGCCGTCCCGGGCAATCAAAGCTCGTCACCCCTCGTAAAGAGCTAGACGAATTCGAGATTCTCAGTGGTGTCTTTGAGGGAAAGACCACCGGAATGCCGATTATGATTTTGACCCACAATAGCGATGTGAAGTCGAAAGATTACTCTGCAATAAAGGATCTCTTCAGACCCGGGCATGCCGATTTTACCTATTTCGCCAAGTACAGACACAGGGACTATCGCGGCGGAGGCAGATCATCCGCGCGGGAAACCGTAGCCCGGGTGATGGCAGGCGCGATTGCAAAACAGCTTTTGAGTAAGATAGGCGTTGAAATCCGCGGCGGTGTTGTGCGTGTCGGAAACGTTGTTGCGAAGCGCTATGACTGGGATACCGTTGAAGACTCAGAGATTCGCTCTGTTGATCCCGATGTAGTCGATCAAATGCGTGAGGAGATCCAGGCCGCACGAAAAGAGAGAGACTCAGTCGGCGGAACGATAGAGGTGCAGGCGCTCGGTGTGCCACCTGGCCTGGGAGAGCCGGTGTTTGGAAAGCTCGATGCTGCCATTGCCGGCGCGATTATGTCTATACCGGCTACCAAGGGTGTGGAATTCGGCTCCGGATTCCAAAGCGCTTCTTCGCGTGGGACTGAACTCAACGATGAGATGCTTCCGGATGGATTTTGCTCTAATGCCCACGGTGGTATTCTCGGCGGAATTTCCTCGGGTGCGCCGATTGTCCTTAGATTTGCGGTGAAACCCACATCTTCTATCCCTCAGTTAAAAAACAGCATAGATAAAAACTTTCAGGCTCAGGAAATAGAAACGAAAGGACGTCACGACCCCTGTGTCGCGCTTCGAGCTGTTCCGATCGCGGAGTCAATGCTTGCGCTGGTGCTCATCGACTACTGGCTGCAGGATCGTGCGCAGCAGTCGTTGCGGGCGCAGTACGATCCCATCGAAGAAATACGCTACGGACTATCACCCTCAGCCACGAAAGAATCCGGCGATGAATGACGACATAGTTTCCCGCGAATTTGACGAGAGAAGTGAGGCCAGAATTGCCTTCGTGCGCAATTTACCCCCCCACTCTCGAATACATATCTCGGGCGTTTGCGGGACCGGAACTGCGGCAGTGCTCTCCCTGCTCAAAGAGTTGGGGCACGAGGTTTCGGGCAGTGACAAAGCCTTTTATCCGCCTATGGGAGATGTGGTCCGGGAGCTTGCTGATATCCTGTATGAGGGCTATGCCGCGTCGAATCTCAACGATAATCCGGATCTTGTGGTCATCGGCAATGCATTAAGCCGTGGTAATCCGGAGGTGGAGGCGGTACTTGATCGCGGTATTCCCTATGCCTCTATGCCGGAGGTTTTCTCAGCGCTTCTCATTGGCGACCGCAAGGACTGTGAAACGTCTATTGTGGTTGCAGGCACGCATGGAAAGACGACGACCTCGGCTGCGATGGCAACCCTGCTTGACCAGGCCGGCTGTGAGCCCGGTTATTTTATTGGGGGTGTGCCCTTTACGCTTCCGGGAGGTTTGCGCCTTCCTCAGCAAAAGCTCCCTGCACGTGATCGCATTGTCGTGCTTGAAGGGGATGAGTACGACACCGCTTTTTTTGCCAAGTATTCAAAGTTTCACGCGTATCGACCCGATGTTCTTGTGATAACGAGCCTGGAATTCGATCACGCCGATATTTTCGAGGATCTTGCAGCTATTGATGCCGAGTTTGATCGTCTGGTGAAGCGAAT
>JAUIMJ010000012.1 GCA_030433295.1 bacterium | reverse complement strand
AAATAGAATATCTACCTCAGCGCCCGCCTGCGCCAGAGTCTCCGCCAGAGAAGTGCAGAAGGTTCCCATTCCACCATTAAATGTCGGACCGACCAGATCCGAGGTTACAATACAGACCCGCGCGGAGCACTGCCCGGGTGCAGTACGCTCAACGAGGTCGTAGAAAGAAGGAATTTTATCCGGTTCATCGGGCACTCCCGGTGTAAACCCTTTCCTTGCAAAATTACCCCGACTCGTAACCTGACGGATGTGATCAAGAAGAAGCTCAACAGAGAGCATTGATGCACCGTCCTCATCGAGCTGCTCTCGAAGAGAGACGCCCTCACGCAGCTCCGGTAACAATCGCTCAAGTTCCTGTTGAGCAAAGGCCGTCCCGGTCGCCGGAGGGAAAGCCTCGGGGTCCAGAAGTGGATGCCGGTCTCCCCCTGGAGGCTCGCTCAAAGACCCTGAGGTTCTGAGGTAGGTGTATTGCTCACCGCTGGAAAGCGTTGCGCGGCCGATGATTTGAACCGGCACAGTGGGATCCGTCGCGCCGAAAACCCCAAGCGGAAGACAGGCGCGAAAAATCTGCTGCTCTCCGACATCGCAAAGCTCAGCCTTCACAAGCGGGCAGCCCTGCCCGCATAACTCCAGCTGAATAACTCTGTCTGCGGACGAAAGTGTCCCATCAACGAAAAGCACCGCACCGACCGAAGGTCGGGTATCATACGTGGCAGACCCTATCTCGAATTCAAATGTATTTTGTGTAACTGCTTCCACAATTTGTCCTATAAAGTTCGAATCTCGACATGCCGTATCTCAAACGTCCCCGCACCGGCTGCGGGATCCAGTCGCAGGGATCCGGTGAAGCTGGAGCGTTCAATCGCCAGAAAAACGACGTTCAGGCCTTCTATCAGTCCAATTTGTGATTGATGTGACTCAGAAAAGTGCTGCATTCCCTCGGTTCGATAAAACAGCTGACAAACCGTTCGCATCGAGGAAACGATATTCAGACGAACACAAATGGGACTGTTACGGGGAAGTGGTACTTCCGGAAGAAGTATCTGCGGATCTCTTCCGGTGGATCTAAACGTCATCGCCGGCGCGAAAGAGTCAACCTCTATCTCTGAAGTTGGAGTGAGGGCATTAAATCCTGTTTCTCCGTCAAGACGTAGCAGCACTTTGCTTGAAAAGAGGAATCGTTTTCGTAGCTCAGCCTGCGGCATGTGGGCGACAGACACACGTGACTGGAATCTGGAAGCAAGACGTTTCTGTAATCCGTGAAAAAGATAAAAAAGATCTCTTGCAAATGGCGGAGCGCTATCGACATATGCTCGCGTACTTCGCATCAGGTTTGCATAGTTATCTGAGCGATGCAGAAATCCCTCGGGAGAGTAACGATACCAGCCGAGAGCTTCCGGGCAGTGTTCTACGTTCTTACCAAGAATCACGGCCCGAGCGAGTAGTTCCCAGTCCTCGTGATTAGTGTACTTATCCTCCGTAAAACCACCGACCTCCAGGAACACCCTTCTCGAAATAAGGGCAAAGGTATCACCGAGCGTATTACTCACCAGTGAGGCAGAAGCCGAGCCACCAAGGAAAAGCATTTTTGCGATGGGCGCCTCGGGGACCTCTTCTCCGACAAAAATATTCAGCGCGGCGGTCATCATATCAGCGCCCGTGCGACTAACTGCCTTATAGAGTACTGACAAGGCGTTTGGGCACATAAGATTGTCATCATCCAAAAAGAAGAGATAGTCTCCGCTGGCATTTGCCGCCGCCATGTTTCTCGCCGCTCCCGGATACCTCTGTGGCTGAGAAACGATTTTCACTGAGATGTCAGTAAATTCGGTTTCGATAATTTTCAGCTCTTCTGCTACTCCCGGTGTATCGCTACCGTCGTCCACCACCACGACTTCAAGATTGGGATACTCCTGAGCCCGAACGGACTCAAGAGCCCCACGCAACACCGAAGGGCGGTTGCGATGTGGAATACAGACTGAAATCAGTGGCTCACTATCAGGCACGAAGTCACTCCAATCAGCGGAAACCGCGGAGTGCTCAACTTCATGAAATCTAAGCCATGCCTCTCGGGCGGCCTGATTCGAAACCCTGGGATTCGCTCTCGCAGACTGTCCACCCAGGCAAGCGAGAATTCTCTCAGCCAGGGGTTCCGCCCTGGGTTCAACGAGTATGCGCTGACGATCTTCCGGAGCGACAGCCTCACCCATTCCGCCCCAACTACTGGCGATAACCGGCACGCCCAGATGCAAACACTCACAAAGCGTGTAGGAGGTGCTATCTGAAAGAGATGGAACAACACAAAGGACTCCATCTCTTTGAATGTAGTCAAGCGCGTTCGTATGATCGTAATCAGTCAGAAACTTCACGGGTGCGGTCCACCGGGCAGAACGCTTTTGTAGATAGGTCAAGGCGGGCAGGCCCTCCGCCCGGCCCTCCGTTCCCAGGAACGTTATTGGAATATCTATCTCCAATAGGTCGATAGCATCACAAAATGCCTCCAAACCTTTTCGACTCTCGAGACGACCGAAGAACACCAGCTCGTCTGTCTCGCCTTGCGCCACGTCCCTGTTGTCAGCATCCAGGGCGCGCTCCTCCAATGTCGCTGGCAGAGGGTGAGGAATGACGTAACTACGGTCGGGAAGCTGCCAACCGCGTGCTTGCGCCCAATTCAGGAGATACTCACTGGGGCTGAATGCAACGTCTGCACATTCAACACTTCGCTTCTCCATAAAATCAATTTCGAGCTGGATCTTATCTCTGGAGAAGCAGCGATTCTCTAAAGAATGCCAGCGATCTGGACTATGGATTCCCACACAAAGTGTCGTATTTGAGAATGCAAGACCCTGCCGCTTCGCTACTACGCTATAGAACGCATAGCCGACCATTTCGTGAAAATGAACGACATCGAACTCCTGGTCTCTCAACCAGGAGAATGCATTGTACGACATTCGAGCGACATGACTATTTTCAATGATTTCAGGTTGCCTTGGAATAACGCTGAAATGTATGCCCCGACTTTTGTAGTATTGCTTCCACAGCTGCTCAGAGCCTGCGCGCATGTTCGAAGAGTTCTCAAAAAGGACATAGGCTATTTTAACCTCATGTCCGTGTTCCACCAACAGCTCGGCAAGACTGAGCGCCCATGTTCCTATTCCCCCGGTGCGTGCCGGACCCGGAAAGTCCATCGTCACGATACAGATGCGCATCGGTTTTCCGCTATCCGTCTCCTCTGCCAGAATGTCTGGATAGTAGGGGTAGTGCTTCGGCGTGTGGAGCGGAGCCTCATCGGATAGTGATTCGAAATACCTTGCAGTAACCTCCTCTCTTTGTTCGGCCAGATATGAGGGAACGGCTGAAAGGAAATCTATCCCTGCCTTAGTTTTTTCCTCCAGGCTCCGACGAAGGCTCACTCCGCGTGTAAAACGAAGAATTCCCTTGTCACCCGTATCAATCAATGAAGCGGAGCTATTAAGCAAATCGAAAACGCTTTCTTCTCGAGTTTCTCCACCAAGTATTGACATGGCGTGCTTCTTTAAAACTGACGCGGACTCAGAGGTGAATCGAATTGCGCTGCTCTCCACGCTCGCTGCATCCGGGGTGCTGTTTTCAGCGTAGCGCGCTACCTCGGCAAAAGAGTATACGTTCATTATCTGCCCGAGTTCTTCGACATCTACCTGCACGATAAGTTCATCAACTTCAGGAGGTATCGACTCGATAGTACACTCGAAAAAGTACTCACCTCCATTCTCCGACTCACCGGGGGAACCCTGGGCTCTGAATAGTCTTGACCCGCAGAACGATATCGCGACCGCGGAAACAGTCGCGCCGGTGAACTGCGCGCTACCACGTAGAAGCAGGCGCCTCTGACCTAAGTCGCTGTCTAGCTCAGCAAAACTGGAGAAGTGTACATGCAGATCACGCGAGCCTGAATCAGCAGTCGCTCTGGCTACATGCATGTCATCGATGTGAATCTCTGTTGAGCTCACGTGTCTTGTCTCTTGGCTCCGGCACCCGGCGTTAAAAAAAGACCGAACAGACCTCTGGCAGAAAGAAGAATTCAGTCCTTATTATAGATGCATGCAGGAAGCCCTAAGACACAGGCTTTTTCCCGGGAAGAGGATTCAACCCGAGGGGGGAATCCTGATGACGCTTCGCAATCCGATTCCCCGGTGAGAGCGGACGAAGGTCTATGAACGGCCGGTGCGAAATATTGCCTTATCTAAGGGGCAAATACCGCCCCGGCCTAGATTTCGTACTTGAAGTATCGCAAAACCTCGCCGGCCTCATCATCGAACCATTGAGAGATTTTTGCATCGAAGTAGTTTCGCCAATCTCCGACTATCCCCTTGCGACAGAACTGGGTGGGATCCTCGCGGTCGAAACCCGCGGCAGTGCAGTCCTCGAAACTCACCGGAGCGGCCAGGCACGGATCAACATTGAGAAACGAAAAGAGTTTGTCACGCCCTTCCTCTACGTTTCGATGTAGCTCCTCATAGCGAATCATAAGCAAGCGTATTTTCTGTTCCCCGCTGCTCAGCCATTCCTCTATCTCCAGATAATCTCTATTGTACTGCGCCCATGCCCGCGCAACCTCTCTCACCCATTGTTCGTTGTCGAGAAGACGCTCCGGGTTGTTAACAAAATAAAAGCTGTCTTTGTCGTATCGCTCGATCTTTTTTCGAAAGTCCTGGTGATGCCACTCAGGAACTGCTTCGAGCCCCACCCTCAGGAGATGATAGGCCCAGCTAACCAATACATCACGACCGTCACGCAAAATGTAAATGTACGAGGAATCCGGATGAGAAAGGGGTACCAGTCCGTGCGGAGTGACGTCACCGATACGAGTCGCTCCGGGTTTTTCTTTGGAGATAGTTCGCAAACAGTCTTCAACCAGAGGGGAAATTGCTCGCTGCACGATACGCTGAACCTCTGTGGACTGAGAGCCTACACACCACTCTGGCGTAAGAAAATCATTCACGCCGTTGAGGATTGCTTCAAAATGAAACTCGCCGCGACAGTGCACGTGGGGATGCAGATTGAGCAGGGCTCGAATCCAATTGGTTCCCGAACGCGGGTGACCCCGCACAAAGAATAAATCTGGTTTTGACGAATTCATCTCTGCTTCAAAAGTTCCTTGAAACGCCGGATTCCCCATTTCGGCGAAATTCGCGGCGCGTCATAAAAAATGCTCTAAGGGCTTTAAATCACCTGAATTTTAGATGAATGTATGCTGGGCCCGATTCAGCAAAAAGGGCAGCGCCGCTTCATGCTCTCAATCCCTCGTACCGCATCGAATACCGTGTAACCTACTTATATAGTCAGATTCAAAGCTCTCTGATACCTCTGTCATACCGCATCTTTTCTACGATTTGGCTTTGTAGAGCGCAGTCATGACTGACTTGCATGCCTGAAATTCCTCGGTATACTTCGGAGGTCTGTCGGCAAGTCTTTCTCTTCGTCCGGACAAACCCAAATCGGCTCAGGCCTTCGTCGAAGGACCGAAAAGGTGCGTGTAGTTTCGTTTCCGATACGCCTCCCTACACCTCTGCCAGGGTAGTGAAATATTCTGAATGCTCCGGAACGGGAGCAAAAATGAGCAGGTACCAGAAGTGTCATTCACTTGTTTTAGCTCTACATCATGTGCGACAGCAGCGGAAAAAAAGCGTTGGGGGAGAAGAAATGCAATCTGAATCCCTTGCTACCGTCAGTCAGCCCAACCTCACTCAACCCGGGGATGAAAGCACGCCAGTAAGCTCAACAGAGCATTCTGAGAAGGCAGAAGAACGTCTGGCGCAGAAGAAACTGCTGATGTTCTTCAATACTACGGACCTGCCTGAAACTAAGCTTGTCCTCGGTATACATGAAGCACTCCGCCGAAGCGCTACCTCTGCTTCGGAAAAGAAGCAGGGTGCCTTGGAAAGGAAACAGGGACATATCAAGGTATTGTGTAATACCGAAGGAGGATTTGCAGAACTGCTGAGTGACAGCGACCTCGATGTTGAGCACTTCAAGTGTCGATCACGTCTCGACTTCTCTGCTGTACGACGCTTGCGCAAGCTACTGACCACAGAGCGCTACGATCTAATCCACGCATACACCAGCAGAGCCTTATCGATCAGCCTGCTCGCCATTGTCGGACTCAAACATAAGCCAAAGATTATTGCCTATCGCGGGGCAATCGGAAACGTCGAACGATACGATCCCCTCTCGTGGCTGACCTATCGGCGCAGCAACGTTACCGCGATAAATTGTGTTTCCCATGCGGTTAAAAATTATCTGGAAGGAGTCGGCATACCCCGCAGTAAGCTCGTAACGATTTACAAAGGACATGAAGCGCAATGGTACGACTCTCGCTCCTGCGAAAGTCTTCGTCAACTCCTGGGGCTGGATGAGTCTGCCATACTCGTAGTAGCAGCTGCCAACATGCGAAGAGTAAAAGGCGTCGATCTCCTGGTGCGTGCAGCGCAATTGTGTTCCCTTCCCTCAACAGTGCATTTCGTCCTGATAGGTGAAGTTCGAGACCCGCTCATTACCCAACTCGCAAAAGACCCTCGGATCGCCTCAAATATTCATTTTCTAGGCTCGAGAACTGATGCGCCATGGATAGTCCGAGGGGCTGACCTCGTTGTCATGCCCTCCAGAGACAGGGAGGGTCTGCCTAAAACAGTAATTGAAGCTATGATTCAGGGCGTCCCACCGATAGTCACCAATGTAGGCGGAATGCCTGAACTCGTACGACACATGCGAGAGGGACTAGTAATCCCCAGCGAGGATGTCGACACGCTCGTCTACTCGATTGAGAAACTTTGCGGAGACCCGGAGCTGAGGAAATCACTTGGCACCGCGGCTCGAAGCAAGATTTTGCGTGACTTCAATAGTACAGCAACTATCCAGGAGACACTGGATCTCTACGACTGGGCTTTGCGCAGCAACACGGGAACCACGCCCGGCTCAGAGTAAAGCGTACTCGTTTCCCCTTCATACCGACAGTAATGAACAGATACCACCAGGGGTACCTCCCCCTGACATACGGCATTGTTCGCAAGGTTTCTACTGGCACGAAATTCGCAACAGCGAGGAAGCGGGAAGCAGGCTGCGTACATAACACAGCACCGCACACGCACACGCGCACATACAAAATAAAAAGAGTATCCCTGTCGAGGCTTACACGTACCTTTGCTGTGGGAGCAATGAGGCTTCCGTAGAGCATAGACATTCCAAGCATTCTACGCGCGGAGTCCGGGAGACACTTTATGGATCAGGGAGGATACGTGGCACACACCCATACACGCTTCATCGATCGCCTAAGCGGCACACTTGATACGATACTGCAGTCATTGCGAGAAAAACCCTCATTGCAACACTATCTGGGCTTTGATTGCCCCAGCTGCAAAGCTGCCGTTGGCCTTATTCCCGAGGCCACATTCGGTCAGGGAGAGTTCAACTCACATGAGGATCCTAAGACACTTGCCAAAATGAAATTATGGGTTTGCCCCTGTTGTGAATCGCCCTTTGTTAGCGCACCGGTTCGTCTCAGGGATTTTTTCAAGAACACAGCACGTCGTTGCTGTGTTCCGAGCCCCAAGTTTGAACTAAAAGTCCTTCGGCATCCACAGCATATTCGCGCCGGGAAAATAAGGGTAAAACGACGCTGTGAACGTTGCGGCATAACCAGACATACGTTCTGCTACGTGCCGCGACTCGGTGCGATGATCTCACTGGGCGAAATAAAACGAAGAGATAGCGGCGCCATGAGGGCCTATCAAAAGGGTTCACTCCGACATGATGCGGTCTGTGCTAACGTTTAAGGCGCTACATATCCGAGACATGGCGGAATGTTTCTGCACTCGCGGCGTGTAACGCGCGAGCATAAGAAAGTGGAGGGTCTTCTCCGACGAGCTCTCCTCCGTGAAAATACTCATAGAGTTCACCGTAGTGCTTTATCTGGGTTCGATCTATTCTTCGCATAATGTGCCAGGGTCGAAGCTCAGCCGTCTCACGTACCCCCATGGCTCCAATCATCTCGGCGACACTTCCCACGGTTAGCTTATGATACATCCCCACTCGTTTGCGTTTATCCGAAACAACCAGGCCAGCTACTAAATCCGGATCCTGGGTAGCCACACCGGTTGGACAGGCATTCGTGTTACACTTGAGTGCCTGAATGCAGCCGATCGCAAGCATCATAGCCCGGGCGCTGCATACGATATCTGCACCCAGCGCCAGGCGTTTCACGACACCAAATCCGGCAATAACACCGCCCATGTTAATAATCTTCACCTCATCTCGAAGAGAAAATCCCACTAGCGCATTGTGAACAAATATCAGGCCTTCAATTCCGGGAGCTCCGATGTAATTCGAAAACTCCAGGGGGGCCGCTCCCGTGCCGCCCTCTCCCCCATCCACCGAAATAAAGTCCGGGGTGATACCTGTGTGACGCATCGCCTTACAGATCGCGAGGAACTCTCGACGTTTCCCAACGCAGAGCTTAAAACCCACCGGCTTACCCCCGGAGAGATCTCGCAGGCGCGCAACAAACTCCAATAGTTCTATTGGGGTAGAAAACGCTGCATGAGTCGGTGGAGACAGCACGTCGACGCCCTGCGGGACGCCACGTATCTCGGCTATTTCTGGAGTGACTTTCTGCGCCGGGAGGATTCCACCATGGGAAGGTTTTGCTCCCTGAGAAATCTTAATTTCAATCATCTTCACTTCCGGCCTTTTTGCATTCTCCGCGAACATGGAATCACAAAAAACGCCGTCATGAGTACGACAGCCAAAATACCCCGTACCAATCTGCCAGATAAGATCGCCGCCACTCTCAAGGTGGTACGGTGTGATCGCCCCCTCACCCGTATTGTGTGCAAAGCCTCCGTCTTTCGCACCGCCGTTCAGGGCGCGCACGGCATTGGCACTCAGGGAGCCGTAGCTCATCGCTGAAATATTCAAGATACTCGCGTTATACGGCTGCGTACAAGCGCTACCACCCACTAACACACGTAATGAACTTTCTTCGACATGAGTAGGCATGAGTGAGTGGTTTATCCATTCGTATCCACCGACATATACGTCTTTCTGAGTTCCGAAGGGGAGAGTATCAAGAACGTTTTTCGCTCGCTGGTACACGATTGATCGCTCTTCACGGTTAATTGGACGACCCTCCGAATTCGTCTCCACAAAATACTGATGTATCTCCGGACGTATTGACTCAAACCAATAGCGAAAGCGGCCAAGAAAAGGAAAGTTGCGCCGTATGGCATGTCGCTCCTGCACATAGTCATAGGCACCCATCAACAGTATCGGTGCGACCACCAGAAGCGACCAGAGATAGGGAGGCCATAAAAAATATGCCAAGAAACAACTAAGCAAATAGACCAAACAAAAATATACGAAAAATTTTCTCATCGTATCGCTCTCCTCGGTAGATCACCTTTATGGCAGCCAGAGAAACTCATCATCCAACTCCCGTACCGGAGTATGAGATCCGGCAGTACTCCAGTATCTAGAAGAAGCCGGATTCTGGCGAGCACTTCTTGCGTAGCCAGGCCCCAGTGCAGGGGCAGGCATCACCTCTCAGCCTTTCCAGGAGAATTCCAAGCCTGCGCACTAAGCCA
Organism: bacterium; assembly: GCA_030433295.1. Lineage (GTDB taxonomy): Bacteria > Bdellovibrionota_C > UBA2361 > SZUA-149 > SZUA-149 > JAUIMJ01. The sequence goes on along the minus strand of JAUIMJ010000012.1, from coordinate 22,220 downwards.
AAGAGCATTTTCAGTGGCTCGAATTTGATGGCGTTTCAGACATATTTCCGGTAGCTTTTATGCACTAGCAACAAGAATGTATCCGACCATGGCGACCGAACGACTAGACACACATCAAAAAGCTCTCCAAATAAATATTGACCACACCAAGTATGGGACGATTGCCGAGATTGGTGCCGGACAGGAAGTAGCTCGATGGTTTTTTCGAGTAGGGGGTGCCGCCGGAACTATCGCTAAAACCATGTCGGCATACGACATGCAGGTGAGCGACGCCATTTACGGAAAAGGAACACGGTATGTCTCTCGAGAGCGCGTGGGGTCCATGCTCGATCACGAATATCCACTTCTGATTGAGCGACTTGACGAGCCTCGAGGAGAACGTGCAACCTTTTTTACCTTTGCCGATACGCTCTCAGCCCGCAACTATCATGGAACAAATATTTGCCATGGATGGATAGGGCTTCGATTCCAGGCTGAACCAAGACAAGAGCCCAGTGATGTGTTCCTCCACGTGAACATGCACGACGAGACCAACGAACGACAACAGCTCGCGATTGGAATTCTCGGAGTGAACCTGATCCATGGAGCCTTCTACAACCAGGAGTCACCTGAGAGTTTCCTGAGTGGCTTAATGGATAACCTCTCACTCGACCGCATAGATATAGACTTCGTACATCTCGCCGGTCCACTGTTCAAGGATGTCAAAGAAGACGAGACCGCCATTTCCCTTTTATCACTGGGGCTCACCACTGCGGTCGCATTCGATGAAAAGCGAAACGCCGTCGAGCCTATGGCCCTGATGTATAAACGACCAGTGGTGATCGAGCGAGGCTCCCCCGGAGTACTTCAGTCCCTGGACGTAGGCATACTGGAGGCGGCGACGGCACAGTATAACGCCGAGGGACATACGTGCGATCGCGAGTGCGCCTCTGTCTTTGAACTTTCCACCGCACCGACCGACCCCAGTTTAGGGGGCAGGGTTTCCGAAGAAAGTAGAGAGATAGAAGTACTTGAAATGCTGCGCAACTCCGGAGATATAAAGGTGCCAATAGTCGTCACTAGTCTCTCAAAATACTTCCATTTAACGAGCAGCTTCAGGAGATACACCCAGGAACCCATTCGCTTCGCTGCCGGCATGTCCAGAGTCATGCAGATCTTTACTGAAGAGTATTATCAGCGCCTTGACGGTGGAATAGTTGAAGCCATGGGGAGACTTCTTGCGGCAGATGTTAAGCTCTACGTATACCCGATGACGCACGAAAGCATCAGGCAACGCCTGGAGCCCAGTGGATTTGATCTTAGTGCCTGGCTTATGCCGGCCGGCGGAGAAATCAACCTGGTAAACGTAAAGCCAATAAGCTCGCTGCGACACCTCTATGCGTATCTTTTCGAAGTCGGCGCCTTCCTGCCGATGGCCAGCGCAAACATAAGATAGCCGCCTCTGCAATCACGAGATACGCATCCCGAACGTTCGGCATTTCGCGCCGAAGGCGATATACCCTCGGCGCGAGGAGAAAGGCCATAACAACAGAGCACAAGTAAACCCCGTGCTCCAAAGCACGTTCTTATGCCGCGTTGTGAATATGAACATCCCGTTGGGGAAACGGAATACTAATGCCCTGTCGGTCAAACTCCTTCTTTACAGACTCGAGCATGTCGAAGTGAACGCCCCAGTAGTCTGCACTATTGACCCATAGGCGTACGGTAAAGTTTACTGAACTGTCGGCAAGAGCGCCCACCACGATAAAAGGCTCCGGATCCTTTAGAACACGCTCATCCGCCTCGCTCAGGGTTCTGATAATTCCCTTCGCTTTGTCGATATCATCCTCGTAGCCAATACCAAACACAAGGTCCACTCTCCTCGTGGCCTCCGTGGAGTAGTTAATGAGGGAAGAAGAGGACAGAGGTGCGTTCGGAACAATGATTGTCTTGTTATCAGGCGTCTTGAGTATAGTGAAGAATATCTGGATCTCAGAAACCTTTCCGGTGTAGCCCTGCGCTTCAATCACATCCCCTACCCGGAAAGGGCGAAAAATAAGTATCATCACCCCACCCGCAAAGTTTTGTAGAGTTCCGGAGAGTGCCATTCCAACCGCTAAACCGGCGGCACCAAGGATCGCGATGAACGAAGTCATTTCTATACCGACCATGCCGGCAACACTGACCAGAAGAAGTGTCTTCAAAGTCATGCTGACGAGACTCACCAGGAAGCCCTGAAGGGAAGGATCGAACTCCTTGCGAGAAAACGCTTTGGTCATCCCCTTAGAAACCAGCTTAATCAGCCACAGTCCGATGATGAGGGTAACAATTGCAAGTATCAGCTTTGGCCCATACTGCATCACCATTGAGATAGCCTCGTCCGAATATCGCTCCATGTCTTTAGGGTCCAGACCAAGTGACTTTGCGTCCATGTGTATCCTCGTACGTTCTACTTCCTTCACCAGCGTGATTAGAAGTGTGAATGAATATCTAACAAATCAAATGCACAGCTCGGCCAACGTTCGCATTCGCTGCCCTACACGGAAAACTACACCAGAAAACTACACCAGAAAACTACACCGGAAAACTACACCGGAAAACCATACTGGAATAACAACTCTGGGCCGCCGCAGGGAAAAAGCTGGCTGCTCAAGTGAAAGGCACCCAGGTGCAGAAACTCTCGGCCTGCGAGTAGCCTTCCCCGAGATACCTGGAGAGCTTCGAGTCTTCGTTCAGCGACAAAACGCTGCTATTTGAGTCCCCCGGTATCCGGCCGTCTTGTTATTACATCTGGCCAAACGGCAGGCAAAAAGAATAAATTCATTACTTTCAATACCTTACCCAGTCAATTAAAGCATGAGGGTGAAGACAGTATCGCCGCCGGGTACCGAGGTATTCTCGACGAGGCGGACGTAAATATGCTAATGGTTCTAGCCTGTTAATCCTTAGATGGCGATGTTCAGCGGCTTCTCCCCGAGAAACAATAGCCCAAAAATTCGTCGGAAAATGCTAACAGGTAGGTGGAGACGTGCCACCCGCACGATTTTGACAGTAGTGCAGACACCAAAAAAGCCCGAGTGTCAGCTAACAGCGAGAGAGAACATTCCCGGTATGAATATCTTGGAGCGAATGCAAGCGGTGATAGATCAGGAAGCACGTGCGGTTCAGCAGATCCGCCTCACTCCTTCCTACGAAGAAGCAGTAATCGCTATGCGTGATTGCAAAGGCAAAGTGGTGACCACCGGCATCGGAAAGGCCGGACATATCGCTAAGAAGTTTGCGGCCACCCTCTGTGCTACGGCAACCCCGGCGAATTTTCTTCATCCTGGAGAAGCTGCTCACGGTGATCTCGGCCTCGTTGATCGTGACGACTGCATTGTTGCTTTTTCTAACAGTGGGAAGTCGCGAGAAGTTCTTGAAATGCTCGAACTTACTCGCCACATCGGAATCGGCCTCATTATCGGCGTCACTTCTCACACCGACTCACCACTGCGTGACCTCAGCGACATAGTACTCGATATGGGCGAGATAGAAGAAGCCTGTCCCCTCGGGCTCACACCGAGTTCAAGTATTGCCGTAATGCTGGCAATCAGCGATGCAATTGCTCTGGCGCTAATGGAAGTGAAAAAGGTGACCAAAGAGGATTTTGGCTTGCGCCATCATGGTGGGTACCTGGGTCGTCGGGCACGCACGAACAATAATTAGATCGGGCGAGAGAGCGTTTCAAGCCTATAACTCAACAGAGAAAAGCATACGCATGGATTCAGAACCTACAGAATCAAGTGATTTTATCCGCAGCATCATCCGAGAGGATATCGCCAATGGGAAAAACGAGGGCAAAGTCGCCACGCGGTTTCCCCCTGAGCCAAACGGCTACCTCCACATAGGGCATGCCAAGGCGATCTGCCTCAACTTCGGAATACAGGATGAGTTTGCGGGGGCCACCTGCAACCTTCGCCTTGATGACACCAATCCCGCCAAAGAGGAGCAGGAGTTTGTCGACGCCATTCGCGATGACATCCACTGGCTCGGATTTGACTGGGGTGACCGTGAGTTCTTCGCCTCTGATTACTTCGAAAAACTGTATGGCTTTGCCGAGACCTTAATCAATAAAGGCCTGGCCTATGTCTGCTCTCTTACCGCTGATGAGATTCGTGAGCATCGAGGGACCCTCACCGAACCGGGCATCAACAGCCCGGACCGTGACCGAGCAATCGATGAAAACATCCGGCTTTTCCGTGCAATGCGTGCGGGGGAATTTCCAGATGGCGCCTATACTCTGCGTGCCAAAATTGACATGGCTTCTCCCAATATGAATATGCGCGACCCGGCGATGTATCGAATCAAACGGCAGCACCACCACAGAACCGGCGACGCCTGGTGTATCTATCCGATGTACGATTTTGCTCACTGCCTGTCTGATGCATTGGAAGGAATAACCCATTCGCTTTGTAGCCTGGAGTTCGAAGACAATCGCCCACTCTACGATTGGTTTGTGGAGCACGCATCGCCACCACACACCCCCCGGCAAATTGAATTCGCCAGACTCAAGCTCACCTATACCATTCTCAGCAAACGAAAGCTGCTGCGATTAGTGGAAGAGAATCACGTCAGTGGATGGGATGACCCGCGCATGCCGACCCTCAGGGGAATGCGACGACGGGGATACACTCCCGAGTCAATACGGACCTTGTGCAAAAAAGTTGGTCTGGCAAAAGCTGATAGTACCGTTGATTTTGAATTTCTCAACTTCTGTCTACGGGAGGATCTCAATAAGAAAGCACTCAGAGTCATGGCGGTACTCGATCCGATAAAGCTCGTCATCGAGAACTATCCCGAGGGACAAACAGAGATGCTCGCGGCGGATAATAATCCTGAGGATGAAAATGCCGGTAAACGCGAGATATGCTTTTCCAGAGAACTCTACATCGAGCGCGATGATTTCGCCGAGGATCCACCAAAGAAGTTTTTCCGACTCGCACCAGGTAAGGAAGTGCGGCTAAAACACGCTTACTACGTTACCTGTACCCGCTTTGAAAAAGACAGTGAGGGTAATATCAGTACGGTGTATGCCACCTACGACCCAAAGACCAAAGGCGGATGGTCAGATGACGGAAGAAAGGTTAAAGGGACGCTGCACTGGGTATGCGCTGATACTTGTCTTGACGCCGAAGTGCGACTCTTCGAGCATCTTTTCTCCTCCGATAACCCTGATGCGACAGAGGAAGGTGGTACTTTCCTGGACAATCTGAACGAGCAGTCGCGTGTCGTTAAGATGAATTGCAAACTCGAAGAGGGGCTGAAGGATGCCCGATCCGAACAGGCCTACCAGTTTCTTCGCCTGGGGTACTTCATTTTGGATTCTGATTCGTCAAAGGAACACATGGTATTCAACAGAACGGTGTCCCTGAAAGACTCCTGGTCAAAAATCAAGAAAAAAGGTTCCGCCTAGGCCGAATGCCATGAAAGGCTTCCGCTGGAAGATATTTGCCGGCGTTACCGTAATGGGTGCCTCTTCGCAGAAGCACACGGGACCTCAGCTACGGAGTGAACTGGATGAGTATCCTCAGACAATTACTGATTACCGGAAGTCTGCTCTTCACCCCACTTCTTTGCGCCTCCTGTTACGCCCCATCCTCCGGAACCCCGGAGGATAGCGGATCAATATTCGATACTGTACTTGAGTCAAAAGAGACGAGATACAAGCGAGAGCAGGAAGCACGTGATGCCCAGGAAAAGATTGAAGAGGAGCGTCGCTGGCGAGAAGCTCTTGAGAGAGAATCGCAGCAAAGACGAGAGGCACTGGAGCGCAGGAGACGCACGTCGCAGCCCATACCGCCTCAGGTCGTCCTGTTTTCTACAAGCGACTGTGCTGAATGCAGAGAAGTGGCTCAACTCCTATCAAATCTCGGCGTGCCCTATACTCAAAAGCTCGTCGATCGGGACGAGCAGGCAAGAAAAGCATTAGAGAGTGTCTGGAACAGCAATCCCGACAAAGCAAGAAGCCTACCGGTGACCCGTATCGGTAGAACGCACATATTTGGCTTCAACGAACGTCAGATGGTCTCTGCCCTGAAGGCGGTGATTACACCGGAGGCAGCTCGCAGACAAGGAACTGCGGGGCGCGACACAGGCTCTCGCGAAAGCAACAATGTTAAAGCGGAAGCAGAACAGTTTGAAACCCTGGACGTGGGCGCGAGGCGAAAAACGCAATTCCCCACTGACGTTAACGGCGCAGTCACACCGCCCGCTCCGGAGCTTCCCGAGTAGAAGAGGAGTTTATCGATGGTTCCTTGCGAGATTGAGAAATTCCTCTCTGGTCCTCGCATCGCTCATAAAAATTCCGCGCATGGCGTTAGTAACCATAACGCCGGTACGTGACTGCACGCCTCTCATTCGCATGCACATGTGAGACGCCTCGATCATACACGCCACCCCGAGCGGTTGAAGCAAATCATCCAGGCAATTTGCGACCTGCTCGGTCAGACGCTCCTGAACCTGCAAACGACGGGCAAACATATTGACGAGCCGAGGAATTTTAGAAAGGCCCAGTATCTTGCCATTCGGGATATAGGCCACGTGGGCGCTACCGAAGAAAGGCAGAAGATGATGTTCACAAAGCGAGAAAAATTCGACATCTCGCACTAAAATCATCTCGGAACATTTTTCTTCGAAAATCGCATCGTTTACGAGAGTCTCCACTGACTGCTCATAGCCGGAAGTCAGCTCTGCCATGGCTCTGGAAAAACGCTCCGGGGTTTTCCTCAATCCCTCACGCTGTGGATCTTCCCCGATTGCTTCAAGCATCACTCTACACATATCCGTCACTTGACTACCGGGGTCACGCATATCGGCACGTGAATCAGCAGACGCCCCGCTACCGGATACCACTTTTTCCCCTACCCCTCTCATTGAGACAATTGTCGCTGCTTCTTTTGACACTTAAGAACCCTCTTCACGAACGGCAAAAATTCTACTGGTCTCCCAGAGCACCAGCTTATGCAGGCGAGCCGGATGACCATGTCGGGCGATCTCTGGCTGCAATCGATCCCAAATCGAATTGATCAGATTCTCGGTTGATGGGAGCTTTCCTTCTAGCCAGGAGACATCCTCGTTCAAACTCTTGTGGTCTAGTTCACTTAGAACGGAATCCTCCACAATATCCTGAAGGACTCTGGTATCAAGAATCATTCCCGTTTCTTCCGAAACCGGACCACTCACACTTACTTCAAGTCTGTAGTTGTGACCATGCAGTGATGCGCATTTCCCAAACCTTGTCTGGTTTTCATCTTCACTGACACAAGGATCAAGCAGCCGATGACTCGCAGCAAACTCAAATGTTTTTGTTATACTCAGCATTCCTCGGCACCGGAGTACTCTGCACGGGGATTACAAATACGTCGCTCTACTGAAGTAACTTCAGATTCTTCAGCACAGCAAAGCGCTCATCGACCTCTTTCTCGCCCTTGTCCATGTATTTCTTTACGACATCACTATTCAAACAATCGCCCGGATCCTCGGGCTCACAATGAACGACGTACGGCACTTCCAGCATCAGTCGCTCCTCAAGGATTGACGCACAGTCGATTTCTTTATCTTCGTAATAGCCAAATGAGACATCGTCGACTTTCTCTCTGCGTGAGTCTCGTCCTTCCGGCTTGAGAACCTGCTCCATCGAAAAAAGCAGGGGCCGCTCTAGGTCCTCGCTGCAGCGAGAGCAGGGAGTAGAATACTTCGCCTTACACTCCCCTTTAAAAAACACCGTGCTTCCTTCACGACTCAGGTTGACCGCACAATCAATAGGACTGGCAAACACATACGGTGGAGGCGGAACACTCTGCGAGTCCACATTCTCACGCGTCAGATTGACCCGCGTATTGATGCTCTCGACATCTAACTCGAAATTAAAATCTCGACCCTCAAATGACTCCCCGGTATTGGGGATGTCCATCAGACGAACTTTCATAGTCTCAGCTCAGGAAATACGTACGACATACAGGAAACTCAGCGCAGATAGTAAACTAGGCCTCAAATAAGTCAAGAATACGACTTTCGGGGAAGGCGGCGAAAGCGCTTTTACGTTGAATGTCCTAGTCAGGCATACCCGCGTGTCTACGCACTAGGGCCCTACCTCCACCGCATGACCTGAGAACGGGGGGCAAACTTCGCCAATCTCTTCGGCGTCCTCAAGTCCTCGTTCGTGCAGCTTATCGAGCAGGATTCTCTTTCTCTCCTGAGGAACAGAAATGAAAAGTGGTCCCGACGTCTGCGCATCATAGAGCACCGCTACCTGCTCCTCACTAAGCGCTGGATTTACTGACACTGCATTCTGCACGAATTGCCAGTTTCGCGCACCACCACCACGAGTGCCTCGAATCGCACAGGCCTCAACGCCATCGAACTTTGGCACCTGCGAATATGAGAGCTTAATTCCCACACCGCTTGCTTCCGCAATATTGAGCACATGGCCCAGAAGCCCAAAGCCAGTAATATCGGTGCAGGCGTTTACTCCCACCTCGACCATTACTTCACTGGCCACTCTGTTGAGCTGCTGCATACTTTGTATAACTTCATCATAGACCGCATCCGTGATCTGTTCCGGGGAGCGCAGAGTACTAGCTATTTTTCCAATACCACTCCTTGATTTCCTCACATTGCAGACAATCCCGGTTCCGATTTTCTTGGTCAGCACAAGGGCATCACCAGGCTGCGCACCGGAATTAGTAATAAGCTTATCGGGGTGTACAATTCCCGTAACGGCGACACCATACTTTGGCTCCGCATCCTCAACAGAGTGACCACCAATAATCACCCCTCCGGCTTCAAGGACTTTGTCGCCTCCGCCCCGGAGTATCTCCGATAGCTGATCCATACCTGAGGAACACGGGAAGCCCACTATATTCATTCCCGTCAAAACTTTTGCACCCATGGTGAAACAATCACTCAGGGCATTTGCCGCAGCGATGGCGCCGAACAAATAGGGGTCGTCAACAATAGGCGTGAAGAAATCTACAGTCTGTACAAGGGCGATTTCATCCGAAACTTTGTACACCCCGGTGTCGTCGCCGGGATTGCGACCGTATAAGACACGTGGATCATCTAGTTTAGGAAGCCCTTCCAGAGCTACGCGCAGGTCAACAGGACCTATCTTGCTTCCTCAACCACCTGCTTTCACGAGTGATGTAAGCGGCGGTCTTTTTCCGTATACCATTCGATAAGAATCCTACTAATGCATTTATCAAAAAACATGACACAAAGTACTCTCAGTCAGGGACCTTCATCCATGCGAGAGCGAAAAACCTACAACGTCAGAGAATACGTTCCAACTACGTTTTCAATCAAGCACTGCGAGCAAGCCGAATGGCATAGTACGAAGCACTTGTTGACGAGCGGGGATCAACCCGACCGCTCACAAACTCGACAGAGTCGTCGTCCGGTAGCATCGCGCGCGTCTCTTCCGGTGTATACGAGCGCAAGACGCTTACCAATCCGTCGAACCATAACATACAGGGAACAAGTGGAATTACCCAGCAGAAAAAGACACTCGGAATACTACGAACGTCCGAGCGCAGGGCGGCCAACATTGCGGCCGGAAACGCAAACAAAAGCGTCGTGAGGAAATCACGGTAGGAGCGACTGAAGGGCTCGAGGATGAAAAGGCCTCCGCCCCGTCGCAAGACGCCCTGTATCAGTGCGGCCGCATCTGCGGGCTTAAAATGGTGAAAGGCTGAACAGAGGAGGCAGTCGCGCGGTAGTATCTGATCTGAGACGTCCGCACTCGTGAGCTCCCTGCTATCGAGCGGTCGCTCCAGATAGGCAAGCTGATCAGAGCCAACACGCCGCTGAAGCTCTGCGTATGAATCCTGCGGCGGAAACAAATCTGAAAGAATAATACGAGGGAGCCTCTCCTGACGCTTCGCCGCACCAGAAATTATCTCCAGCGCAGGACCGCCACTTCCTGACGCTATCTCGAGCACTTCGGTGGAACCACATTTCTTCGCCCAGATAGAAAAATGCACGTACGCTTTCTTGTAATATCTCCCCTGCCGCAGGACACCTCCCAGGACATCGGTGTACGCCTTGCGCAAGATGCCCGATAGCCAGGCCTGATCTCCGCATTCGACCAACTGTCTTCTAGGGAGAGAAAACACGTCGCAACTCCTTACTCTCGCCAGGCTCCAGGCGAGGAACTAGACCATTCCGCCATTCACAGAGATAACCTGGCCGGTGACATACCCCGCTGCCTCTGAGAAGAGAAAGGCGACGACACCCGCGACTTCCTCTGCTTTACCGAGTCGGCGCATGGGTATCGCCTGCATGATTTTCTCCAGCGGCAAATCTTCAGTCATTTCTGTCTTAATCAGGCCCGGGGCTACGCAATTGACGGTGATACCCTTGCGCGCAAGCTCTCGTGATAAGGCCTTACTCGCACCAATTATTCCGGCTTTTGACGCACTGTAGTTAACCTGGCCCTGGTTTCCAAGAATTCCGGAGATGGACGACATAGTCACGATGCGTCCTTTCTGCCGAGACTGCAGCACCGCGGGAACAACCTGGTGAAGCACATTGTAAAAACCGTTCAGGTTTGTCCCCAGCACCGCGTCCCACTGCCGTTCGCTCATCGAGGCAAAAGGAGCATCATCCGCAATACCCGCGTTCAATACGGCCCCAAAATACGGACCAAAGGTCGCGATATCAGCAGTAATCATCTCGGAGCATAGATTGCGATCTCCGATATCAAAAAGTAGTGTCCGCGGGCTTACACCCTCATGCGAAGCCTCGATGACTTCCTCGAGCGTCTCTTTCAGGCTCGAACTCTCCGCTCGGGCATTGAGCACCAGAGTAAATCCCTGGCGTGCAAGCTCGATTGCGATCGCCCTTCCAAGCCCCTTGCTGGCTCCCGTGACTAAGACCTGTCTCGACATCAGGAAGCCTCCTGCCTTGTTCTGTCACCATCGAGAGAAGAAGCGAGTGCAGAATCGAGCAGGTGCACGGTTAAGGACCCTTCCTGCAAAAGCTCAGATCCCGCTCTCACTTCACATTCGAATATACTCGTAGCTCCCATAGCTGCGCTGAGTCGAGCAGCGACGGATAATCGCTGATCTGACGAGAAACAAGCCTCGTAGACCTCCAGGCGTCGCACGCCCAACACCACACCTTTTTGCGGAGGGCATCCATCCAGCCTCGCACGGCAACCGGCAAAGGCGGCGGCCGCCTGAGACATGAGCTCCACGCCGAGAGCGGCGGAAGCAGAACCGTCTTCATCGAGAACTATCTGATGATTAGCGAGCAATGTTTCACAGACGATAGCGTCCTTCTCTATATCAACGACAGTATCAAGGAGCACCGACTCCCCTGCATGCGGAAGAATTTCACGTATTGAAGGGATTGCGCTCATACTCCTACCCCGCGACGCTGGAACATCCTCGACAACTCGAGCGAGGCCAGACTCGATGATTCGGCCGAAGGCGCAAGTGAGTCACTGCCCATCTCAAGGGTCATTCGGATCTCCTCAGCCAGAGACTCGAGAACCTGCAGGTTATCTGAAAGACCACGAATAAATTCTTCGCGATTCTTAGGCTCAACAAGTGCGGCATTAAGTTCATGCAGGCTGGGCACATCAAGCAGATCAATTCTGCCACTTTTCTCTTCGGGCTCGTGAGCTCGGTGCCAATCGACAAAAAACTGCTCCATCTCTACATTCAATGCTCCAATGCGCTCCACCACCGGCCGCACCTCTAGGAATGTTTCAAAATCACACATACGATCATGGACGAACATATAGGCCACCAGCGCCCAATACGTAGCGAAGTCCCACACAATCTTAAGGGGCATCACCTCATGGTTGCCAAACAGTTCATACTGACCCTGAAAAATTACCGCGGTGTTACGATAAAACGAAAGGTATAGATCGTTAAAAAACGCAACCGACTGAGGTAGCGCCTGCCCGGCAAAGTCCTTTTTTACCAGCTCAGTTATAAAGGTATTGCTGAGCGCGATGAAATCGCTCCCTGGTGAATAGAAAGGGTCGAGGAAGACGCCGGCCTCACCGGTAAGACACCAGCGCTTCGAAGAATACACGCGATGACAATCGTGAGAGTAGTGTTTTAATGCTTTAAAGTCCTGAACAGTATCCTGGACTTCTCGAATCTTGCGAGCGCATTGCGGCTCGTGACGCTCCAGCCACGATATCGCTTTCTCAAGGGTGTTAAACTCGGAGAGAGGATGATGCCCCTCCTCAGCAACAATTCCCACGCTCGTCGCTCCGGAGGAGAGAGGAATGAGCCAAACCCAATACCCCGCCCCCATGAGATGGTTCGTGCTGTACCAGCGAGAAGTTGCCCCGCTATTGTAGTCAAGCCAGTCCTCTTGGTCTGACCAGGAGTTCACATCCAGTTCAACTCCCAGACGAAACCACGCAGAGCTTGCCTTATGCATGGACTCCTTCTCCAGGCCGAGCTGCTTCCTCAGCAGCTTTGCCCGTCCCGCAGCGTCGACGAGCCATGTGCACGACAGAGTATACTCGCAGGAATTCCTTTGATAACGAACGACATGTGGCCCCTCTTCTTCAGAAAGCTCAAGCGCACTGACTTTTGCGGAATCAACAATGCGGATTCCCCGCTCACGACACAAGTCACTGAGATAGTTTTCAAAGCGGCCTCGATCGAGTTGATAACTCGGAGCAGGAGGAAACTCACGGGCCCCAAGCTCCAGACGGTCCTCAATAGAATGATTGCCGTCCTTGCCGAAGAAAAACCGCAATCCCAATTTGGGAAGCTGGCATTTGCTAAGGTGCTCCCTGAGGTTAAGAACGTTTGCAAAATAGTGCGTCGCCAACTCAACGGTAGACTCACCCACTTTGTGAGCCGCCTCGGTTACCGGAAACGTGCTCTTCTCGACTACGACAATTGAGAGTTCATCAAGGGTATCTCTAAGTTGCAGGGCAAGCGACAGACCAGCAAGCCCTCCCCCAACGATAGCAACATCCGCCGTTTCAGATTCGAAATGCCCGGGCTCGACGCCTGTATTCATTCTGCTACTCCCCATCGTAGAGGCTCCATCTCTTTTCCTGAATCATACCAACGAGCGACCGCAGCACGGACTCGAGCGGACGGTCTTCTTCAACCAGGGAGTGGAAGGTCTCAATGTCGTCTAACATCGAAACAATCCCCGAACTGAGTTGCGAGCGCTGAAGCTCTCCCTGCCGAATACGAAGCGATACCGCCTGGTAGCAGGCCAGCGTATGAGCGGCCGCAACCTGTTCAGTCAGCTCGAGCACTCGTAAACAATCACGAGCAGAAATAGTGCCCATACTAACCTTGTCCTGATTGTGGCACTCGGTCGAACGACTAAACACGCTCGCCGGCATCGTCAGCTTCAGGGCTTCCGCGGCCCAGGCGCTCGTTGCGATTTGCACCGCTTTAAATCCATGATTTATCGGGGCTCGCGCCTCTGAGGACCCAGAGAGATTAGCGGGAAGCCCGTTATTGTAGCGAGTATCGACGAGGAGCGCTAACTGACGGTCGAAGAGATCTGCTACGTTCGCGACGGCATTTTTCATGCTATCCATCGCAAACGCGATATGTCCGCCATAGAAGTGCCCACCATGGAGAATCTCTTCTTCCTCGGAAAAAATTATTGGGTTGTCGTTTGCGCTGTTGAGTTCGATTTCCACCGTCCGCTTAATCCAGGGCAGGGCATCGTTTAGCACACCTGCAACATGCGGAGCGCAGCGAAGCGAGTATCTATCCTGAAGCTTATTCTCATACGGGCGTGGCGTTACACCAAGGTCAGCGGCCACCCAGGCGGCTACCTGCTTCTGACCCGGATGAGGCTTGACCGAAAAAAGTCGGGGATCAAAGTGCTTCCTGTTTCCCCCTATTCCTTCCACCGCAAGAGCCGTCAACCTGCTGGAAAGACGTGTGAGATACTCGGCTCGACGGTACGCACTGCAGGCCAGAGCCGTCATAACCGAAGTCCCGTTCATCAACGCAAGTCCTTCCTTCGGCTTGAGCTGAATAGGAGTTCCACCGGTCTTATCCAGAGCCTCTGAGGCCGGCATCAGATCTCCTCTGAATACTACCTCCCTCTCCCCGAGAAGCGCAGCCGCAACGTATGATAACGGCGTTAAATCACCACTCGCACCGACTGACCCCTCTTCCGGTATCAAGGGGGTAATGCGATGGTTTATCAAATGACAAAGGGCCTGAAGCAGTTCTTTTCTGACACCGGATACGCCGCGCCCGAGAGAAACTGCTCGCACCACCATCACGGCAACTGCGTGTTCCTCCGAAAGATGGGCACCCATGCCGCAACCGTGGAATCTGGTGAGATGTAAAGGCAACTCCTCAACAAGTTCTGGCGGGATGCTAACGCTGACCGAATTTCCGTAACCCGTTGTCACCCCGTAGATATACTTGTGTTCCCGCCAGAACCGCTCCAAGAACGCGGCCCCCTCTTCCATGGTGGCGTTCCACTGTACATCATCGGACAAGCAGATTTTGTTCGCTCGATGAGAAACAGAGAACACATCCTCAATGCTCCACTCCCGCGCACCAATCGCAATCGGCCTTCCCTCAATCTCCATGCACTGACTCATTCTCTCGCGCGCTCCTCCGAGTGATACTCTTTTGGTAGAACAGGTACTTCTTCTTTCCTCTCTTCGCCTTCCGCCCGGACGTCCTCCTCTTCTCGAATTTCACTCTCTTCTCGATTGTCACTGCTCACCGGTCGCAGCACCACCCGACCAGAGCAAAGAACTCCGTCTCCGTCGCGATACGTAAATTCAAATCGCGTAGCTCCTCTGGAATACCGTAGTTCAAGCACACATCGCTCGTTCGGAAGCAGCATCCGACGAAACTTCACAGACTCAAAACGCTGAGCCTCTGCTTCATGCTGAAAAAAGCGTCGAAAGGAGTCGAGGGACCACTCCACCAGAAGATATCCCGGAACAACAGGAAACCCCGGGAAATGCCCGGACAACACCCGTAAATCTGCCGGCGCACGAATCTCCAGTCGCAGCTCGGCACGGCGAAAGTCTATAGAGAGCGTCTCCGGCTCACACCGCGATGCGATTGGCGCCGCACAAAGAACCCGTATCTCAGCAGCAACTCGCTTTCCCTGAGGACTCAGGGGAATCGCATGAGCGATGCGCCATCGCTTCGGAAGCAGGACCCCTTCGAATCGCCCGGCAAGCAGCGTTTTTAGTTCGGCAAGAAACGATTGTCTCGACGTGCGTGAGTACACATCCCATCCCTCCTTTGAGGGCACCAGAAGCACGGCAACAATATCCCGGACTCCGAGTGAGCCTCGCTCGCTTTCCAGGATCTGGACACTGGCTTCGGCAACATGGGGATGGCTACACAAAAGGGATTCCATCTCAGCCGGTGAAAATCGACGTTCTTCAACTTTCACAATTCTATCGGCACGACCAAGCACCCTGAAGCGGCCATCATCGCTCAGCTCGACGGAATCTCCCATCACAAAGCAGGAGTTCTCCAACTCAGAATCCTCTGAGAAAAAAGGCGAGCAAACCGCGAGGAGCCCGTCTTTGCTTGAAACCTCTACCCCCGGCAGAGGAGCCCAATAATCCTTCCCATTCGAACTAACTCTCCCGTTCTCTTGCACTCGAGCGGCTACGCCCCCGGTCTCGGTTGAGCCGAACACTTCAGTCACCTCCAGAGCGCCGCGCTTCCAGAGATCGGCTACCGTTTCCCTAGCGCAGGGTCCCCCTGAGGAGAAAATCCTGGCACAACTCTCTCGGTAAGGAGCGAGATCAAGGTACTCGGGAATTCTGGATAAATGAGCAGGACTTGATACCAGGATATTCTTTGCCTGCCCCTTTTCACCCCGATGTCGAGAAAGAATCGATGCAACAGCCTCCGGGTAATAGACCGCCCTGTTGAAAATTGGTCTACCCGCAGCAAGTGGCCAGAGAACGGCAAACAGCAAACCGTAAATATGTTGATGGCATACGGTAGAGAGCACCAAACCATCACTAAGACAAGCGCCCCACTGCAACTCCAGAGCAGCGACCTCTGCATCAAAGTGAACCAGGGTTTTGTGAACCGCTTTGATATCCCCCGTGGATCCCGAAGTAAAAACGATGACTTCGCAATCGGCAGAAGACAATGGTTCGCCGGGGAGTATCAGATCGCTACTACCGTCTACAGACAAACTCGGCAAGGAGACGTACTCCGGCAGAAAGACTGTCGCAAACCCCTGTTCGAGCAGATGCTGTTCATCGGTGGCAATCGCCTCGAAATTACCGGAAAGTTCCTCGAGCATCCCGCGCTTTGCGTTTGGGGGCAGTAAAATTTTTTTACCGGAATAGAGGAGCGCAAAAAAGCATTGTGCAAAGAGGTGTGTATCCTGTGCGACCAGGCACCAGCTGTGTTCAGGGCGCTGCCGAAAAACCCGGGCAAGCCTCGCAACCCCGGCCCTGAATGACCCAAATGAGAGCCTCGTGGTGTCAGCGTACCCGAAACATAGCGAATCTCTTGAGGAGTCGGCAAAAAGATCAGCGAGGGAACAAAATGAATCTGACAAGGGATACCCCTTCCTTGCTAGGCTGAAGCTCTTTTCTCTGAAACGAATTTTGCGAGGTTTGAAACGCAAGCAAAGCTCTGACGTGTCTCTTCTGACTCGGCATCAATAGTGATGCCGTATTTCTTGTTCAGCGCAACACCGAGCTCAAGAGCATCTACTGAGTCAAGACCAAGACCCTCCCCAAACAAGATCTGCTCACTTTCGATCTCAGCAGGGGTCACCTCTTCAAGGGCCAGGGTAGAAACAATCAACTCTTTTATCTCTTGCTCTAACTGCTCACTCATTCTTACTTCTCCCGAAATACACAATCCAAAAACGAAGTAGTACTGCCATTCCAGAACGGTAGTCGCGACTATCTCTCTTCCACGTTTTTCTGCAGGGTCAAACGACCGTAGCAAGCAGGCTGATAACCACAACGAAAAGGTCCGCGCCGCTAAATGTCGGGGAAGGATAAGTGCAGTCTAAAGACTCGATCACGCTCCGAACAAACATCGGGCAAACTTTTCGCCCGAGCAGCTCAAACTACACCATGTACCGAAGAATCAAAAATTCTATAGCAAAACAATGCTGGTATACTATCTTCCCGCCGGAACCTGAGGGAAATTGCTCTTGCAAACCAATTATTCCAGCAGTAGCGTGATAACAATCGGGCGATCAGCCTGCTGATTTGGGCTGTATTTTTATATCCTTTGCGAGTCACCTGACCCGGGATACCTACTGACGAGATCCAGCGAGCCGCGATTCTCTGCTCTACCCCGAGGATACGTTCCCAGGACAACAATGGCCCAGGACAACAATTGCGCATAAAGAAAATACCGTTTAGCAGTCGTACCCTTTGACCCTGATACGCAGGTGGTGTCCGGAGGAGCATTTCATTTTGCCAAAGATTATTCGCCTTTCAATAGTGCTGCTTATCTGCAGCATACATTTTCCCGAGGCTCTCTCGGCAGAACCTTTTCTCGAACGAGAGTACCGCTACTACGCGCACTGCACTGACGACTCCTGTGAACAGGGCTTTATAAGTTCGGCCTGGGCCACAAAAGTTGGAGACTGCAAAGGAGAGTGCCCGTGGCTCTATGAGAACCTTCAACTGCCGCTGTGGTTCCAGCGAGTTTCACCTATGATATTTGCAGCAAAGAATGTCACCACCGGATCGGGCTACTACCTCTTTGAGAAGAAGAATGCCGCGCCCGGTTGGCTGCGTGAATGTCTCCTGCTAAGGAACGCTGATGTACCCGGGCCAACTAGTCAGCCGACTGAGGAAAGCTTCTATCGCACGAGCATGCGACCCATAGTCCTCAAGAGTCTGGCAGAATGTGATTTTGCTATCTACAAGGTGTCCTTCCTGTCATATTACTGGTGGAAGCTAAAGTCGGAGGGAAGCCTCCATGCAATCGCCTTTACTTCACTACTGATAATTTTTCTCCTCATCGCCGTCTTATGGTTTTCGCTGATCAGAATCAGCAATTCTTCGACATTCAGGTCCGCTCGCAAGGCTCCACCCTCGGTTTCCTGAACCCGGCACAAGCCAGAGCGTTTCGCATATATTCGTACTGTGGTCATCCGAAGCCCGCTCTCGCCTGCGTCACTCTCTGACACAGGCAAACACCTTGCTGAAACCAGGGGCTTTCGCCCCGACAAGCCCCTGCAAATACACGTAAAATCTCACTTCGCAACAAATGCTTATCCTTATGATTCATCAGACGTTCTCAGCTGCATAACGTAAGTAATAGGGGAGTATCTAATCTGGAGCTAGGATTAATGAATACGGCTGAGGCACTGGCGAATCGTCTTAACCAGGATGCGGCAGAGGCAAGAGATGCATATGTTTCGCCCGAGGAGATGGAGGAAGCACGACTTCCGAAAGCTGGGCAGCGTCAGCACTCGCCTGCGGGGCCCCTGTCTATTGAGTGCGACGAAAAAGGCGCTCCGCGCGATAAGTTCACCTTCGAAGACATAGAAAATAAACAGGAGGAACTCCGACAGGTTCTTTTCACCAGAGCAAATCAGCTGGAGGACACCGCTGATGAGCTTAACAACGTCATTTCTTCCGTGTTTATAGGAACCTCAGGAGCTTTCTCGCTCGTATCACGGGCGTTTCGCGGCACTAAAGTACCCCCTGAAGCGGGCGAACTCATCGATGCAATCAACGAAAAACTCGAAGTTCTTGAAGAAATCAGGAACCAGATGTTCGAAGATCTCGTTGAGTCTCTGGAACTCCTCACCCATGCATCCCGCACACCGGATCGACACAATCGCATCGTGCTGAAACACCGTTCATTTCACGCCTGTATCAGACCGTATCCACTGGAGCGTCTTGAGCAGGTGCAAGCCGTTTACGAAGAGAAACTGCGCTATTTCGAGGAACTCGGATAGACGGAAAATCGCACATGCTTTACGCAGGCCGAAAAGCCAGGCAAGGCAAGTACGAGCAGAGAAGAACCGGGAATAAGAAGAAACGCAATTAGAAACAGCCCGTAGCTTATCATCGATCTGGCTCCCTCGTACTCGAAGTGTTCGAGGGAAATATCCGAAAAGAATTTCTTAAAAGAGCGTTTCATACATCCTCAATTCCATCTCAGCCATACTCCTGCTTCACTCACGCCAGCAAGTGTCTGAAATCACATGAGTTAATTATTGACACACGCAGTGCGTAAGAGGGCTAGCCTCGCTCTTCAGATAATGGTGCTTCGGAACGTCTTGTAGGGATATGCGTGAAGGTGATTTGCCGGAGCCGCACCAGAGCAGTCCTAGGATATAATCCTGCTTGTTTATCCGAAGACTGCTCTAGAGCGTCCATTCTAGAATTAATTTTTGCTTTTCGTAAAAATCGATCGCTATAATCTATTTTAGAGCAAGGGAGTAATACGCAAGTGCATAATTTGTACAGTCCCGGCTCTACATCGGTGATACGCAGGCGTAATCCACAGCAGATTTTACAGGAACTACGTAAAGGCTGATTAGTAGAACGCCCCTGCAAAGAAAGTTCACCGTATCGTTTTTTTGTATCAGTTGTTTGCTATCTCATTGTCACTCCGTCTTGAGCCGTTTTTAGTTGCCCTTTGCGGCCCTAAAAATAAGGAAAAGCGAGTGTGGCATACGGCGAGGAAACCTGCGGTACAGTTCTTCTTTTGGTCTTCTTACGGTTATACTGGAGGTTCTGCGATGAAAGACCCAATCACCCCAAAAAATGATACTAGTGATACGATTAGCCTCGCTTCAAATACGGAAGTAGAAGAATTGATCTACCATTACGAGTCTCTGGTTTTCCAAATGGCTTTGAGCCTTACCGGCGATGAGGATATTGCTGCTGACGTGGTGGAAGAAGTCTTTGTCCAGATCCATGATGAAGGTATTAACCTCCAGACAATCGAATCAGAAATTATCATCCATCGACTAACCTATGATGCCGCTCTTAGTAAACTCTTCGGAAGAATTGAAGAGGTTGAGGAAGAAGTCTTTATCGCGACGGCAGGCATCTCTGATGAGTCGCCGCTCCTGCACTAATGGATTCAGTATAAACGTTTCTGCACAGGCCAGAGAGTCTTCGCTCCCGGCCTGTGCACGAGCCAAAATCACTCCCACCGCGAAAACCCTCTATTTCGTAAGAAAAATTGCTAATGCCCGCCACAGCGGCTAATGATATCGTTTGCATGGATTTCCGCGCACAGAAGCTGCTGAGCAGGGTTTTTGCTCAGAAGGTCCGCTCAGGAGGGGGAGAAAAATCAGCACGTGACCAGCGACGAACGAACAGTAGAAAAAGCAGCAGAAGAAGAATCACCAGAAAAAAAATCAATGGTGCCGCCGTCTACTGTTCAGCAGACGGCTGAGAAGCGATCGGGGAAGGCCCTTGCCCTGCTCGCGTATACTATCCCCTTACTGATTCTTGCTTGCACGGCAGCGGCCTTTTACTACCTGGAGCTCAGAAGTGAGCAGGCAAGCGCCGGGGCGGGCGAAAAGGTCATCCCGGGCAGGGATTATTATGTCTTTGTGTCTCTCGTCGAGCTATCAGAAAAGAACGGCAAGGGTGCCCCCTGGGATGAGTACCCACCATCTGCACCGGACATCAAAGTAGAGATTTATTGGAAGAATCAGATTGTGTACTCCAGCACCACCAAGGATGATACTTTTCTAGCGAAGTGGTCCAACGCCAGCGTTGACATAATAGATCTTGCGATAGGTGGAAGGGACGCCTCGGTTGACTCCGCTATTCAGGCGGCCCGAATAAATATAGCCAAAGGGGATTCCATCGAGATACGAGTCTTTGACGTCGATCTCCTGGGGGCAAGTGACCTTGCCGGAAGCAAGATGATTACAAGCACTGAGCTGGTACCTGGCGATCAGGTTTTTGCGTTTCCCTCCGGCCCGATACGCCGTATAAAACTCAGAGTTTTGAGCATGGATGAGGCGCCTGATATCCTTCAGTAAGGCAACGGGGCGCTACTGAGCGCGTGCAAGGAATACTGTGAAACGTCAACCTCTTCTTGTCATTCTGCTGCTTGCAAACATACTTTTCGCGATTGGCCTTTTTGCTCCCTGCTTTACGCTTCACCCCGGCTTCGGTGCCCTGACTAACCTGGTAAGAAGTCTGCAGCCCGAGGCAGGTGCTCCTCGGATTGTGTCAATCTGGGGAGGCATCACATCATTGTTCTCCGACGGCAATTACCTGCTTGGCGCGATCATTCTAGTCTTTTCGATTGTATTCCCTCTATGGAAGTTCGGTGTTCTATGGTCGGCCATCCTTGACAGATCAAACAATGAAAGACAGATGAAGCTCCTTCAGATGACCGGAAAGTTCTCCATGTTGGATATTTTCGTGATTGCAGTTGTCATTATCTCCATCAAGGGCTTACCTGGGTCCACCCGTGTAAGCCTCAACTGGGGTCTTTTCTGCTTCAGCGCGGCCATTATTCTCAGTCTCTGTATCCCCTACTGGCTCGAAAGAGATGCCAGAGCAGACGAGAGTTGATGGTCGTGGGATTACCGTGCTTGGTTCTTTCCACATTCGGAACACAACAGAAGCGTTGGCAAAAGCAAAGGCATCGGCTTAGAATGAAATCGCAGAGAAACGTTAGAGGGCTTTAAGAACGTGAAAAACGAGAAAAACTCCCGCCTCATTCTGATAGCTATACTTATCCTTACCGTCTGCATCGGGGGGTATTTCTGGTTTTCTACAGGTTCCTCTGATGATGAGGAAATCTCTGCCCACTTTCGCAAGGCCTTTTGGGGTATGAATCGCGAGGAGGTTCTGGCACTGGAGAGGCAATCCCCCATTCCATCTAAAGATCCTGCGATTCTGCGCTACTCAAATATTCATACAAACATCGGTGAACGAAAAGAAACGGTAGAACTTGCATACGGATTCAGAGACAATCTTCTGGTCGCAGGCTGTTATGGTTTTAACGGAAACAAAGAAACTTCAATCGCAAAGGAAGAGAGCGCCCCTGAAACAATACCCGCTCTCAACGACTTTGCGCAGATCAAAGCTGTTTTGACAAAGCGCTATGGGAAACCCTTCATCGACCAGAATAATCTGGATAGCCCGAGCGTGGGGCCACGTCTGCACAAACTATTCTCTGCCTGGAGGATTGAGGGGTCGATTGTCGAGCTGAAACTCAGAGAGCGGCAGAAGATGCTGCAGATTCCCTACACCTTCGACCTCTGCTATATCGCGCCGGATTATTTCAAGACGA
>JAUIMJ010000288.1 GCA_030433295.1 bacterium | reverse complement strand
TCCCTCACGTCTCTCAGCGGAGGGAAAGCCGCCAGCCTCTGAGATTTTCTGAGGGATATGAATGCGGCCCAATAACTTCTGTGAGCTGCCATTGATGTCGACACTACCCAGGGTCGTCATCTGGTTCTGACCCTCCATAAGGCGGTGATGTATGGCATTGAAATCGTAGTTAGCGTGCCTGTCCCGCTCCCAGGTCATGCTTCCCTGAGGAAGAGCGACCACTGCAGTATCTCTCTTGGGAAGGCGTAATGCGCCATCCTGCGAGGTTCCGAGACCCTGCTTCCCTTCTTGTACTGTATTGAGGAGATCTATTGGCATCTGCTACTTCTTCCCCTCCTCTCGAATCACCGAGCCGCGGTATATTGCCCGAGCCAGTGAACGATTTTCCGGAAGACTCACCTTAGCGGCATCAAGCGCTCTCTGCTGTGCACCGGTGCCGTCTCGGCTCAAACGGGCGTCATCACAACGCGAGCTAAGCTGATAAATACGATGTTTGCCTTGAGCTATCGTCGGTGTGGAGCTTCCCATACTTATTACCGCGTGGGGCTTCTGATCCCGAATGAGGGACTGCACCGAGCCTTGCTTACCGCTGATAGCAGCGTCATTCACGGGAAAGTTCACCCCAACCACCTCTATGCCTTTGGGCTCACCGCTCGTCGGATCAACTATCTGGGCGGACAGTTTTATTGTTGGCGGAGCACTGCGGATTGTTTGAACCGATATCTTGGTCTCGTCTGCAAGGGTAAACGCCGAAGAAAGGGCACGCCCCACGATCTGCGCATTTTCAGCAAATTCTCCGGTCTGGTTATCTCTGGCACCGGAAAAGCGATCGTATCCGGTAAGCAGAATCCGCATCGGCTCATCCGCAGGAAGTGCGGCTCGTGCGTCTTCGTAGTATCCTCGCATCGCGCTGGCCACCACTTCGCTTGTCTCACGATGACGCTGCGCAAGAAGCTGCGCGGACTTCTGGGTCTTCTCCGAGGAGGAATACTGATCACGGGGAACATGAATGAAACCACAGAGGGGTTCATTGCTCGCATTGCGCAGTATTGAACAGTCAGGCGCGTACTCGGCTTCTCGCTGCACAGAGTACGCCATATGCTCGCAGTAATAATCCTGTAGATCTCCCTGTAGCACGGCAGACCAATTGTTACCCATAGCAACAATCGGACTGCTGAGCTGAACGCTCGCCGCTGGCGTCGAATCTCTCCCTGGGACGTTTGCGCCCTGAGCGAGTAGTTCGACGGCACGCTGAGCGGAGGCAGCGTCTCCCTGCTTGAGGTAAATTGGTCCCGAACGCTGTCCGCTCCCGTCTTCGAGATGGATCGTTTCTATTTTAGAACCGTTGTAGCCGTCTCTGGTCTTTCCCTGAACAATGCGCTGACCGCTGTCTATCGCCGACCACAGTGCTGGCTGCTGTGCCGCATCGATGAGAACCGGTGCTCCCGATTCAGGTGTAATTGACTTTGGCGGATAGGATGCTTGCAGATCGAGCATCTTAGAAATCTGCTCCATCTTGTTTTGGGCATAGTCGGCGGTACCAAGACCGGGGACCACAATGGGGGGTCCTACAGGTCTGGATTCTTTTCCGTCCGGGCTGGCGTAGATTCTGAAGACCGCAACTGAGGAACTCTCATTCAACTTAAGAACCTTCTCGACTTTAACTTCCAGTTTTTTCTCCTCCAGAGCCTTCAGGCTTGCCTCACACAGCGGACAGCCTGCGGCGAGCGGACTCGATGTGAGTGATGAGTCCGTCGAACCGATTGCGATATCCCTGGGGCTTCTCACGCGAACAGCATCCCGGGGAACCTCAAGACGCGAGATAGCGGTGAGTCTGACCGAGTCCTGAACTGCGGGACGATTGAGCGCAAGCTGTGTCGGCTTTGAATTTGCTTCTAAGGTTGCGGGCATCATTCCCCTGGTAACAGTGTCAGTATCAGGCGGACTTCTCGCATAAGTCCCCTACATGCG
The DNA here is from genome assembly GCA_030433295.1 of bacterium. GTDB lineage: Bacteria > Bdellovibrionota_C > UBA2361 > SZUA-149 > SZUA-149 > JAUIMJ01. The sequence continues at coordinate 3,501 of JAUIMJ010000288.1, read as the reverse complement.
TTATGTCCCAAACGCCCGAGAACGCTAAACAAAGCGAGCAATCGGCAGCGGTCGGTATCAGCCTAGATCTGTAGAGGTCCGTCGGTATCTCAGAATTAAAGACGGAATAATTTTGTAAATTTCAGTCCGTATCGCCTCAGCGGGCTTCACGTGTTACCGTTTCCCGGGATACGGAAATCGGGAACCGAGAGTGTTTGAACGACTCGAAGAAATTTTAGCGCAGGACCCGCTCAGGCCTCGCGGTGATTTGATTGAGATTGGAAGATCGCGGGAGGGCAGAGGAATTCTCGCCGTACAGCACGGCAGTGGCCCGCGCATACTCAGCCTGATCGGCGGATGCCATGCCGATGAGCCGACCGGCCCTATCCTGCTGAGAAAACTTAGTAGTTACCTCCACGGACTTCCTGCAGACGACCCCATTCTGACCGCCTGCACCTGGAATATCATCCCCCATACCAACCCCGACGCCGAAGCGATAAACCAGCGCTGGTATCGCGGTGACGAGGAGTCCTTCGACTTCGAGCGTTACTGTACATACCGCTTTCGCGAAGCACCGGGAGAGGATTTGGAATTTGGATTCCCCAGAGGCCCAAAGGATACCGCTGCTCGAGTTGAGGCACAGGCGATCTATCGTTGGTGGCGCTCCATGAACACTCCCTTCGATTTCCATGTTTCACTTCATGGTATGGCCGTAGCGGAGGGTCCCTGGTTTCTCGTAGAACCGGCCTGGATACGCCGTATTTCCGGGCTCAAAACGGCATGCCAGGAAGAAGTACGTTCTATGGGATACGAGCTTTTTGAATGGGATCGAAAGGGTGAAAAAGGCTTTCATCGATGCGACAAAGGCTTCTCCACTCGACCCAACTCCGGGGCGATGGCCCGCTACTTTCTGGAGCGAGACGAGCCGGACACCGCTGCGCTTTTTCGACCCAGCTCAATGGAGTGCATACGTTCCTTCGGAGGAGACCCGCTCACGCTCGTTAGCGAAATGCCGCTTTTCATTGGTCCTCGACTAAGCCCAAAATCAGAACTGACGGAATACCTGGACAAAGTGAAACCCATGCCGCTCAGAGATCAGATGAGGCTTCAGTGGCGCTTCATTTGCTCCGGCATCTCCTGCCTGGGCGAAAGCGAGTGATTACTGATACCTACGAGGAGCGCACAGGCTGAGCGTCCTGCGTGAAGTAGGTGAATCAGGGGGCTTCAGTTTGCCGAAATATACCGCCTAAGTATTTGCAACATCTTGGCAAAAACCCGCCATAACCCTTATGAGAAGGTGCATCATTGCGCCTTGATTTCAGGAGATACCGGGAGCAAAGATGCCAGGCCTCCTGCGAGGTATCGGTTTTTCCAGGAGTTACCGTGGCTACGGTTTTTGATAAAATTCAGAATAGTGTCGAGAGCGGACCGCTCGAGGCGGCTTCCGAGCAGGTTGCTCGACGTTCTGAAACCGAGAAGTTCTCCCTGACTGATCCGGTCGCCCTTCCCGGCTTTAGCTACGCTCCCCTGAGTTCCCATATACAGGTCGCGGATCTCGATCCGGACCCCAATGATCCCGATCCGAGCCTTCGCATCGAGGTATCAACAGAGCCGCCACCATTCTTTCTAAAATTTGGCAAAGGAGACACCGACCGCCTCTGCATTTTTCATCAGGCCGATAAAGGTCTCGGTTGGGTTGAGTCCGTGGATTTCGACAAAGAGCTTGATGCGGGGCCACCACCGACACTCGGGTTTACCGTGCGCAGCCGAGACAAAGACGGAAAGCTGAATCTCGAGCGAGGGACCTTTGAAATCGACGAGGACGGTGAGCCGATAAACGCGACCTTTCGCGGAGAGACCAAGACGCTGGACGACATGAGGCGCGAATACCTCGTCGCGAGAGAGCATCGATACAGCCTTGAGCCAGGGGTCCGAAAGACGAGGGCAGAGGAATTCAAAGTTGCCTCTGAGGCTTTGGACAGCAGTCTTGCAGAGCGGCGTAAGCCAAGCGGTTATGAGTTCTCACAGCGAACAACAGAGCGCTCAAACCATGCGCTTGTCGATGGAAAGAAGGTCGTCGCAGCAGACACGCCACTGTTTGTGTCCTCGATAGGAGTGCTCTCGAGTTCCCCAAACATCGGTTTTCTAAGCAACGACGGCGACTGGGAAGCCTCACCTCTGAGCGACCACCAGAAAGTCTATCAGGATATCCCCAATAATCCAGGGCGAAAAGCATGGCAGAACCCGCCGCAGGGGCAGGGAGAGCTGGAGCGACAACTTGCTGCACTGCCTCAGGACATCCCCATTCAGGACCGCAATGAAGTCTATCGCCCCACCCAGTCGACCCGCGACGGCAAAACCAGCTACACCTTTGCCCATCAATACAAGGGCTGGCGAGACTACCGTGATTTAGACAGTGGTGTCGGCATACTCCATCTCCCCGAGACATCTCTTCCTAAGGAAATTGCAGCAGCCTACAGCGCGGCCGCTGAGAAGGGAAAAGACGGAATGCTTGTCGGAGAATGGATTGAGCACGACGGCAAGAAATTTGCCGTACAATGGGACGGAAAAGTCGTATTCGACCGAGGCCAGAGAAAGTATGAAGTCTGGAATCCTCTTGAAGCCATGCGGGCGACGAGAAACGCCAGCGCAGTTGGCTCTCCTCGAACGCTTGAGTCCACTTACACAATCAGTCTGACATCAGTCGAAGGTGCTCATTACGAGCCTGGAACTGACAACATGACTCTGGATATTCAAACGGCAAAGGTTGAATCACCAACACTTGCACCAATTCCGGATCAGTCAACAGACAAAAGGACCTATGATCAGTGGGCGGGCAGAACAGACAAGATTCCCGACGTTATCCAGCCTGCAAGACCACCGGAGCCAAGCAAAACCGAGGTAATGAGCACGCTCAATGAAAACCGCCAGGCCTTCCGCACGGAGCTGGCGAAGTTCCTCGGTGTGCGTCCCATGCCGGATATGTTGAGCCCTTTTCAGGGACGAACGAACACTCCCTTCGATGCAATGCAGCTCTTCACTCCCGGCAAGCGTTCCGGTCACGCACTCTTTGGTAACCTCGGCCAGCCGAACAATCCCTTTATGCTGGCTCCCCGGAATCAGGATTTTGGCGGAAGCCAGTTTCGCCTGAATACTAACCTGAATACCAATGGCGATCCCTTTGCGCTTATGGGAGTCCCCGCATCACACTACGCCGCCGGACCCTTCCTGCGCTGGATGCCGATTCCGCAATCGAGTGAATCGACGCCACAGAATGATAGCTCTCCGGAGTCCGGCACCACAGTGCCATCAGCAAGCCCGGGGACCTCAGGAACCTCAGAAGTTCGTCTGCTCAGACCACAGGGCCTCACACCCTCACCTGATGTACTGAAGTATCTCAATCCGACCGAGACCTACACGCTCCAGCAGCAGGCTCGACAGTCTGCATATGATAGCAGCCCCTCAGATCTGGTGTTTGTCCCAAGAACAGGAAACGGACAGCCCGGCTTTGTTCCCAGTCAC
>JAUIMJ010000287.1 GCA_030433295.1 bacterium | reverse complement strand
GATACTGGTATTTTTTATCGAGCAGTATACTTGTTGTTTGGTCGCATCTTCGATGCTCCAATATACCCATCCCTATGATGGACTTTTCGATAGCCGGGAAATCTTACTGGGATGAGTATACTCCTAAGTCAGCAGTCCTTCAAAATTCGCTATTCCGCTGAGGACTTGCTGCGAGGTAACAGGATACGGGCTTGCCTCGAATTGCCGTGCGCGGAGAGGCAGTGTTCGGAGTCGCTGCAGGCGTCGTACTTCTGCTGCTCCACCAGGTAGTAGTAAAACGCCTAACTCGGAGGAAATTCTCAACTTTTTTCCGGATCTGCCGATATATAAGGTGTGTGCCTGCTTCAGGGCAGGAAACATGTGCATGGGTTTTATTCGGTGTTTTTAGTGGGTTAGCCCAAAAAGCGTGTACCTCGACCAAACGCGTGCCCTTTTGTGCCCCCCTTCGCCGATCCCCGGTGAACAGTATTTTACGAAGCGGAAGTATTTGTGAGCGAAGCGATTAAACCTTTTCCAGCTCTCCTCGAAGGGCCGGGCGAGACCTTGCCCGGCGATCAGACGGTGGTTCCCGGCGGAGCCGCGGGAAGTCAGCGTGCGAAGTCCGTAAAATTTTTGCGTCGGGTCGCGAAGCGATTTTCAAAGCTTCTGTTAAGTGACTCTCTTTTTGAAATGGACCCGGCGGTATTGCGGCATCAAATCGCCTTCTACAGTTCCCCTGCTCTGCTGAAAACGCCGGAAAGTTTCTTTCGAGCCCCTGAGGATGCTCCCAGGGTTGAAAAACTATTGTGTGAACAGAGAGAAGGCGGAGATGTATTCGATCTCTCCTTTAAACGCAGTTACCAGCCGATAAACTCCAGCTACACAGAGGAACTCGAGGCGCATGAGGCTAACAATGTGGTCCGCGCCAGGTATTGGAAACATAAGGAGAAGTCGAAAGGCACGCTTATCGCAGTGCACGGCTGGCTTCTGGGTCGCTCGCGATTGAGCGAGGCGACACTGGCACCAGAGCAATTCTACGAGCAGGGTTTTGATGTTGTCATTTATGAATTACCTCTGCATGGGCGAAGAGCGAGCGCGGCAGAAGGAGGCGCGACCTTTCCCTGCGCAAATCTATCGCGCACCAACGAAGGATTCGGACAGGCGATTTACGAATTGAGACAGTTGCGCAGCTATCTCCTCGATTCCGGAGTCGAGAACATTGGCGTCATGGGTATGAGTCTGGGGGGCTATGTTGCTTCCCTATGGAGCTGTCTCGATGAACTTGATTTTGTGATTTGTATTTCCCCACTCGTAAAAATGGCTCCCTTTGTTAAAAGCATTCTTCGAAAGGCCAGCATTGTCTCTGACAAGGCACTTGCGGTGAAAAAAGCCGCTCAGGGGACAAATCTTGAGCGTGTTTATGCGGTGCACTCTCCTCTGCGCTATGCCTGCAAAGTGGCACCTGAAAAGCGGGTAATCGTTTCTTCCAGGCATGATCAGATCGTTCCCCGAGTTCACTCCGATGCGCTTTGTTCGCACTGGGGTGGCGATGCCATGATCTGGGCCTCGGGCGGACACTTCAATGTACTGAACAAGAACAGGACGGTTCAGCGGATCATAAAGAGACTATTTCCCGAGTAAATCCCCCGAAACCTCACGGCTGTAGTTTCTTAGCCGAGTTATCCACAGCCCGCTATCCTCGCACGCCTCCGCCTTGAGAAAAGCTACGATTACGCTAGGGATAGAAGCGGTCATCGAATATTCTTTGCCGGCAAAGCCTCCGCAATCCTTGAAACTTACGAGAGTTTTCTTCTTACGTTAGCTGTGCGAATATCCTCCAACTCCTCACGTCTATTACGCTGTCAGCCACACAGTTTTTGTAGGGTGAGGTATGAAGATCACGCAAGATTGCGTGAGTATTTTGTTTCTCCCTGCTCAAATCGCAACGCCAGGATCTCCACAGTGTAACACGAGAGCCTGCTAGTTGTTGAACTCCTGAGTGAGCAAAGAGGAACTCTTGAGAGAAGGGGAGGAAAAAGGACCCGGCATGGCTGAGAAAGAAAGAAGTGAGCAGGAAGTAGTACGGCGACAGAAGTTGGAGTCATTGCGCACAGAGGGATACCCCTTTCCGAATGACGCAAAACCCACGCTACGTGCCGCTGACGTCAGCCCCCTGCTCGAGACTGAGGATGCTCTCGAAAAATCCGAACGCAGTCGGCACACACTCGCCGGACGTTTGATGAGCATTCGCCTCATGGGTAAAGCCGCCTTTTGCCATCTCCAGGATTCCAGCGGAACCGTGCAGATATATGTGCGGCGGGATGACGTAGGAGAAGAGGTCTTCTCCCAATTCAAAACCTACGACATCGGTGACATCGTTGAAGCCAGTGGCTATGTTTTTCTCACCAAGAAAGGTGAACCGAGTCTGCACGCCGAGTCTATTCGCTCGCTTGTAAAGTGTCTCCATCCCCTGCCGGAAAAATGGCACGGACTTTCCGATGTTGAAATTCGCTATCGTCAGCGATACCTCGACCTTATCGTGAATCCCGAGGCTCGCTCCGTCTTCCTGCAGCGCGCAAAGATAATTGCTGAGATCCGAAACTTTTTAAATGCGCGGGACTATGTCGAAGTTGAAACGCCGGTGATGGCGACTGTCGCAAGCGGTGCTTCTGCTCGACCGTTCTCCACGCATCATAATGCACTAGGGCTTGACCTGCATATGCGCATCGCTTTGGAGCTGCCGCTCAAGAAGCTCGTGGTCGGGGGAATTGAGCGCGTGTACGAGCTGAGCAGAGTGTTTCGGAACGAGGGGATATCGACGGAACACAACCCCGAATTTACCATGCTCGAATTCTATCAGGCCTATGCGACCTATGAGACGCTGATGGATCTGACGGAAGAGCTCATCGTAGATCTTTGCGAGAAAGTTATTGGTGCGACCACGGTGACCTTTCGGGATAAAGAGATAGATTTCTCTCGGCCCTGGAAACGGGTGACCATGCTCGATGCGGTGCACGATATTGGCGGTGTTTCCAGAGACTACGATCTCGATACGCTCGAAGGAGCGAAGGAAGCGGGGCTGTCACTTGGTTTTGACGACTTCGCCGATATGAACGATCAGGGTAAAGCACTGTTTGAGCTTTTTGATCGGCATGTGGAATCAAAGATCGTCAACCCAACGTTTATCACACAGCATCCCACAAGTATTTCTCCATTGGCTCGTCCGAATCAGGAAAACCCTCGCTACGTCGATCGCTTCGAGCTGATGGTAGCCGGTATGGAGATAGCGAATGCTTTCAGTGAGCTTAACGACGCTGATGATCAGCGGGAGCGCTTTGAAGAACAGCTTAAGGCAAAAGCAGATGGTGATGAGGAGGCGATGGGGCTGGACGAGGATTTCGTTGTGGCACTTGAATACGGCCTGCCGCCAACGGCTGGTGAGGGAATCGGAATCGATCGCCTCGTGATGCTGCTTACCGATGCACAAAGCATTCGTGACGTTATTCTCTTTCCTACAATGCGGCCGCAGCAGGGGGCGCGTACTATTTCTAAGGCCTGAGGCGGAGTTTGTTATGCCCCTTAAGTTTGAGACCTTTCTCGCGCTGCGCTACCTCAAGAGTAAGCGCAAGGAAGTGTTTATCTCAATCATTACTATCATCTCAGTAATCGGGGTCGCCGTGAGCGTCATGGTCCTCGATATTGTCATGGCTGTGATGACGGGTTTTGAAACGCAATTGCAGGCGAAGCTCATCGATGCAAGTGCACATATTACCATCCGAAAGATAGGCGGTGATATTGAGGACGGCGATGCGGTTATTGAACGCATCTCAAAGCTTAAGGAAATCGAGGCGGTCTACCCCTTTACCTACAATCAGGCAATGGTGAGCACCAGCGCGGGTGCTCGTGGTTTGCTGGTCCGGGGCGTAAAAAAAGGAACGTCTCCTGAAAGCAAGCTGGGTGAAATGCTTGCAGACCCCTCCGGTGTTGAGACGCTTTTTACTCCGGGAAAGCTCGATATCGAACGCCCCGATGGGATTGCTGATACGGTTGAGCTTCCGACTCTTATTATCGGACGGGCGCTGCGGGATCGTCTCGGTGTTCCGCGTGGCGCTCCGGTGACCCTGTTTGCCCCCAAGTTTTCAGCCTCTCCCCAGGGGCTCGTGCCGAAGCTGCGGCGCTTTCTGATTGCGGATTACTACAAATCGGGTCTGGTGGAATACGAGGCAGGCCTTGCCTATTCTTCGATTGAATCCGCGCAGGCGTTCTTCGGTCTTGGCTCAGCGGTAAGCGGTATAGAGGTCGAAGTAGACAATCTTTTTGACGCTCCTGTCATCGCGCAAAAGATACTCAATCATCTGGACGGATTGCCGGGGCGCTATTACGCCACGGACTGGACAGAACAAAACAAGCCGCTCTGGGATGCGATACGTCTTGAGAAGAAGGTTTACTTCATTGTGCTTCTGCTACTGGTGTTGGTTGCGAGTTTTTCCATAGTGAGCACCCTGGTCATGCTGGTGATGGAGAAGGGGAAAGATATCGCCATTCTTAAATCCATGGGGGCCAGTGACTGGAGCATTCAGACGATATTTCTTCTCCAGGGTTCCCTCATTGGGTTCCTTGGAGTCATTGTGGGGACGGTGCTCGGATACGGCGGCTGCATAGGGCTGCGCGAGTACGGGTTTAAAATCGACGAGCGAGTATTCTCCCTGAGCACGGTGCCCGTTGAGATTGTTCCTATGAATATGGTGGTGGTCGCGATTGCCGGATTTATTATCACTGCAACCGCAGGGGTGTATCCGGCCTGGCGCGCGTCGCGACTGCGGCCGGCCGATGCCCTTCGTTTTGAGTGAGGTTGAGGAATGCGGATTGAAGCTCGAAAACTTTGTATGCACTTTGACGATGCCGATCGTCGCATAGAGATCTTTAAGGATCTATCCTTTGCAGTGGAAAGCGGGACTTCTCTGGCGATTATCGGAGAGTCGGGCATCGGAAAGACCACCTTGCTCTATATCCTCGGTGCCCTGGAGTATCCGGTCTCCGGCACGGTGGTAGTCGGAGATACTGCCTACGAAGATCTGCGCTCTTCACCGGCTCGGATTTCTGCATTTCGTGGCAATAATCTGGGGTTTATTTTCCAGTTCCATCACCTGCTGCCCGAGTTTGACGCCGTGGAAAATGTTGCCATGCCCCTGCTCATAAAGGGAGAGCCCTTTGCCGATGCACGTATTCGTGCCGAGTCTTTGCTCGACCGCGTTGGCCTGTCAAAGCGGTATGGGCATAGGCCGGGAATGCTATCAGGAGGAGAGCAGCAGAGGGTAGCGGTCGCTCGTGCCTTTGCCGCTAGCCCGGGCGTTATCCTTGCGGATGAACCCACGGGTAACCTGGATCATAAGACCGGGAGTGAAGTTCATAGAATGTTGCGTGAGATGCAGGAAGAAGAGGGGACATCGCTTGTCGTTGTTACTCATTCGCTTGATCTGGCGGCAACTACTGATCGTACCGTGGAGTTAACGCCTGCGGGTTTAATCGAA
>JAUIMJ010000286.1 GCA_030433295.1 bacterium | reverse complement strand
ATTTTTTGGAATGGGTATCAGCCCTTGCCAAACCAGCTTCCACGTATCTCCATGATACGGTCGTAGGATTTCTTCAACTCTTCAAAGGAGTGATCCACCTCTCCCGCTTCGTTCGTCGCAACCCCGCTCGCACCCTGCATATCGGGATGATGCGCTTTCATGGCCTTGCGATAGGCTTTTTTTATTTCCGACTCACTAGCGCCATCATCGAGCGAAAACTGACTCAGCAAGCGAGTATACTCGTCGTCTTCCTGCGTTACCTGGGCGTAGCGGACTCCACGCTTGTTCATCTTGTGTTCAGAATAACGGCTGGATGCTCTAAAAAGTAACTGAGGGCGAATAACGAGAAAAACGACGATAGCGGCAAACACACAAAGCGCAGCTACCAGAACAATATTGTAGCTACTGGGGAAATACCCCTTGGCGGCAAGGGAACTCCTCTGCTCATCAGAGAAGCTCTTACTCTTTTTCAGCTCGTCGACCATACCCTGGGCCAATTGCTTCATCAAAGGAGACTCGGCCGTAAGAGCTATCTTTACTATGAGATCCACATTCTCCGGATTGGGATCGGAACGAAACGTCTTTATCTCTTCCAGTCTCGTCTGCACATCAGCATCAGCACTTCCCTCTTTCACTACCGCGAGCAAACGCCACTCGAGCAAAGCGAGAAAACTTTTAATATTTGCCCCGCCTCGGGCACGGAGCTTTTCAAGAAGCGGGGATAAACTCTTCTCGTCGAGATTCCATTGTGCCGTAGTAATTCGCCCTTTTCGCGCATCGGCTCCGAGCTGTTGCAGGCGCTTCGAGGCACTACTGATGACTTTGGCACTGGGCGCTATTGCGTCCAGTTGAGCAAGTCGCTCGAGCGCCAGGAAGTTATCCTTTTCCTTCTCGAGAAGCTTAAACTGCGCGGCTATCAGCCCTTCAGCCCGGGACTCAATAATTTTCTTTGCTTCCGGAGAGTCGTATGTCTCCTGCAGGGCGACCAACTCATCGAGGGAACCGTTTTTGCTAATCTGCTCCAACTTTCCTGCAAGGTCGACCTGATCCATGAGGACCTGTCGACTGGAGCTGTTCTTCGGAAGAACGGCGAGACTAAAATCAAGCAAGCCCTGGGCCGAGTCAATATTACCCTCAGCCAGACTACTGCTCATCCTCGGCAGTACCGCCTTACTGAAGGAGTCTTCAAATCCAGGAAGTGAAATAGGGAACTCTCCAAGTGATTTACCCGCGTCGGGATATCTCTGCGCGATCGAGAGTAGGGAGTTAGTCAGCTCATCGACACCCATCTCTCCGGCTTTGGTATCATCGACAAGAGATTGTATCGCCTCTCTGGAGACCTGCGCGAGAGCCTCGCTCCCCAGAGCGCCCGGCAGAATCAGCGGAGGAAGGAAGAACAAAAGGAAAGAGAAAACGAGACGGGGCCCCAGACCACAACGCGCTGCACTGCAATCACTCCGCTTTTCTTCGCGGCAGAGTGGAGTTGCGCGATTCACCCCAGGATTAAGAACCGTCAGAAGCTTTACTAATGATTGCATAGACTGGAAGGCTAATTTCTTTCTGATCTTTCTCTGTACTATCGGTCTTGAGCGTTAGCCGACCTCGGATAACGCCGGTCGCAGACTTTCTCAGCGTTACTTTTATAGCATATCTTTGCCCGGGCTCCAGAACGGAAAAACTCCCTTCGATTTCGGGATGATCACTCTTAACGCCAAGTAGTGATACGGGCTTTTTACCCAAATTCTTGAGGACTACTTCCTTTATCATGCCGTTCTTAAGTGGGCCCTCGAGCAGGCCGAAGGAGGCATTCTTTGGTTCAAGCTGCAGGTCACCCTGCACAAAGGCAAATACCGAAAGATTTGCGACAGGCGTCTCCTTACTCGAGGTGTTCATGACAACCCTGCTGCGAAAATTACCCAGAGGTAAATCCTCGGAAAGAGTGACCCGAACCCGAAAACGGGTATCGGGTCGATCCTTTGGAGAGAGGTCTTCCTTTTCGACCGTAATTTTGTCGGAACGAGACACAATGTTGACTATCTTTATGCCTTTTCCTTTGCGAACAGAGACAATTGCTTCGGCAGTGGCCTTCTCACCCCGGGTCACACTTTTAAAATTAAGCCGCTCGGGCTCAATTACGACATCCGTCTCCACCACACCCTGCAGGGTAAGCACCGTGGAAGTTTGCTTGGGGTCATTGGTATACACACGAATCGTCTTAACTTTCTCCCCACGGAAACCCGTAGTGTCAAACTTGGCACTGATGAAGGTAGCTCCTCCAGGTTCAACGACGTCACTGTCTAAGACCGCGGCAGTGCAACCACAGGAGGGACTAAGCTTCCGAATTTTCAGCGGTGCCGTGCCTTTGTTTTGAACTTCGAATTTATGCTCGACCACGGCACCCTGATTGATGGAACCAAAATCGTGTAATTGGTCGGGGATAACGAGTCGGGGAGAGGACTCACTCGACTGGGCACTCTCAGATTCCTGCGCAAGCGTCGGGGAAAAAGGGACTACTACGCATAGGAGGGAGAAACAGATACATGGAAATAGGTGTTTTGCAGTACTTCTGAAGAACGAAAATCCCATCCGAGACTCCTCATAAATTAAGACAACAGGATTTAGGCCGCAGCTGAGCCAACTACTTCCTTCGCTTGTCGACTTTCCTGCTCAGCCGCAATTTCTGCTTCCGAGGCCAGAATTGAATCCAATAGTCGTGTGTGAACGTTCCCCGCCCGGAAATCGGGCTGATTGAGAACGACGCGATGCAGACTCAGGTTGGTCTTTATCCCACCGATAATACACTCGTTGAGTGCAACTAAGAGTTTCTGGATTGCCTCTTCACGAGTACCCGCCCATACGATGATTTTCGCAACGAGAGAATCGTAATACGGCGGAATCTTGTATCGATCATAGACGGCAGAATCGACGCGCACACCGAGTCCTCCCGGCGGATGATACCCTTCAACAACTCCTGGCGACGGAGTAAACTTGACGGGATCTTCAGCATTAATTCGCGCCTCAATCGAATGGCCGTGGTGCCGAATCTCTTCCTGCGCATAGCTGAGCTCACGTCCCGAAGCCACCCAAATCTGCTCTTTGACTATGTCCGTGCCTGTGACCATCTCACTCACCGGATGCTCAACCTGAAGGCGAGTATTCATCTCGATAAAGTAGAAATCCTGAGTCCGTGGGTCGAGGAGAAACTCTATCGTTCCGCAGGAGGCGTAGTTTATTGCCTTTGCCAGACGAACCGCAGCCTCATGCATTTTCCTGCGTGTCTCCGGTCTCAGGTTCGGCGCTGGCGTCTCCTCGATTAACTTCTGATAGCGTCGTTGAATTGAACAATCGCGCTCGCCCAAATGAATTACATTCTGAAATCGATCACCGATAATCTGCACTTCAACGTGCCGGGCGTTGGGAATGAACTTTTCAACATACAGTGTAGGGTCCCCAAAGGCCGCTTCTACTTCACGACTGGCCTGCTCGAACAGGCGAACGAAGTCAGAAGGCTGTTCGACAATCTTCATACCCCGACCGCCGCCACCGGAAACCGCTTTAATGAGAACGGGAAAACCCATTTCAATCGCTTCGCGTTTTGCGGACTCCGCATCTACGCCGGCCGACTCACTACCGGGCACCACGGGAACATCGCTCTTCATCGCCATTCGGCGCGCACGGGCCTTATCACCCATCAAGCGCATATTTCTGACGCTCGGTCCGATGAAAGTGATACCGCACTGCCCGCAGATTTCGGCAAAGGATGCGCTCTCACTCAGAAAACCATACCCGGGATGAATAGCTTCAGAACCGGTGGCCACCGCCGCTGATATCAGTGCATTGACGTTGAGGTAGGACTCGGTCGCAAGCGCTGGCCCAATGCAAACACTTTCATGCGCCAGTTTGACGTGAAGCGCATCCTCATCGGCAGCAGAATGGACTGCAACGGTTCGGATCCCCAACTCATGACAGGCACGCAGTATGCGGACTGCAATTTCACCGCGGTTCGCGATGAGCACTTTTTTAAAAGGAGGACGTTCCATAAAAATCCGGAGTCTAGCAATTAATGTTTTCTCTGCTCACCCAGCACACTTCGTAGCGTCGACAAGCAGGGGCGAATACCTTTCTCTTTTTACCGCGCCAGAGAAACCATTCGTCTTTATATACGAAATCTAGGACGCTTCGATCTTGAAGAGGACCTCTCCGTACTCGACCATCTGTCCGTCTTCCAGACAAATCTCCGCGACGGTTCCTGATACCTCAGACTCTATTTCGTTCATCAGCTTCATCGCTTCGACGATACAGAGCACATCCCCTTTCTTCACCTTGTCGCCAACTTCAACGTAGGGCTCCGCATCCACAGCCGGGCGACGATAAAAGGTTCCAACCATAGGGGAGATAACTTTGCTGGCGGTATCGGGGACGCTTACACGCGTTTCTGCCTCAGCAGCACTCACCGCCGCGCCGAGCGCCGGTGGAGCAGCACTGCTCCCGGCTTCGGGAGCCGCAGCGGGAACCTGTGGCATCTGGCCACCGAGTGGCATTGAGCCAAAAAGCTGCTGTATAGGAGCCTGTGCAGGAGCCTGATGCTCATATTCAGATGGCTGTTCACCGCGCTTCAGCCAGATTTTTTCATCGCTTCGTTCTAACTTGAATTCTCGCACTTCATGCTTCTGAAGCATATCAAGCAAAGAACGAATATCTTTTAGAGTAAGCTTATCTTCCAAGACTCAAATCTCCTCGTAGGTCCCGAGCTTTATCGGGCACAACTATTTCGACACTCGCTCAACATACTCGTTGGATCGCGTATCGATCTTCAACACATCTCCCTCATTGATGAAAAGCGGAACCTGCACAGTTCCTCCCGTTTCGAGCTTTGCTGATTTCGACGCACCGGAAACCGTGTCTCCCTTAACACCGGGTTCACACTCTGCCACTGCTAACTCAACAAAAGAGGGTAACTCTATATTTACTGCCTCGCCGTTGAATACGAGAACTTTTACAATTTCGTTTTCTTTGAGAAAAAGCGCGGTATCCCCAAGAACGTCGGGGGATATTGCCACCTGGTCATACGTTTCGGTGTTCATGAAATGGCAGGAGTCGTCTGCATAAAGAAACTGCATATCGACTACAGTGATGTCAGGTATCCCCACCTTTTCACTTGCCCGAAATGTCTTGTCGAGCACGTTACCCTGCAAAAGATGCTTCAGCTTTGTACGAACGAAGGCTCCGCCCTTGCCCGGTTTGACGTGCTGGAAATACACTATTTCGTAGGGAGCGCCATCAATCAGGACCTTGAGTCCGTTTCGAAAATCACTAACTGAATACATGCTGGCTGGTACTCAACTCTGGTGAAACAAATTCCGGGTAAGCGCGCGACGCCGGGGCACCTCCCCTGCACACGAAATCACGGCAGGGTAAGCAAATACCAATACGTATCGCGGTTCAAGACAAAAAGAAGCTAAATCTTTGCTTCTTTGTAGATGACGTGCTTTCGAACAACCGGATCGTATTTCTTCACTTCCAATTTTTCTGGCTTCTTACGCTTGTTTTTTGTAGTTGTGTAAAAGTGACCAGTTTT
>JAUIMJ010000285.1 GCA_030433295.1 bacterium | reverse complement strand
TTGGAACCACGACATAGGCGACCCGACGACCGGCGATACGCATAAGTAACTTCAATTCATCGCGCCAAATCGGATTATCTAGCTCATGAATACGAACGCCGACACGCCCAAAGGTGTTTTTAGGGCCGGCAACATACTCCGCAATCATCGTAATGTGCTTGAGTGGGTCTTCATCCACCGAAGCGCCATCTTCACAATCACAGGTAATATCGAATACGGGTCCCTTCTCTGCCTGAAGGGCGAGCGCTTTTTTAATGAAACGTTCATTCCCCGCGATATGCACACAGGGAGCCAGATTCGGTAATCTGGAGCTGGCGCCGAACAATACTTCTTTGGGATGCGCGCTACTGCCGGAGCCCATCATTATCCCCTACTGAAGTATATCGCGCGCGATGACAAGTCGCTGGATCTGACTCGTGCCTTCGTAAATCTGCATCAGCTTTGCGTCACGCATCAGTTTTTCCACGGGATACTCCTTGGTGTAGCCGTAGCCACCAAAGATCTGCACGGCATCCGTGGTTATTTTCATCGCACAATCAGCCGCGAAGCGTTTTGCCATGGAAGACTCGAGGGAATTTCGCTGACCCTGATCATGGACCCATGAGGAACGATAGGTAAGCAATCGTGCCGCTTCAATTTCCGTAATCGCATCAGCAAGCATAAATTGTATCGCCTGAAAGCCGGCAATAGGAGTTCCGAACTGCTTTCGCTCCTTCGCGTAGGCGACCGCTTCATCATAGGCTCGCTGGGCTATCCCCACAGCTATCGCAGCAGTCATCGGGCGGGACGCATCAAGGGTCTTCATCGCAAGCTTAAAACCGGAACCCTCACCACCGATCAAGGCCGACTCGGGCACAAACACGTTCTCAAAATGCACACTTACGGTGTTCGAACAACGTTGACCCAGTTTATTCTCATGATGCCCCGTACTGACCCCTTTCGCATCGGAAGGAACGACGACACAGCAAATCCCCTTATGCTTCAGGGCCGGATCCAGCGTCGCAAAGACCGTGAACTGATCGGCCTTGCCACCATTGGTAATCCACTGCTTGGCTCCGTTGAGCGTATAGCCACCATCAACCTTCTCCAGTCGGCTTTGCATTCCGGCTACATCAGAGCCAGCGCCGGGCTCCGTGAGACAAAAGGATGCAAGCTTCTGCTTCGAGACAATCGGCTCAATAAAGGACTTACGTTGCTCGGGAGTAGCGCCAAAAAGTATGGGAAGTAGTGCGAGGTCATTCACTACGATTGAGGTAGTCACACCCGCGCAGGCGTAGGCGAGTTCTTCAATGACCAGCACAGCAGCCAGACTCGAAAGCTCACTACCTCCGAGATCACCTGGCATTAATAGATTCTGTAGGCCGAGTTTCGCGGCATCTCGAATTAAGTCAGCAGGAAAATCAGCCGACTCATCGAGGGCCGCAGCTCTGGGGAGGATTTCAGAACGGGCAAATTTGCGGGCCGCATCCTGCAGAATTGCTTGCTCTTCACTAAGGCCGAAAAAATACTCCCCCATGGAACACCTCCCAGGAAAGAAAAATCATCAAACAACTCAATGCAGACAGAGGCGCCGCGCGTTCTGCCGCCGGGAACCAGAAAACTGATATCTAAGAGTCCGTAGACTCGGACGATTCGCTCGCTTCAGCGCTCTCTTCTTCAACGACTGTCTCTTCGACCTTTGGTGGCTTTGTGAAACGTCTGATAATCCGACCACGAGAGAGGTCATAGGGTGAGATCTGGATCCGGACATGGTCACCTGGCAGCACACGAATGTAGTGCTTGCGTAGCTTTCCCGCCAGGTATGCCAACAGCTCATGTCCGTTCTCGAGTTCGACACGAAAGGTGGTGTTCGGGAAACACTCACGAACCACGCCGTTTAACTCTAAATGATCATCTTTAGCCATAAAGTATTACTGCTCGTTCTTTTGATTAAGGTAGTGCGTACAATGTATTCTCAGACAGTCCCGCTGAAGTAGACTTCCCGCGTTAACGTCGGAAATAATAAGCAATAGAGTTTCAGACGACCTCAAGAATTAAGCTCTCTCAGCGTCCGAGGCGATAGACCTGTCCGCGGCAAAAATCCTCGCTGTTTCCCCTTAAAACCCTAGAAACTGAGTGCTTTTTACTAGCCTTATTCACGCCACACTGTCAACCGATTGAGCACCCATTAACCGTAACATAGCAACGGTTAAGTTAGTAAATAGGCTTGTACCTGCGCAATGTTTCTGAGATGATCGCCGCGAGGTCAGGTACTTACGACAGGGATTAGACAGGACATTCTCCCGAGGTGTTTGGCTTCACAGTACGCTCCAGGCCATCAGAACACTCAAACTTGCCTTGAACTAAACGGATTTCACTATGCGCGCTCAGCTGAACACTTCTCTTGCGGCTCTCGTCTTCTTGCTTCTCACAACGGCAGATGCCGTAAACGCACAAGTTTTTGATGAGGATTATGCCAGACCGGGCGCTGTCGGCGTCGAACTCGGACTCGCCCTGCAGTCAGACCGTATGTTTCGCGGGCAGAATCTATACAATGGCACCTCTGTGCAGCCATCACTGCGTGCAGAATTGCGAACCCCGGGGGGAACCCTATACGGAGATGTGTTTGTGCACATCCCGGGCGACCAGGGAGATACAAAATCGTCTCGCGGCGGAACGTTCTCCATCGACGACCCCTTTGTCGACAGCGATGCTACTGATACGGACAGCGAGGACGATAGCACTGATGATACGGACACCGAGGACAGCAGCAGCGATCAGATTGATGTGGCTCGCGTGACACCTAGCTTCGCTGAGGTCGATGCAACCATAGGCTACATAATCGATACCGACCTATTCGTACTCGATGTAGGCCATATCTCGTATTTTTATGAGAAGAGTTCCGCCCGTCTTAAGGACACCAATGAGCTGTTTGCCAGCATCGCACTGGATATTCCCAGCAATCCCTATCTCGAAGTTTTCTACGATTGGGACAAGCGAGACGGATGGTATTATGAATTCGGTTTACGTGAAATTATCCCGCTAGGCCTCAGTAACCCGGAACATGCGGTAATCCCCTTTGTGAAGGTAGGACTCAACCAGGGCCTGGATGACGGGAGTAATCCGCTCTACAAAGATAGCGGACTGGTGTTCGTAGATTTTGGACTGTATGGAGATTTCCCCCTGGACGAAAGCGTCCGCCTCCAGCCGGAACTACACTACAGCGAAGGCATCGACGATTTCGCAGACTCGGAACTGCTCTTTGGCTTCACCCTGCTGGGAACCTTCGGATCAAGTCGATAGCAAAAGCTAGCCTTACTCTGCCGACTCCGCAGACGTAGAGTTACCAGAGCCCTCAGACTTGCCCTCAGACTTACTGGAACTGCTCGACCGCTTCCGTCTGCTTCCCGAGCTACCAGAGCTGCTCTTCGCCTTGCGACCCGAAGAAGACCCGCTTCTGCCGGAGCTTGAGCGTGAGGACCCGGAACGGGAGCCAGAACGACCGGAACCGGAACGGGAAGACCCGGACCTGCCGGAGTCAGATCTGCTTTTACTCTGCCCGCCACCGTTTGATGAGCGATTACTGCTATTACCCGAAGAACGATTGCCATTACTGCCGCCGTTCAACTCATGAATCGTCAATGGGATATATCCGGGAGGATATCTGGTTTCACTCATGCATCAACAAGATTTAGTAAATCTTTCCTATCTATGTTCCGGGCTCGATACACCTGAAACCCCTGGCACCTTGCTCAACAAAATGCACTAAAGTCTGAGGGATAAGCCAATGCCGATCTCGCTGAGCCCAGAGCGATGCTAGTGATGCCAGTGACAACAAGGACACTATAGACACTCTGTGCTCAACACAAAAAGACACGCGCCTGATAGACCATGTCTCACAAATTTTACGTGTTACTCATGGAAGTTTCTAAGTAAGAAAACTTCTCTTACCAGCCTTCAAGGCTTTTACAGACTTTAAGCAAGGCTACAACAACAAGCTCTCAGAATACGTAAAAACTGAAGGCAAATCGAGTGGCCTTCCACCACTCATTTACATCGGGCCGATGGCGCGAAACTTCTGATACCTGCGCTCGAGAATTTCATCAAGACCTAAAGATGACAACTCTGCCAGATGCCGAGCAATCGATCTCGCAAGTAACTCTGCAGCACTGTCACGGTCTCGATGGGCACCACCAGGAGGTTCGCTTACCACCTCATCAATGATGCCTGTCGTTGCCAGAGAGGGGGCAGTTACCTTAAGTGAATCAGCCGCCTCCGCTGCGTGTTCAAGAGCAGTCTCCGCCTCTGCTTTCCCCCATAAAATCGAAGCACAGCCTTCGGGAGTAATCACAGAATAGATGGAGTTCTCTAACATTAATAATCGGTCGCAAACGCCGAGAGCTAAAGCTCCCCCGCTTCCTCCTTCACCAATTACTATGGAAATAATTCTCGTCCGTAAACCAGCAAGAACCATAAGATTTTTGGCTATGGACTCTGCCTGCCCGCGCGCTTCGGCGTCTAAACCTGGATAGGCGCCCTGGGTATCGATAAATAACAACAGGGGAATCTCGAACTTCTCGGCCAATTTAAAAAGACGCTGGGCTTTTCGATTTCCCTCGGGTCTGCTCATACCGAAGTTTCGCTTCAGGCGTTCCTGCGTGCTCCTTCCGCGCTGATGCCCGATGACCATTACGCGCTGCCCCTCAAAAATCCCCAAACCGCCAACGATGGCTGGATCGTCTCCGAACACGCGATCTCCATGAAGTTCGACAAAGCCGTCGACAAAGCGGTCTATGTAATCCAGCGTAAACGGGCGCTCAAAGTGTCTGGAAAGACGAACACGCTGATAGGCAGTTAGATTGCCGTACACATCTTTTCGAACTTTTTCGAGACGCTTCTCGACTTTTTCAACCTCGGCAGCCTGGGACATGTCCCCCGACTCAACCAATACACGCAGCCTCTGAAGTTCCCTTTCAACTTCAACAACTGGTTCTTCAAAATCTAAAAACTGACCAAATTCACTCATGGAAATTCTCTCTGATACAAAAAGTCCACACAGTCCGGTGCATCTGCTGCATCTCGTCCGGGCCGACTGAACACGCGGGCGATCCTAGCAATAAGCAGGTGCGAGATAGCTCAGACAAGACGAGTCGGGGCCTCGTGTCGTCTCTGAAGTTCAGAGACTATTACACCTTTTAGGTGCGACATCCATATCGGAAATGGATAAAAATTCAACTACTCCGCTCTGCGGGCTCGATTTATCCCCGAGAAAACGCAAAATTCCGGCAGTCAATTTATCAGAAAGCGTCCGAGACTCCCCGGCTTCCTCACATCCGATTTCCGCTGCAGAACTATCTGCAGCTTCCAGAAAGCGATCCGCTTCGAGTAGCTTCCATCCGAGCTTTTCCGGCTGGTTCCGCCACCAGGTAAGCTGACGCTTCGCAAAATGTCGGGTATCTCGCTTCATAGTCCTCCGCATCTCCTCCTCGGAGCTTTCACCGTTGAGATATGCAAGCACATGACGATAGCCCAGCGAAGAGAACGCCCGACAGGAGGCCTCGTATTTCTCTCTCAGCATTCGCACTTCATCAGCAAAGCCACTATCAAACATGGAGTCGACGCGCGCGTTGATCTTCTGATAAAGCGCTTCTGCTCCGCCCTGC
>JAUIMJ010000284.1 GCA_030433295.1 bacterium | reverse complement strand
ACCTCAATTAGCAAGGACATTGCGGAAGCTGATGCCAACGTGGTTCCCGTAGTCCCGCGTCTCCTGGAAAAAATGCGCGATGGTGTTGAGGCTGCGAAAAGTAAAGGTGGCCTAAAAAGCAAACTAATCACCCTGACGGTCTGGTCGGCTGGGGAGCGGTTTCAGGCGGAGAAGAATGGAAGTTCAGCCTCTTTGCCGGCCAAAGTTGGCTACGCAGTCACGGGCTCTCTGCGATTAAAGATACGAAAGATGCTCTTCGGCAGTGAACTAAACTTCTGTCTTTCAGGGGGTGCGAAACTTTCACTGGATGTCGCCGAGTATTTCGTCGCCCTTGGCATTCCGATACGCGAGGGCTATGGACTCACTGAAACCGCGGTGGCAACCAATGTCTCCCGGGCAGACACCCCGCTCGGCTCAGTTGGACCGGTGCTTGCGTCCGACATTGAGCTCAAACTTCTGGACGACGACGAAGTATGCTTTCGCGGACCAAATGTCGCCCTTGGGTATTACAATCGAAAAACGGCTACGGGCAAATCATGGGACGAGGAAGGCTGGTTTCACACCGGAGACCTCGGGTCCCTTGATGAGCGAAAAAACTTACGTATCGTCGGACGCAAGAAAGAGATCATCGTAACGTCCGGCGGAAAGAACATAGCCCCCAACGATATTGAGGCGCTGATAAAAAACTCCCCTCTGGTCTCTCAAGTCGTGGTTGTGGGTGACGGACGGAAATACTGCGTTGCCCTGATAACGCTGAGTGACGTGGGGGTAAGCGCTTTTGCAAAAAGAGAGCGAATCGCAGATTCGAATGCCCTTCACAAAAATGAACTCATCTACAACAAGATTTGGTCACATGTGCAGAGCGTAAATACCGGCCTGGCATCCTTTGAAACGATAAAGAAGATACATATCCTTCCGGAGGATTTCAGCGTAGAAAACGGATTTCTGACACCCACCTTTAAGGTCAAGCGAGCGCTGGTGGAAAAGACGTTTAAGGACGAAATCGACGGCCTTTACCCCTAGAAAGCCGGCATATTAGAAAAGACGGTCACGCTCTCCCGAAGTTTGCGGGAAAGCGTGACGCTGTAGTTATCCCTTGATGGTCAGAGCGACACTCACGATATCAATAGTCAGATCGTATTCACCGTTCAGAACCTGACCGGTCGAGCTTGGGTTCGCGCTCTCTGCATCATCAAAGAAAATGTGTGCATACCCGAAGTCGAGTAAAATATTCTCATTGAATGCGTAGGTAGCACCTGCAGTAATCCAAAAACGCTCAGCATCGGGAATCCGAGGCGTTCGAAAGATACCTTCCTCAATCGGCGTCTCCTCGTAGGACAAGCCACCTCGAAGCGTGAGTGAGTCAGTAACTTTGTAGTTAGCCCCCCCGGCAAAGCGCCAGGTGGTATTCCAATCCAGCTCGGTGACCGAATCGGGTTGTGCCGGATTTTCAAAAATCACACGTAGCTCCTGTAGCCGACTCCAGCGCGTCCAGATAGCCCCGAAGGCCAGCCCAAGCTTATCGTTCACCTGGTGCTGAACATCAAAACTTATCGTCTCAGGCAAAGACACAGAGGCTTCCGCATTTGACTCAGTAAATGCACCCATGCCAGTCAGAGGCACCGCATTCGCCGGAACGTCAAAGGTTCCATTCCCTTCAAGCGTCAGGTCAACTTTAGAGCGGAACGACACCCCGAACTGCGTATCACCATGGGTGAACATTGCTCCGAGATTATACCCGACCCCCCAATCATCACCGGTGACTTTAGCAAAACCGTCACTGCCCTGAGGAACAAGTCCCAGCATGCCTGCGGTCTCAGCGCCGAGAGACGAAAAGCCCACCGTTCCAAAATCAACGGCATTGGTAAGCTCCGCATCCGCATAAATAACGCTAACTCCCGCTCCGATTGAAAGGTTTGGTGTGACCTCGAAGGCAACGGAGGGATTTAGATTGATAAGCACTAACTCAGAACGTAGTGCGTGATAGCGTCCCTGCCAGCCGTCGTCCCATTCAGAAGCCAGCCCGAAAGGACTGTTTACGGCAAAACCAAGTTTCAGACGGTCATCATCGAGAAGGCCCTTTACCAGGTAGAGATTCGGCACCGTGGCAAGTTCACCTCCGTTGCCGCCTTCGTTACCATTAAGAGGGGCCCCGCCTAGTAAGGGGTTGTTGCTGCCCTGGTCATCAAATCCAGCATGGGGAACGATGAGGTGAACGCCCAAAGAGGCGAGATCACCGTCGATATTCGTCATTGCCGCAGGATTGTAGTAGGCACTACTGCCGTCTCCAAATCCCGTCGTGCTCCCCGCAAATGCCTGCCCCATACCACGAACACTTTGCTCAAGAACGGCAAAGCCCCCCGCGGAAGCATCAGCTGCCATGGTTGCAAGTGCGATCAGTCCACCTACCCCGCTTCGAACTAGTAGTTTCATGTTAGCCCTCCTATCTGTGTTCTTCCCCGCCTGAATATTCGCAACACACCTGATGAGTTTAGGCACGTTTGGGCCCTACAGACCACACACTTCTCTAACAATCACGCGAGCAACACTTAGAGCCAAGGGGATTTATGTAGTGCTTGCAGTGACTTAACGGGGCGTCGAAGATAGGCCGCAGACCGCATCACAGCAGACGATTTTCAGCCCATAACTACTATTAGTGACATAAATACATTCTATTGGCGCCGTTCATGGATAAGGCATTTTCAATGAAAAAGCCGCGACAATACTTAAGAGCGGGACGCGAACGCTCTGATCGCACAAACTAATAATCTGGAGAAAGAAAGGGATACGATGCTGGAGAGAAGAGAATGTTTACTGCCTGTGAGAAGAATGATCCTGGCATCTGCCGTGCTGCTGGCAGTCCTGATCCCTGGCGTCAGCATAGCGCAGGAAATGGCTCTTAACCCTCTGCAAACCTATCGCGAGCAGATGAAAACGCTCAACCGGGAGTGCGCCGGCGACCCTAATAACAAGAACTGCAAGGAAATGAAGACACGGCTGCGCGACGACATGGTGAAGTTGCGGGGAATCTGCAAGCAGGATCCGGATGACGAGCGCTGTGGAGCAATTTTGCGAGAAAAGAAATCCCGGGGCTGGCGGTTGAACCAGTTCTGTCTCGAGAATCCACATTCCAAAAAATGTGTTCGCATGCGCGAACGCTCAAAGCGTCGCTCGAAACTCAAACGAAAATTTTGCGCAAAAAACCCGGACGAGAAGCGCTGCTACTCTCGACGGCACAGAAAGTCTAAAGGCCACGGAACCCTGCATGAATACTGCAAGCAGTATCCAAATAAGCCGAAGTGCATCGCACTCGCTCAAAAAATGAATAAGGGCAAGCCGAAACCCAGGGCAGAATCAAACGCCTTCTAAGGCGAAAGAAGTCCGGCTGCTCATTACCCGGAATCCATCTGACTTCAGTAGAACCATGTAGATGGCTCGCCGCGAACCCACGCACTTCTGTTCCCGAATGTCCGCTCATCACCTGCCGCACCGGGAACTGAGCGCCCGCAGCGGGGAAAACCGCAATCGGAACCCTTGATAAATGAAATTTCTGACACTCGCAATTGTCCGGTCGAAGACAGAGCTAAGCCCTTGTGAAATGTCGTCGAACGCGCTCAAATACTGGCTGTAATCGAGTCATACTACATCCTACTACTATGCGAGCAATCCACACTGACCGCTCTTTGAGCCACTTTGGCGAGCGCCCATCCGGGAGCCGCGTCAGCACCCTGGTCATCCACGCCATGTATGATTTTGCCGGGGACTCCACGAATGCCGGGGACTGTATCCGCGTATTGGATGAAAACACCGTATCGGCGCATTTTCTGATTAGCCGACGAGGCAAAGTGATACAACTCATTCCTGAGTCAAAAAGGGCCTGGCATGCCGGGGAAAGCAGGATGCCCGATTCCATGGGAGCTGCGCACGGAGTAAATGATTTCAGCATTGGGATAGAGCTCATCGCAAGAGACCATGAAACATTTACCGGCTCTCAATATCGAGCACTGGGAGAACTGACGTCTGGTTTATGCAGTCGCCACCCAATTCAGTTTCTTGTCGGGCACGAGGATATTGCGATTCCCAAAGGACGAAAGTCCGATCCGGGAGAGCGATTCGACTGGTATCGCTATCGGCAATCTCTTGCAGAGGCTGGTACCGACGTATCCAGACTCACCTTTAGGGATGACACTAGCAGGTGAAACACTGCAATAAGGGATAGGGAGTTTTCCGGGACGACCAGCAGAAAGGGCCCCGAAAACAAGTTATAAGGAAGCAAGGTCGAAATGCGTGAAGGTAGTGCCGGAGGAAATCCCTGCTTCCGACTAGCATAGAGGCTACCACTCCATGTATTCGTGTCCGGCGAGCCCCCCGCGAATTCCGATCCGCACCGCAAACATCACGATGGCAATAAAAAGCATCACGATACCGAGAATCGGCGTCTGCTTTCCTGACTTTCCCTGGCGCGTCACAAAAATCGTGGCAATACCTCCAAGCCCCATGAACACCATGACCAGAGAACCAAAGCCACCGGTGATGAGTTTATAGAACTGCCCCCTCTGGGTCACCTGGTGATATCCGTAGCCAGAGATATACTCATCCTGCGCCCAGGCAGGGACTGCAAACTGGCAACTGACCCCGAGAAAAACGCAGAGATGATACCACCTCCGGTAGCATTTCCTAATCAAATGAGAAATGTAGTGATGTCTGAGCATAATCCTATCGTTCAAAGAGGCGAGAGCAGACTTCGGTCTTCAGATAAACACAGACGATGTATCCTACGATTACTCTCGCTTTTCTTCTCTCGCACGGACTTGTGACCGCACTCCAAAGCATTTTCTGCACACGCCCACAGCTGAAAGCGCTGTACCACCACAAGGTTGCCATGAATTATCTCCTCTGGACAGACAAAGTTCCCTCTTCAGGTCCTATATTCGAAAATGTAGCGGGGATTCGACAAAGAACAGACCTGCAGGCTATCCGTAAATGTAGTACTAATCAGAGATGAAATGACGACGTAGTATCATGAGACTCAGAGAAGCGAGACATCGGGAAAACTGGGAGATTTCGCTATTAGCATCTATATGTACATAGCTTCTGCCGCTTGGATTTGCCTTTGCGGCGGAGTTGTTCTTCGCCGCAGGACCTCCCTGCACATCCCGCTCGTGCTAACGGCCGTCGCTACCGACTATCTGCTCGTGCTCTATCTGGAATACTCCCGAGGAGCTCTTGAGAAGACGTTCTCGGGAACGCTTGGCAGTCTGGAATTAACACATATATTCTTTTCTTCTCTCTCGCTCCTGCTCTATATCCCTACTCTTGCCGTTGGCAGGCTTCTGCGCAGAGGAAGACAAGATCTGCGCAGTATTCACCGCAATTTGGGTTTCTGCACGCTCTGCGCCCGCACCCTGGGATTTTTCTTCATGTTCTCCATGCTCAAATAGCTACGCTCGAGTCCTTGAATTCATCGCCTTGCGCCAGGCACAAATATTTATACCCCTAACGAATTAAAGTACGGCGCAAGCCGTTCCTCGCAATATATTGGGGGTATATTGTCACGCCGCAGGCGTGACCAAAAGACAGATATACTGAGCGCGGGGCGGGGAGGCAACTTTCAGAGTTGTACGCTTCTCTAAGGTGCAGTAGGGATTCTGTCTGTCGAATTTTCTGACGAACAAAGAACGCACAGTGC
>JAUIMJ010000011.1 GCA_030433295.1 bacterium | reverse complement strand
ACAGACCGCTTTAAAATGGGCGAGATGCTCCTGAAACTCCGGGTCCTCGGCATCGTGCGTTTCCGCCTCATCAGCAGCCAGAAACTCAGGATTCCCGCCAAGCAGAATGTCAGTTCCACGTCCCGCCATATTGGTAGAGATGGTAACTGCACCGATACGTCCCGCCTGAGCAACAATTTCAGCTTCCCGTTCGTGTTGCTTGGCGTTGAGGACATGATGGGGAACGCCCATCTTGCTCAAATGCGCACTCACCATTTCTGAGCTGGCAATGCTCGCCGTCCCTACGAGAACCGGTTGCCCGCGCTCCTGGCACTGCGTGATCTCTCGGACCACCGCATTGTACTTCCCGCGCTCGGTCGAGTAGACGACGTCCGGGTGGTCAATCCTTTTCATCGGCTCATTGGTGGGAATGACGATAACGTCCAGATCGTAAATCTTTTTAAATTCAACGGCCTCGGTATCAGCAGTCCCCGTCATACCCGCGAGCTTCTCGTACATGCGGAAGTAGTTCTGGAAGGTAATCGTCGCAAGCGTCTGATTCTCTTTGTTAATCGGAACGCCCTCTTTCGCCTCGACCGCCTGATGAAGACCGTCTGACCAGCGACGACCAGCCATGAGACGTCCGGTAAATTCATCGACGATAATCACTTCGCCATTGCGAACGACATAATCTATGTCGCGCTTCATGGACGTGTGAGCCTTGAGCGCCTGATTGATATGGTGCACCAACTCAATCTGACCCGGATCATAGAGATTTTCGGTATTCGTAAGCTTTTCCACCAAACGCACACCGTCGTCAGTGAGCGATGGCTGTTTGCTCTTGAGGTCCATCTCCCAGTCGACATCCTCTCGCAGACGTCGCACGACCTGGTCTGCCATCTGATAGTTTTCAGTAGGTTTTTCGCTTGGTCCGGAAATGATCAAGGGGGTTCGCGATTCGTCGACCAGAATGGAGTCAACTTCATCGACGATTGCGAAATAGTGCTCTCGCTGGGCTTTCTCTTCGAGGTCGAGTTTCATATTGTCTCGAAGGTAGTCGAAACCAAACTCGTTATTCTGACCGTACGTAATATCCGAATTATACGCCGCCTTGCGCTCAAAAGGATCCAGACCGGAAAGGGCGACACCGGTGGTCAGACCGAGAAAGGAATACACCGTTCCCATCCACTCGGCATCCCGCTTGGCCAGGTAATCGTTGACGGTAACCAGGTGAACACCTTTTCCCGTAAGTGCATTCAGGTATACAGGAGACGTCGCCGTAAGCGTTTTACCTTCCCCCGTTTTCATTTCGGCAATGGTCCCTCGATGCAGAACGATACCCCCGAGCATCTGCACATCAAAATGACGCATCCCCAAAACCCGGCGGGAGGCTTCCCGCACGACGGCGAAGGCTTCGGGCAGGAGATCATCTAACGACTCTCCACGGTCCAGTCGCTCACGGAACTCATTGGTCTTTCCCTGCAGTGCAATATCGCTTAGTGGCTCGACGCTTCGCTCAAGCTCATTAATGTGGCTGACCAGTGGCCACATTTTTTTGAGCGTACGTTCATTGTTGGTGCCGAAAAGTTTTTTCCCCAGACTAAACACGATTTACCTATCCGCTTATTGTTTTTTGCAGCACCTCAGTGCACCGCATATTCTATAAAAATATTTCGCGACGGGCATCAGATAATCCGTCGACTGCGCAGCATGGAGGCAGCTATGCGGGTCCCGAACTCGGTAGTATTGGCAGCCTGCCACGTCGGGTAAACACCTCTGCCAACTCAGATCCGGCAACCGGCGCTCCGCCGTTTATCGAGCGCCATGCTGCAGAACTCTCCATGCACATATATACCGGCATATCCTCCCGAACGGACTTGAGCTGCTCCCAGACAAAGCGCAGCATCTTGAAGCGAATTGGTTGGACGTACCGTAATTTACTATCTTTTGACTGAAACTGCTCCCCGAACGGCAGAGAACTATCCGGAAAGCGTTCCATCATAATCCTCTGCATGTCGGGCTGATAGCGCAAACTGGAAACACTCACCCAGGCTACCGCAGTGGATGGAATTCTGGAAAAGATCGACTCTACTGCTTCCTGGTATCCCTCTTCCCAGCCATCGAAGAACACCAAAGGATCAAAGTGAAAGCCCACTCGGTAGCCTGCCGCTACCACCCGCTCAGCCGCCGCTATGCGCTCATCGAGCGTCGCTGTTGCAGCTTCGTCTTTTTCACTTACTTCTCTAGCATTGACCGACCAGGATACGACAGTGTTTCCATTATGTGTATCACGCAGGTCTACAAGGTTGTCGACGCAGTCATCCTTTGACTTCAATTCAAGAATGACGTTCGGCAGCGACCCAATGAACGGCACTATCTCCCGGGTAAAATCGGTCAAATCATCCCAAACCAGGCTATCGATTAACTCGCCGGTCCCCACCCGATACAGTCGGTCGGGATTTTGTGAAGCACGCTCTCCGATTGCCTCAAGCAACTCTGCCGTATTCGTATACAGCTTGAGAGTCGGGTTTCGTTTTAGATAACTCTGAAGATAACAATAGGTGCAGTCCAGCGGGCACCCTTCTCCCGGGTTTACAATCCACAAATTGCAGCAGACATGACTGCTGGTGCCCGGGCAGGCTTTTAGCCAGGAACCCTTGTAGCGCGTCAGCAATAAGAGGCGCTTCCCAGCGGTAAATCGATCGACTTCGCTCAGTTCCTGCCCTGACGAAAGGCCGGTCTCATCAGGGGAAAGCTCTGACAGGGGATCACCATCGCGCGACAAATAGCGAATGTCCGCATCGGGCAGGCGCTCTATGACCCGCCGGGTGAGTGCGTCGTCTTTTGCCTCAGGAGAAACAAAAACAATGTCCGGATGAATATGTGACCTGTCGCGTCCCACTACTCAACTCCGTTCAGAAGATTAAACAAGCTGACACAAGAGGGATGCTGGCTAAGCTGATTGAACTTATCTGCAATCTCCGCAAAGCCCTCAGGGCTACGCTCTGAAACGCGGACGGCAATCGTTCCCCCTTCCAGATCTTTCGGCAATTCCATCCTTAGACCGGTGTCCTTTACAAGCTCGCGGCATAGCTCCTGCGCGCGATCCTCCAAACGACGTCGTTCCGGATATCGAAGACGCTCCATCTCCTTTTTTATCAGTCTCTGCTTATCCTTGCGGGAAAGTCCTTCACGACCCAGGAGCAAAGAAACCGATTCCTGCGTGAACACTTCAGCAAGAGAGATTTTATCCCGGGCAGCGACTTCAGAAGCCAGGCGAAGAATATCTCGCAGGGTGTTAGCGCTTGGATGGCTCTCTTCGAGAATCGAAGAAAGTGCCTGTTGGTCCTTAGTATCGAGCTTGAGGATACGATCCCGAAGCACCCCCTCTATCCTCCTCTCGGACATGAAATCTTCGAGAGAGAAAGAAGTCGTACCACCGGCCTGACTGTGTGCACTGGCTGTCATGAGCTAAAACATCGACTCGTTTGATTGCGCCTTCTCCAAGGACAACGGGGATAAAGGGAGATCTTTTACCGCCTTACGTCGAAATATTCAATTATCGACTCAAGAAATGGCTGCATCTCTGCGGCAGCAAAAGTTGCATCAATTTCGCCAACATCCCCGGCATCTGCGAGAACGGGGAGATAGGCTTTTTCCAGAACCCCATATTGAGCAGCAAGCCGCGACAACTCCTGTCGATTGGTCTCCCGCGCCAGGCGATAGGGATCCTCCACCACTGAGGAGTACTCATTGAAGAGATAGCCAAAAACGGGAAGTCTAGCAGAGTTCAGCACGGAAAGCGTAAGGCAGGCGTGATTCAGAGCACCCAGTCTGGACGCCACAACCAGCAGAACGCTTGCCCCGAGCTCCCGAGCCAGGTCAAGCATAGTAAATTCATCGTTTATAGGCACCAGCAGTCCGCCAGCCCCCTCCAGCAGCATGAGATCTACCTGCTTAGATTTCTCACTAATTTTCTCGCACATAGCGGAGAAATCGATGCACTCCCCCACGGCCGCCGCTGCTACCGAGGGGGCAGCCGGGGCAGCGTACTGATGCAGCACAATATCCTCGATTTCTGCTGCTGCCTCAGTGGCGAACAGGCTCGACCGAAGAAAGGCGACGTCTGCCCCGAGGAGCTCCCCCTCTGGCCCGGGCTCGCATCCGGTTTCTACCGGCTTGCACACTCCTACCTGCACTCCCGCCTGTTGCAGCATGCGACCGATGCCGGCTGTCACCTTTGTTTTACCGACACCGGTATCCGTACCCGTAATGAAAAGGATGTTCTTCATGGAGTGCTGTGAATCTCTCCCCTCTGCGCTACATGAGCGGGGCACTAATCGAGAGCGGACTGCTGCTTTTCGTAGAGCTGCGCGTATTCAATATCAAGCGCATCGTAGGCCTTCTTAAGGGTAAGGTATTTTTCGTGTATCGAAGAAATCTGATCTTCAAAGACCTGAACTTTCTGCTCTGTTTCGGTCAGTTCGTTCTTTGCGTTGGTCAATTTTTCGACCGCTTCCGCAGACTCTGACAGCGCCCCTATTAGACTGTCGATCTGCTGTATGGACTCATTGATCTGATTTCTCATGGCTTCGTTCTTCGAAGCAATTTCACGCTGCTGGGAACGCAGCATTTCAAGCTCTTTAACCGCATCGATGTTACTAACTTCGAGCTCGCGCTTTAGCTCTTCGAGTTCTCTGAGTCGCGTATCTACCGCCTCAAGCTCCGCTTCGGTGATGGTGATCTTTCCCTTACCGGTCTGCAGGGAATCTTCGCTCTCAGCAAGCTTTGCATCAAGCGCCTCAAGGTCTGCCTTGGTGATCATCCCCAGGGCATGCTCACCAAGTTCAAAGACGACCTCCTTCTTGGTATCCCGCTCTTTCCTGGCAAGTGAAAGGTTGGTGGCAAGACGCTTATCAACAGCGGCTTTTTTTCTTCCCAGGAGGTAGAAGAGCACCCCCAGCCCGAGAAGATAAAGCCCAATATTTATTGAAATCCAAAGCATCAAACTGCTCCTAAGCCCTACACATCTGCTCTTTGATTCTACGCCCCGTCAGCCTTTTCTTCCTCGGCTCCCTCTTCGGAAGCCGCATCACCTTCGGCCCCCTCCTCGGCTCCTTCACCAGCTTCATCTCCCTCGCCCTCAGCTCCTTCATCAGGAATGCCCTGACCCTCGGTAACCGGGATTGCAACAAGCTTATCTTTCACCAGGTGAAAAAGTTCAAGCTCAAGCTCGCTCGGTGCCCGTCGCTCCGAAGAGGCTCTTTCCTTAACCGCCTCGATCGCCTGCTCTATTTCTTCAGGAATGCTGTACTTCTTTCGGTCAACAATGGAGACACCTCCGTCCTTACCGGCTTTTCTCAGAAAGAAATATCCCGCCCCAAGGGTGACCAGCAAAGAGATAACAGTAGAGGAGATACCGAAAATAAGATCGTACTCGCTGGCTTCCTCTTCCTGAGCAGCAAGCATGCTTACTTCTCCCGGTGAGGTTTCGCCCGGAATACTTTTAAACGCATATTCAATGGTCTCACTCGCGGCTTCGACTTTGTTCTTCTTCCCTTCGATTCCTTCGAAGCGCGCGTGAATCTTATACGTTCCGGTAGGGAGCAGGCTGTCGGGGACCAGATATGTTCCGTCATCCTGAAGATAGGCATCCAGAGAAAGACCAACAGCTTTCTCGGCCCCCGCTTGCTCGGCAACCAGCATCACCTTCTTCTTATCAAGCTCTGCTATCTCTTTTCCGAGGACGACCTTCAAGGCCCCCGCCTTACCGGTAAACTCGTTTGGCGGTTCAACAACCAGCGCCAGCGTTCCCGTTGAGACGTTAAACGAAATATACTGCTGTCGCGTAAACGTGGGGCCGGCTACCGAAATCAGGGCTTTATATTCACCTTCGTCGTCGAACTTAATCGTAGCGGAATAGATTCCATCTCCTGCCTCCTGATCGCCGTCTTCTCCTTTGTCATTTAAGGCGGCTCGGTTCATCAGCTTACCGCTTCGGCTTTCGATGATTTTGTACGTATAGAAGGTAATATCCTTCATATTCGCATCATCCACCGGTTTCCCTTTGTCGGTAAGTCTAACCATAAAGGTCATGGAGTCGCCTTTACGCAGCACGAGCTGTGGCCAGCGCACCTGCACCTTCAAATCACTGAGGAGCGTGGCAAAACCCTCGGGATTATCCAGGCCATCCACTCCCCATACCCCCGGAAGCGGGTTTTTGATGGTGACCACATCGAAGAGGGTCCCTCGATACCACTTCACATTTGAAGGAAAGTTTACGTTGTTGAAGCTGTTGCCCTGAGGATCGATAATTGAGACCTGTTGTTTCGGGTCGGTTCTAGAGAGATAAAACGTAGCTTCAGTCGTCGTACCATCGATCTCAAAGCCGGAGCCCTCAAGTGCAACCACCTGCGGCTGCTTCAGAGTGAGGAATAAATCTGAAAATATTTTGTGGACGGTGTTTACGTCCGGCGCAAACCAGTGAAGACCTCCGGTTTTTTGTGCCATCAAGCGAAGCAGGTCCTGGTCTGCCTCGCTGCTCAGCGAAAGCGTATAGAGCTTTATCTTTTTCTTTTTAAACGCCGGAAGATCCGTCTCCAGAAGCCGCATCAGCAAAGCCTGTTTATCACCAGCGTTAGGATGCGGATCCATTTTACCATCTGACAAAAGCACTACCGCTTTATCGGCGTTTGCTCGCCCGTCTTTCTTAAGCAGCTCGAATGCGGAGTTAATTGGGGACCAGAGATCCGTAAAATTCCCCTCATTCGGAATCGCGGTGATGACGGAATCTGTTTTGGATAGCGTCTCAGCGCCCACCTCGGTCATCGGAAGATCCACGGTGGTTTTCTCATCGAAATGCAGTATCGCGATGCGGTCGCCCTCAGCCAGGAAACGAACGAGGAGCTTTGCTCCCTGATCGCGTAAGCGTCCCGGATCGGTTCTTTGCATACTTCTGGATGAGTCGAGAACCAGAACGACGTCTAAGCCGCTCTTCGCTGACTGATCTGCATCAAATGCCGCATGATCGACTTTCTCATCCCCGCCGACGACAGCAAACGGCTTACCTGGGTCCTTGGTTTCCTCGGATTTGCTCTCACGAACCTTGCGACGGCGACGACGCTTTCGCTTCTTTTTGCTTTGCGCTATTGCCGAATCTTCCTGGAAATCCACAACAGGAATATCAGCAAGGTAGCTCCAGCTCAGAACGATCACAAAGAGCAAACGCAAGGCGCGGGAGAGAGTCAGCTCGACTGCTCTCTTACGTGGTCTATGGTGTGACACGCTCCTCTCCAAGATCCTCACTTTCCGTTTCGTTCTCCTGAGGAAGCGGCGAAGATGATTGCTTCTTGCGAGCTGCTCTTCGCTTCGCCTCTTCTCGCTTCCATTTCTTCGGAAGCTTAATATTAGTTATACTATCCCCTTCCCTGAGCCTTCGCGCATTGTCCAGTCCGCGAATCACCTGGGCAAAAACAGTGTATGCTCCATCGAGACCAGGGGCGGGTCTATGGGTGATGTAAAACTGACTGCCATTTGATCTTCGGCGCAGGTTCACTCTGCGCGGAAGTTGTGCCCACCCTATGCTCCCCGCAACATGCTGAATCGAACCTCTGATTTCCGGAGGTAGTGTCCAGCCGGGTCCCCCTTTTCGAGTCCCGGTCGGGTCGCCCCCCTGAATCAGGTATCCCGGCACGTAGCGGTGAAACTGCACTCCTTTATACACTCCCTTCTGAGCAAGATGCGTAAAGTTAGCCACAGAAATTGGCGCTTCCTCACGATAAAAGCGAATTTCAAAGGGCCCCTTGCTCGTTTCAATTAAAGCTGACGGGGGCAGCAAGAGAGGATCTTTCGGCACCCTGAACGGAAGATTCTCCTCCTCCAAATCAAGAAACTCATTTTCACCAGGCGACGCCTGCTCATCTTCTACTTCGAGGGCAGCATCCACACTGAAATCCTCAGCCCGAGAAACTCCCGATACTACGCCACAGCATACAACTAAAACAAAAAACCACCTGCCCATAATCCACCTGTACTGTGGCATGATCCCCGGCTCCTTATCGCTAAACAAGCCTTGATTCACAAAACTGCGTCTCATCGTATGTTCAAGGGCGAGAGATGCCCGGATGTTTTCACCCGTACGGCGTGCGGCCACAACTCAGTAAAACACTCGTTTTTAGGTATGGGAAGACTTAAAATTCGTCGTTCGTTAAGTAATCCCTTGGAATTTCAAGCTGACGAGTCGTTCGCCGCGGCTCAGTTCCACTCTTAAAATACTCAACAAAAGCCGAAGGGTCTTCCGGATCGGCAAGCTGCCCGGTGGCGAGATTGATCGGAACGGGAATCACCCCGTCGGGAATATTAAAATCAAAGACGGTAGCTCCCTCAAGAAACTCCTGCATGAATGCCAGAAACGCAGGGGCCGCCGCCTTTCCGCCGGTCTCAAATCGCCCCAGGGAGCGCTTCTGATCAAAACCGACCCAGACACCAGCAACCCACTCCGGGGTGTAGCCAACAAACCAGGCATCCATCTGATCATTTGTCGTTCCGGTCTTTCCGGCAACC
The DNA here is from genome assembly GCA_030433295.1 of bacterium. Taxonomy (GTDB): domain Bacteria; phylum Bdellovibrionota_C; class UBA2361; order SZUA-149; family SZUA-149; genus JAUIMJ01. Next base: position 24,969 of record JAUIMJ010000011.1, on the reverse strand, counting down.
GGACGCCCCAGCGCTTTAACCCGCTGCGCCGTTCCCCGCTCAACAACGCCCTTCATCATATTGGCCATCAGGAAAGCATCGGTGGGGTCAATAACGGGCTCCTGCCTGGTTCTCTTTTCATAGAGAAGCTTCCCGTATCGATCCTTAACCTTGCGAATCACCACGGTGTCCGCCAGCCATCCCTCGGCAGCAAACGCACCGTACGCGCGCACGAGTTCTATGGGGTGAATCTCAGCAGTCCCAAGCGAGATAGACATATTAGGCGGAATCGGCGTACTGATTCCCAGGCGGCGAGCCGACTGTATTCCCCGCGCGACACCAATGCGTTGCAGAAGATACACGGAAACCACGTTTCGCGATCGCTGCAGGGCGGTTCGCATGGTAATCGGACCAAGGAAGGTATGGTCGTAGTTTTGCGGAGCCCAGAGCTTCCCGTCGCCCGCAACCATGCTGATAGGTGAGTCGGGAACAATAGTAGCGGGCGTGTATTGTAACTCTTCGATCGCGGCCAGGTAGATAAACGGCTTAAACGCCGAACCCGGCTGAAGTCGCCCCTGCGTCGCACGATTGAACTGACTCAGCGAATAGTCATAGCCACCAATAATCGCAACAACATCTCCGGTAATGGCGTTGGAAACGACCATAGCACTCTGTGCAGACGGCGTCTGATCCAGGCGCAGCTTCAAAGGCGTATGCACCTTTGCTGCAGGCGCTTTGCTCTTTTTTTCTGCGTTCTCAGCTTTGCCCGTGTCTTCCGGATTTTCCTCCTTTTCCGGATCCGGCTTACGCTGTTTCTCAGCAAGCGATACTTCAATGATATCCCCGACCCCGACACTGCGCTCGGGTTTTCCCCAATAGACTTTCTTTTTGCTGTTAAGCATTTGCCGGGCCCACTTGGCTTTCGCAAGTGAAAGCCGCCCCTTGATTTCGCCGATGCTTACGTCAAGAAGGGTGTTCCCTTTTGAGAGCTTCTCGATGCGAGCACGATACACCTTTCGCTCTTCTATCTGCGAAGGATGAGTAAAGTCGGCAAAATAAGAATCAAGAGGATTCTCCTTCAACTCAGCGGCCTTGCGAAAAGGGCCACGCCAGCCCTGGCGCTTGTCGAGATTGCGAAGATTGTCCTGCACCGCTCGCTCCGCGGCATCGTAAGCCTCTAGATCCACGGTGGTCTCAACGACATAGCCACCAGGGTTTCCGGGCTCCACACCCTTTCCTAACTTTTTGCGAAACAGCTCTTTCAGTTCGTGGATTGCGTGACTCGCAAAATAAGGCGCCGCAAGAATGGTCTGATCTTCGGCCTCAAAAATCTTCAGTTCCTGCTTGAGCGCTTCTTTGTACTGCTCGCCGTTGATGAACTTGTTTTCCAGCATTTGCTTCAGCACATACCGCTGCCGCTCGAGGGCTTCATCGCGATTTCGCAGAGCCGCATAGTAAGAAGGCTTCTTTGGCAAACCGGCAAGCCATGCAGCTTCGGCAACGGTCAGCTCGTCAAGCGCTTTATGGAAATGCACCTTTGCCGCCGCAACAATGCCGTAGGCACGAGAACCGAGAAAGATCTCGTTCAGGTAGAGTCCAAGAATCTCATCTTTCGTAAGCGCCTTCTCAAGGCGATACGATAAAATCGCCTCTTTTGCTTTACGGGTGTAGGTCTTCTCTCTCGTAAGCAGGAGAGACTTTACGATTTGCTGCGTGATCGTAGAAGCTCCCTGGCGCGAGCCACCCGCCTGGAGGTTCACCCAGAAGGCACGCGCAATACTGACGATGTCAATTCCCGGGTGATTGTAAAAGTTGGCGTCCTCCGCAGCAAGGAATGCATTACGGACCAGTTCAGGTATCTCCGAAAAAGCCACCGGATACCGTCGCTCATCGTAGACCTCTGCAATGGGAATCCCCTTTTTTGAAACAAGTGTGGTGACTGCTTTTGGCTGATAATCGCTGATTCGCTGAATCTGAGGAAGGTCTCTTGTGAGCTTGATATAAAAATGGATACCCGCAATCACTACTGCGATCGTTGAGAGTAATCCAACGATTACCCCAAACTTAAATACAAATCGAAATAGCTTTTTCATCATTAATGAGTAAACAATTGACGCGCTCTGCAGATTCCAACTGCTGCGAGTATCTACTTTGAATTTTTAAATCAAGACTCCGGGCGAGATGTATACTGCTCTCGCTCCGGCTACAAGTCTCTACACCGAGAAACACTCAGGGTGCAGTCTCGCCTAACAAATTCTCTCCCTGAGCCTCAAGTGCATGGACCTGCTTCCCACTCACCACGACAAGGTTAGCAAAGGTCATCTCTTCCTGCTCTGCTTCTACACTACGAGTCGTTGTGAGCAGGACAAAGCGAGGAACAGCGGTATCTTCCGATGTTTGTGACCCTGATGCACTGACTTTCTTACCGAAACGAAGCTCAATGCGCTTCTTGTCATCAGAAGTTTTTAGCTCCACTCGCAGAGAATCCTTCGTTATTCCAAAGCGTTCTGCAAGACCATCTATCTCTTCGGGCTCAATAGTTTTTACGAATGAGAGTATGCGAAGGGGATACAAGGCCCCTAATAGATTCTCCACGAGCGTGGCATCTGCGCCCTCCCAGCTTAGTGCTTCCTCCTTATCAGGCGCTTTAGCGAGCACGCTGCGGCTGGCCGAGCCTCTGGCCGCGATGATCTGCCTGAGATGTAATGGATCCATTGCATCAAAGGGAGTTCGATCCTGAAAATGCTGAAAGCCCTGCAACCAGTCCATGTAAAAGGGTCGAGAGAACTCATAGACCCAGGGCTGGCCGGTAATTTTAAGAAAATACGCTCGATTTCCGGCAGCGAGGCCCTTCTCGGCATCAAGGCCACGACCAATTTGAACGATTATCACCCCGTCATCTCCACCAACGACCGAAGAACTTTCCTTCTGAGTGACCGGAGCATCGAGTTCGATACGCACGGTGAGAATGGGTTTGAGCAAACCAAAATACGGCAGGCCGTGGGCAGCCTGATCGATGTAGCGAATTGACTCTACTTCGAGCAGCTCGCCCAGCTCCCGATGGACGACATCGGTGTCAGCATCAAAATAGGTCTTCCCTTTCCTGATAACCCATGAAGCAAGTTCCCGATCTTCTTGTTCAAGGGTATCTGCATTTCGCTCCGATGTCCGCTGAATGTGTATCGCCTCACCGTCTCTGGGAAGGGCGAGAACGCTTTTTACTTTTTCTCGAGGAAAGCGCAGAGGGTATTTTGCCCGAACCGCGGTCGGCGCCTTGGCTGCCTCAAGAAAGGTCGCATTGTCGACGAGATACAGTTTCCCATCCTGCTCGGGCTGCACGTATCTGCGCTTTGAAACCGGGTTCTGTTTTCCGAAGCTAACGACCCTCTTGCCAAAAGACCCGCGCAGGATACCAATGAGTTCTGGTGGGTCTAAGCCATACACGGACTGATTCGCATCGACGTCGTTTACGGGAATGCTATTCTCCGCGCGAACGCTAATCAAAGCATTGACGACTGAGTCAACCACTTCCTGATTTGCCGGAGCACCCTCCGGTGCGCTAAAGACCCAGCGCTGCGGATCTCCATCGGTACTCAACCGGGGAATAGTAGAAGCTCGCGCAACCCGATACGATCCGCCTTCGTGAAAAATCTTAAGCGACTCAACGTCCTTGAGTTCAATGGTACCAAGCACAACCGGCGCGTCGAGTTTCTCCTGCTCCGCACGCCTTCTTTCTGACTGCACGACGAGGAGCGCTATCGGTGCCAGGAGCATCAGCATCAATATTGCTTTACGCAAACTCATTACATCATCACTCTAAACGAATAGTCTCTTGCGTTTGCATCCCGCACAGACAAAGCGCAGGGCACGAATACCTTTGACGTAAACTATGCGCGCTTTCTTCGCCAGAAGACGAAAAATCCGCCCAAAACGACACACTCGGGGATTACAATTGCGGTAAAAAAGAAAATAGACTGGAACTGCTCGTCGGAAAGGCTCTTCGTCGAGGCTCTGAGCGTCTTGGCACGTATCGTAATTCCTTCCTCTTCGCCGAGCACCCAGTTCAAGGCGTTTAAGAAAAAGTCGCGATTGAACAGATGGCGAATATTAACATTAGCGACAAAATCCGCATCTCCCATCACAAATACTCTGGTCGGCTTACGGTCCTCCTCGGCGACGGAAGCAGGCGCATCCCCCTCTTCTTCCGCCGGGTAATGCACGACACCCTCGAATGCGGCGGCAACACTCACCGGACCGCGTATGTCGCTATCCTCTAAGGTCGCCTGTGGTGTTTCACTAAAGACCAGTTCGATGTCCTGCTCAGCCCAGCTTCGCTCACCACTGAACGCAAGCTCAACTGCCGAGGAGTTTTCCGTTTTTCGAACAGAGTTTACTGTACTGAGAACAATGCCCTGATTAAAATCCCGGGTAACGGCATGATCCGCAAAGTTAGTGATTGTCGGCTGCACGCCAACCCCGGGGCTTTCACCCTGAAGAAAATTAGACATCTTCAAAACCTGGTCCAGGATAATATCGTCCCCTACGACAATACCCATTGGCTCAACCAGGTTCGCAACATCCCGAACCGTGCGAGGCTCACTCGCAAAAATCGCCGGACCACCCGCAGACAAATACTTCTTAATTGCCGCAAGCTCGATCGGAAGCAGGGAGACACGCGGTGCCATCAGCAAGAGGGCAGACGCATCGTCGGGAACCGCTCCGGCCTCAGCCAGCAGTAGTTTTTTTACCTCGAGGTTTTCACCCTGAATTGCTTCTTTCAGAAAAAGAAATCCGGCTTCTTTAGACTCGTCGAGGTCGGACTCACCATGTCCGGAAACGTAGTAGATGACCTTCTTCCCACTGCGAGTCAGCTTTATCAGCGCGTTTACGATGGTTTCCTCGGTGAGCGTTCGAGCTACTTTCACTTCTCTGTTAGAGTTTTCATCTGCGATCGAAAAATGAAGCGTGTCTTTTTCGCTGACTCCGAATGTTTCGGTCATTGTCGGATTGAGTTCCGGATCAATCACGCGCCAGTCCAGCTTATCCGTGATACGTCGCATGCGCTTGATGAGCTCAGAAACTTCAACCGGAGGCTTACCACCGATGAAAAACCCCCTGACAATAACGGTCGGCTCCATCTTTTCGAGCAGAGAGCTCGTCTGGGGTGCCAGCGTGTATATCTTTTGCTCGGTGCTATCAAAGTAGAGCGCATCATTGCGAGCCACGTAAAAATTTATCAGCGCAAGAAGAGCAATGAAAATCAGACTGTAGCCAGCCATCCCCAGGCTGAATCCCGCTGCCCGTCGCACCGCTGCCTTTCCAAAGGGCTGCAGCCCCCCGCGTGCGGCAAAGTAAAGCAGAAGGAGAATCCCCAGTCCGAGATGTCCGGCAACGAAGTAGTATTCGTCAAAAGAGACGAGAAAATAGGTGAGCAGGCCGAAGGTAAAGATGATTAGCCCTGCCAGACCTACAAACGATATATTTCTCTTCATACGTTTCTTAGCCCCACTCTCTCCGAGTAAACACTACCTCCAGTTCTCGGCATCAAGCGTTCGATTGGCCACGAACAGACCAAACAAAAGAAGCGAAATAAAGTAGACAATATCGGTACCGGTCACCACTCCCTTCAAAAGAGTTTCGATGTGATTTGACGGTGCGATATAGCGAAGGACGTCTGCAAAAGGTCCGCCGATTTTCTCCGCGGGTGCATCGATTACGTAAAACACCAGCAGCAGCACGAGACTGAGCACGCCCGCAACCGTCTGGCTTCTGGTAAAACACGAAACCGCAAGGCCCATAGAAACAAAGGCTGCGGCAAACAGGAGTATTCCAAAGAAGCCGACCCAGATTGGCAATACCTCGGGGTCTGCAAAGACAATGAGAATTAAAGGAAATGAAAAAGAGAGAGCAAGCATCACGAATACGGTCACCAGAAGTCCGAGATACTTTCCCAGCACTATGTCGTTTGCGCTGATTGGTGAGGTCGCCAGAAGTTCAAAGGTTCCGCTTCTGCGCTCCTCAGCTACGGCACGCATGGTCAGAATGGGAATCAGAAAAATCAGCACCACCTCAAGCGTCTGAAAGAAGGGAATCACAACCCATTCGTTCAGATTTGGGGAGAGTTCCGGCATCATGGCTGCCTGCGCAAGCAGGCCGTTGAATTGCTGCAGGAGAGTAAAAAAGAAAAAACCGGACAGAAGCAGAAAGCCCGCGATAATCACGTAGGCCGTCGGTGTTACAAAGGTTGAGCGAACTTCTTTGCCCGCAATAGTAAGCACGTTACGCATCGGCCGCCTCCGCATCTGAAGTAGGCTCAGCGCTCTGTCTTTTTGTCGCTGATACTGCCTCCAAAAAACGTTCCTCAAGAGACTGATTCTCAGTCAGCTCCGAAACGGTGCCTTCAACGACCAGTTCTCCGTTTGCGATGATGATGACCGAAGAGCAGGTCTCTGATACCTCGGGCAGGATGTGGGTACTGAGAATAACGGTATGTTCAGAACCGAGATTCCGTATCACTTCCCGGATTTCGATAATCTGCGCGGGATCCAGGCCACTGGTGGGTTCGTCCAGAATAATAACTCGCGGTTTGTGAAGAATGGCAGCAGCCAGACCTATGCGCTGTCTGAAGCCTTTTGAAACCTGAGAGCACAGCTGCCGTCGAACATCACTCAGAATGCATTGTTCAATCGCTTCATCCACCACCGAAGCTACTCGCTTTGAGGCTACGCCCTTGATACGGGCAACAAAGGATAGATACTCCTCTATGCGCAGCTCAGGATACAGTGGCGGAGTCTCCGGAAGGTAGCCAATCTCGGCACGAACCTTTGCCGCATCTTTTCGAATGTCGAAACCGGCAACACGCGCGCTTCCCGAGCTTGGCGCAAGAAAGGTAGTCAGCATACGCATGGTGGTCGTCTTTCCCGCACCATTAGGGCCAAGAAGGCCAACCACCGACGTATCCGGCACGCTGAAGCTCAGGCGGTCAACCGCCAGAACATCGCCGTATTGTTTTGTAAGTTCCGTAACTTCGATCACGTCAGGATTCAGCCAAAGAGAAATTGTACACCGGGTTTAAGAAGGTATGCTGATTACTACTTCGCACATCCTAAGTGGTCAATCTTCGAAAAGAAAATCGCAGATTCCAGCAAGAGAGCAGAGCGAGGATGCGGCGAATCCCGTCCCGCTTGAAAATGAAAGCGAGGCGGAAAATAAGTGGCTCTGCTGTTTGCCATTTACCCCAAAATCAGTGATTCTCGGAGATTGTTTTGCCGCTAATACCCCGCATTCAGTATGAAAAAATCTAACAACACGAATCCCTCATTCAAGCCGGACGCAGGCGGCCACTACGGGCCCTATGGCGGACGCTACGCGCCTGAGGTTCTGATACCGGCGCTCGAAGAACTCGAGGACTGCTTCAGCAAGGCCAAAAAGGACGCTGCGTTCAAGAAGGAGCTGGCGCAGGGCTATAAGGATTTCGTTGGTCGCCCTACCCCGCTTCTCTTCTGTGAGAACCTGACCAAAAAACTCGGCGGCGCGAAAATATACATAAAAAACGAGGGGTTGGCTCACACAGGGGCCCATAAGATCAATCACTGCGTGGGACAGGTGCTGCTGGCCAAGCGGATGAAGAAGCGCAGGATCATTGCTGAGACCGGCGCAGGACAGCATGGCCTGGCTACGGCATCGGTCTGTGCAAAATACGACATGGAATGCGTCGTTTATATGGGCGCCCGGGATGTTGAGCGGCAGAGGCCAAATGTCTTCTGGATGGAGCAGCTCGGCGCAAAGGTCGTTCCCGTTGAGTTTGGTGGGCGACGGCTGAAGGATGCGGTGAATGCAGCCCTTAAAGACTGGATTACCACGGTTCGCGACTCTCACTATCTTCTCGGGTCTGCCCTCGGGCCGCATCCCTTTCCGGAGATAAACCGTTATTTCCAGGGGATCGTCGGAAGGGAGATAAAAAAGCAGTTCAAAGAAGCTGCGGGCTCATTGCCGGACTACGTCATCGCCTGCGTCGGAGGAGGAAGTAATTCCATCGGCGCCTTTGATGCCTTTCTTGGCGAGAAAAAAGTAAAGCTTATCGGTGTGGAAGCCGGTGGTAAGGGAGTTCGCTCGGGCAAGCATGCGGTTCGATTTAAGGGCGGACGTCTCGGCGTGGTTGAAGGCTATAAGTCTTACTGGTTGCTCGACAAGAACGGACAGGTTGCTGATACGCACAGCATTTCTGCCGGACTCGATTATGCCGGCGTTGGTCCGATTCACGCGCAGTTGCACGACACGGGCCGGGTTGAATACACGTCCGCACGAGATACCGAGGTCCTCGCGGCAGTAAAAATGCTCGCGCAAACAGAAGGTGTTATTCCGGCGCTTGAGTCTGCGCACGCAGTTGCCCACGCCATAGCTCTGGCACCGACGCTTTCAAAGAGAAAAAGCATTGTCGTAAATCTTTCGGGACGGGGCGACAAAGATATTTTCATTCTGGCCAAGCACATTGGCGATGAGAAGTTTACTGACTTTCTAAAAGACTACGTCGATGAATCATCTTCAAGCTAGACTCGACACCCTGCGGGAAGAGCGAGCCTCAGGAAAAAGAAGCCGGCCAGGACTGATGACCCATGTGGTCCTCGGCTACCCAAGCCTTCCGGAAAGCATGGAAGTGGTGCTCGCCATGGCAGACTCCGGGGCCGATTTCATAGAGCTGCAAATCCCTTTCTCCGATCCCATGGCCGATGGACCAACCATCATGACCGCCAACGAAGCAGCGCTTGAGACCGGGGTAACACCAAAAAACTGCCTGAAAGCGATGGAAAAGCTCGCCGGCAAGACCGATGTTCCCCTACTGTTTATGAGCTACTTCAACCTGCTCTTTGCCTACGCCGGTGGGAAGGGTATTGGCGGCAACCACGACTCAATCGCCCACTTCTGCCGGGACGCAAGTAATGCCGGAGCAACGGGGCTCATTGTTCCCGATGTGCCCCCCGAGGAAAACAGCGAGGGATATTGGACAACCTCAAAGGAGTATAATCTCCTGCCCGTTCCCTTAGTTTCTCCGGTGACAAGTCAGCAGCGATTAAAAAACATCGCAAAGGCCTGCGGCGACGACGCCTTTGTCTACTGTGTTTCAACCACGGGAACCACCGGTGCAAGAAAAGCCCTGCCTGATGAACTGGCCGAATACCTCGCCCGTATAAAAAAGGTCTTCTCACAACCTCTGGCGGTGGGTTTTGGAATTTCAGAGCCCAAACACGTAGAGGCGCTTGGAGAGCATGCTGATATTGCAATCGTCGGAAGTGCGATGATTGATAAGATCAGCCAGAGCAACGCGCGTAACAGGATTTCACAGGTAAGAGCGTTTACTCGTTCTCTGTGCGGGGCGTGAGACGACGGGGTTGTGATATTGGTCAGGCAAGGTCGTTTCCAAAGTAGAAGCGATGTAACGTGAAGTTAAAAAGCGCGACTCTTTAAGGAATTTACTCTCTACAACCAGAGTAGGTTAACCGAATCCCTCATCCTTCCAACATTGAAACTCAGAAGAGAACTTCTTAATTTTCTCAACATCACACTTCGGGCAAAGATCCCGAAGACCTTTGCCGGATAGCATTAGCTTTTTGTGTCCTTTCTTGCACTTCATGGGGCTATCGTGGAATGGCTCAAACCACTTGCAGTCACATTCACTGAGCGTCCCCGCCAGCCGCGCAAAGTCCTCAGCCGGAAAGAACACTCCAAGGGAGAGTTCTCGAAGGTTCCTCAATCCGCTTAAATATCTCAAACTCGCTTCTTCAAACCTAACAGCAGTCATGTGGAGAACCTCAAGCGTCGAAAGCGACTCCAATGGCTCTAAGGTTGACACAGATAAATTCTTATTAAGGGTCCCTTCGAATGCGAGAAATTTTAGTTCTGACAAGTCCGAAAGCCCCTCAAGAGAAGGAACCCCGCTTAGGTTCTCGAGATTCAGCCCCCTTAAAGTCCTGAGCTTTCCAACATCCTCAAGAGAAGTCAGCTTCGAGTTTGTCTGCATCGTCAAGTATTGTAGGTTCGTGAGTCGTCGAAGAGGTGAAAAATCCGTTGCCGTGCTTTGATACAGTTGAAGGTGGCTTAGTCGGTCGCAAGCCGCAATACTAGCGATATCCTCGTTGCTCGCCTTAACTACTAAGAAATGAGTCAATGACTTTAGCTGAGTAACTTCCTTAAGTATGCTTTTCTGAGACGCTACACGAATAGCAAGATGCGTGCGCTCGCGTATATCGTCCAGCGTATAAGGCTTCGTATGCTTTGGAAATCCGCTGTCGGAAATTGTTTCGCGAACATCGATGGTTCTATAGTGACTTGAATACATGAGTCATACGCAGCGAATGAACTAGTTGTTAACGATCATAGCCCCGATAAAAAAACAAGGCGACACCAGCCGCAGCTCACATTGCTTATGCGTATCCTTCAACTATAGCCTCTTTGTGAGAGTAAATAAGCTCTGCTGCCTCTTGGGCTTGTTTCTCTCTCGCAGGCAATGACATCATCCCGGACTCAATATCACAGAGATACTTTACTATCTTGTCGGGCTCCCCACCTGTTTCGACTATTTCCAGGATCTTTCTAACATAGGAGCGATACTCGTAACGGGCAGCGGGTTCAGGCGCTACTCCAATAGGGTCCCAAACATAGAACAGCACCTCATCTACGCGGCGTTCCAATTCATCAGGGGGAAAAGCTCTCATGGTTTACATTTCCTAGTTGTCCAATCGTCTAGATGCCCGACGCCTATGCACACCAGTCAATTTTCAAGTAACACAGCAAAGCGGGTTAATATTCGTCTCCATCCTGCAATGGCGATTGCATCCAATCAAAATAATTCAACAGCCCGATCTCGTGCTCGTCGTTTTCCTGGTTGTAACAGTGCAAATGCGGCGCTGGGAAAGAGACCTCGCCGATTGTAAGCCCTCGCCGAACTAACCTGGCCTCGTATTCGTCAAGGTTACCGTATGCGTAGATGACATCGTGCTGATCGTAAATGAGCATTCCTTCATTTTGTGTTGAGCCTATCCAGAAATGATGTCGCCCGTCAGTAGAAAGAAATGAGCCAAACTCAGTCAAAAACTCCTTAAGCTTCTCAAAATCAAGCTCAGCCGGAGATTGATACCTCGATGGCTCTTTGCCACACCGTGACACCAGAAGGATGTAAAGAAGCCAGTAGTCTGACTGCCAGGTCGCAGCAAGATCAATAAGGATGTCTATGTGTGCTTCTCGGGGAGCAATGACCAAACGTTCAGGCCCGGTAGTTTGTTCGCGAGAATAAACATTGTCGTAGCGAAACGGTACTTCATCGTGAAAATCGGTGTCGTTTTCAAGGAAGACGCCTAGTTTGTGCATGCTGTTTGTTTTCCCGTTCTATTGCCACCAAAACCACAGGCATTGTTCGTCGTACTGTGAGTCATCTTCAGGACCTATGGAATAGTCGCCCTTCCCTCTGGTGATATCCCGGACCCCGTCCCGAAGACTCTCTAGTTTCCCTCGTCCGATTTCGATGTGGAGCCCATCGCTCGCAGGATTTACAATCCAATGATTGTCTTGTTTTGCGGGGTCGAATTTTAAATGAAGTTTCTCAACGCTCTCCCATCGAGCTTTTCCGCCTTGATTATTGGGAACGCAGAGTAGTTCTTGAGTCGGCGGGCAGGTGAGCAAGGAGGTCTTTACTGAATACTTCGCAAGTAGCATTTGTTCGAATAGTTGCTGCAGAGCTGCGCAGGACTCCGCGTCAGCGGTCAGATGCCAACCCGGGAAATTCCTCGCATTATCGAGATAACGCCACACTGAAGTGATTCCTGCTGGCTTCCATTTCGCTACGTTCGGGTCGCTCATATCTGCTAGAAACCTTGTTGATACCGATGACTCACACCAAAATCCGCTGCATTATTCTTGTTATTCCCTTCGCTTCATTTCGAAACTGTCTGCTTCACACTCGAACTCTTCATCACGAAAGTAAAAAAGAAAATGTCTGGGGCCGTGTGCAGGTCCGACGTCTATCCAATCGGAAGGACATTTTTCAAGGAGCCTGTCTCCCTGGAGTTCGTAAAACTCACCCCACTTGGGAGCCAACGTCGAAAAACGACACTGCCCACGATACCAGCCCTCGTCGTTGACTCTACCAAGTCGATAGCGTTTGCACCCGGAGAACTCTAGCCGAAGCTTCTCGCCTTCAGCGTACCCCTCGTAGGCCCAAGGATTCGCGTAGAATTCAAGAAAAAGTACGCCGTCGACAAGCGAGACCATTGGCTCTGGATCGTTAGGCTCCGCATTCCAATCTTGATTGATATGAATGAATCTTGTGGTCATGACGTATAAGGATAACCTGGCAATGACGAGTTCCCTGTTAAATACTGGTATCACCTCACCTCAGACTAAGCTAGCGGGCGTTTGTTCGCTCCTTTTATTCCGCTCCTTTTTCGTCAAACTCAGCAGATATGCTTTCCTTCAATTCGTCTGAAATGTTGACCCATAGGGTCTCAAAGGTAATTTTCAGTTGGCAACTCTGCGCTATGGCTGCTTTATGAATCTGCCTATACCATTCCAGATACGTCCACTCTCTTGGGTGAGGCGAGTAGAATGACTTCAATTCCTTGTCCCAAGATACCTCCATCGCCTCACGATAAATATACGGGAACGTCAGCCCATCCGGCTTTACATAGAGTCGCCCGTCTTCAGAAACTCTAATCTCCTCTACATTGCAGGTTTTCATAGTCGCATCTCACATAAAACGCCCGCTGAAGTACGCTTGTAAACTTATTCTATACTGGATTCCAAAATGTATTCAGCTTGTTCCAGGACTCTCGAGTCGCTGCTTGCAGGTACTCAACAAACACCTCCGGGTTACTGTCGTTAGCCCGCATGGAGTTTTGCATGCCCTCCAGGAGTCCGACAGCCACCGCGTTCTGAACATAAGCGTCGCCATCAATGTGCAGGCGTTCTACGACGTTAAATATCGCGTCGAAATCTGATGTCTCGCCCTTTTCATGCTTATCAATCAGGTAGCGAGCGAAATCACCCAAAACAACATAAAGCGGAGCTTCTTCATCTTTCCAATCCGCCTGAAATGCCTCCCACTGCCCGGCAAAGCCAGGACTGGATTCAACGAGAAGCGGAAGCATTTTTTCTTTTGTGATGCTGGCCGTCATTTGTAAGCTTCGTTAGCGCATTACTATGGGGATTTCGAACTCCTTCGCCATGGCTTCAATACATCAGGCTTACCAGGTTTCTAGTAAACCATTCTCCACAACCATACCTGAGGCCACACGCAGCGTAACGACATGAATCTCGGATAGTTCAAGCTTACAACATTTCGCTAAAGAACGGCTCAGCCCAATTTGTAAGGAGTCCACAGCTTCCGCCTCCCATGCCGTAGGGAGATATAAGGTGCCCATGATTTTGTAGGACCTCCCGAATTGCTGAACTCTTGGGATACAATTCACGGTCATATGTTCAGCAGAGACACCAGACTCATTCGACCAGGTTTCAACGATATCGTCGGCAACTTGTATTGACGGGTCACACAATAAGCAATTGGCTATTGGCATTGATAATCTCTCCCGAAATACTGGTTTCAGTCTGCTTTGGATCATCAGAGGTGAAGGGTCCGTCAGCGTTGTATTACAACTCCTCACCAAACTTCATCGAGAATATTTCGAAAAAGCTGATTGAGTTGAGCGGTTCTTTCCGTCTTCTCGCTACGCTCCACTTTATTCGAACTCAAGCGTTCAATCTCTGATTCAAGGAACTCATTTATCACAGGTATCGCGGGGCCTCTGTCCAGCTCCTCTCCTTCTTTTTTGCGAACAAGTAAACTCGATACTTCCCGAAGCAGGGGTCCACCAGGAACAAGCTCCTTGAGCAATGTGTCAAACTCCATTGGCACCGGACCCCGACCTTGCTCTATCCAGAGACATGCGAGAACGGGTCGTAACACGTAAAAGTACTTCTTCAATCTCACTTCATCCCGGCGCAGATACTCTCGAAAGTTTCCCTGAGCCATATGGAGATAGTGGTACATGCAAGAGGTGGGAGAGTAAGACTTCGAGATTTCCTCTTTTAGCCAGCTGGATACCCTGGTGTTCTCACGATAAATGATGGGAGACTGAAGCCACTCCAGAAGAGGCGGATTAGATTTTCTTAGTAACCTCAGGGCTTTTCGAATATCCCAGCCACTTAAGTCAATAGCGTCATCGATGGGGCGCTCAATTACATCCCGACCTTCATCGATGGTCAGGTACCACTCTTTGGAACGAGCGTAAACGAAACGTACATCGAAATCACTATCCACCGACTCGAAGCCCCACGCACGGCTACCCGACTCACACACGAAAAGAAGTCGAACCTCCTCATCTCGTTCGAGCTCATCTAGTAATGCTTGTATTTGAGTTTCAACTAGCGTCACAAAAGTTTCCCTGTTTCAGTACATTGGTCGGGGCTCAGGTAGCCAGGCTCCTTTTTTGTTTGGTTTAATTTAGTGTTATGCCTCGTCTCTCTTGTTGGCAAATTTTTCGTATTGCTCTCCAAATTCCAACTCAAGTGCCAACCGTAGCAAGGCTGGAAACGCGAACCAAAAACCCTGATCAATTCGTTCTCGTACGGGCTGGTCCGGATACTCTCTCTGATAGTATTCTTCATGCCAATTATCCATCGGACTGGCATCGATTTCCAAAATCTTAGCCCGATGTTTAACAAGTAATTGTCGAAAATCCTCCTCTGACTTAATTCCAAAATGATGGAGCTCCGCCAATTCCTCCGAGTAATCGGATTCAGCAAAATCATTGCGTTTGGGGAACATCTCCGTCAGAACTCTATAGACTGTATCTTCGACCAGAATGTTCCCCCTCGACTCGTCCATCTTAGATTTTCTACAGGTTTAAATGCTGTAAATTCGGTGCCAACTCATCAGCTCCGAAACTCAGGCATCAGCATTCTTTAGATCAGGCTTCCAGTGTCAGACAGAATAACAAGTCCCCACCGTCAACCTCCGGATTCTCATCCCACTCTGCCCTCGACTGCATGATAGTATTTCTCACCAATGCCAGCGCGGACCCGATTGGCATCTCTGAAAGGTCACACGTACCTTGAAATCGCTGAGAGTGCCCATAGTTTCCATTCCTATGGAGTATCCGGCCTTCCCAGGAAATCAGCCTTGTATTTGTTCCTTCCAGCGAATTCAATAGCTCCATTGCGTCAAAGTAACTTAGCACTACTTCATCAGCCGAATGGGAGCGAGCCAAAATTTCTTTTTGAACACACATGGGGAAAACATGACGCTTTAAGTTAGTTCAGCCGAATCAGCGTCTTACTACTTGTCCGGTCGCCATCTAAATCAATCGCTTGCTTCATGCCATACGACGCCCTTACTAGAAATCTCTAGGACAATACTTCGAGCAATCACCGTCCAGGGGCTCTTGGACACATCGTATTGAACAATCGAGTACTCACGCCCACAAGTTTTCCAGCTCTGGCACGGGCACTGGTTCGGCGCACTGTCCCAGGGAACTGTAGCCCGTGACCGAAGCTCTGCAAGTGCCGAGTCGAATGTCTCAAACTCTCCACAGAGTTCGGCGTGAATTTCATCTTCGATTACAAACATGTCGGGGCTCAAGTAGCCCGGCTCCTTTTTCCTATATACGTTAATACCACGCAGCGGTGCTTATACCGTCTCGCGTAAATAATTTGTTGTACAGTATTCAACACTAGAAAAATTCTGCACTCGTCGCGCTCCACTCAAGCACTTTGGTTTCTAGTTTGGAGAACTCCCTGAAAAGTGCCCCAAGCCGATTGATATCTGCAGGATATGTCTTTATGCAAAACTCTGAGATTTCACGATCTGGCAGGTCTCGGTTGTTGTTAAACCGAATATAAATCGCACTTTGTCCTGTCTTCTTATAGCAATGCACCATGAAGTAAAAATAGTGTGCAAAATTGTCACTCGGCTGTTCTGAACCAAGTTGCCATAAGAAACTATCAGAAATGTCCCTTGGAAAAGACTCTAATGCCTCAGCAATTTCAAGGAGAGTTAAGGCATTATCGTAAAACTCAAGCTCACCTTGTTGCCTACCATTTGAAACCTGAATGACCAGGTTCAAGTGGTGTGGTTCTTCGTAGGGAACTCGTTCTAATCGAATAAAAGATTCCATAACGCGTATTGTATCACGGTTAAGATGTGCGGCGGGCCAGATCCCATCGCTTAGCTAAGTGTTTCACAGCCTACCAAAAAGCTATAGTCTCCTCTTCTCTAACTCTTTCCACCAGTCCCGTAGATGACCACAGCAAGCAGGGCAAGCGCTGTAGCAAAAAGCCTTCTTGCCGTTAGCGGCTCTCCCGAAAGCGCAACTGCAAGCGCAAAGGTGACAAGAAAGAACAGCCCTCTGATAGTCGAGGCCACGGATACATCGAGAGAGCCAAGCGCGAGGTTGAAGGTCCAAACACTGAGAAACAGTGAGACCGCGACGGCGAGCGGCCATCCAAGTTGGGCGAGGGTGGGAGTATTTTCCTCGCGAAAGGCAAGCCAGACAAATACTGCAATAATCGCACTGAAGGCGTAGTAATAGAACGTCGTGTTAGTCGGGCCAATCGCGTCAGTGCTACGCTTGTAAAGGTAGTTGCTCACACCCATAAAGAGCATTGAACAAAGTGCAAGATTGAATCCTGACATAGCGAAAGCCTTGTACAAAATAGATCGACACTTATAATTTTGGCGTGAAGTGACCAGATTACTGGTTTACGTCGGCGCGGCGCTTATTCGCGACTTTCGCTTTCACTCTTAGCTTTAATAGAGGCGACCCCCACACTGTAGCAGGCAAACCCATAGGAAAATGCCAGTAGTAGGAAGATTACCTTCATTCCATTACTTTCAAATATCCAGGCAATATCTGGAAAATCTAACTTCATTATTATTTCGAGCCAAATCGGCCCACAAAGAACTAATCCGCCAAGGCCTCCAAAGATACGATCCACCAATGTAGTGGGGGTCTTGTCCTGAGAATAAAAGTAGCGGAGGCCGAGAGCGATAGAAAGTGTACAGGTCAGAAACAAAAAGACTACCGTAGCCCACGGAGTAACAGAAAATTTCTGCTTAAGTGAAAGTCCTATTCCTCCTGATAAAAGAAGAGAAACAAGAATTGAGTAACGTAGTGCTTTCTGAAGCTTCATTTTACCTTAATGGAATAAGCGTATTAGGAGAGCAGGCAGCCATTGGCTCTGCCGAGCTACTAGTGACTAGGCCTAGCACATTACGCTCGTAACGTCCTCTCCAACTTTTTGTTAGCCAATGCTAAGGGGTAACGTTAGGTATTTCGTAAGGAAAGCAATGAATGAAAGTACAATTACCCAACGAAGGAAGGTCCGAACACCCGACGACAAAAAAATTTGTCAGGATCGACCGACGGGGGGTTTCGTCGGCTCCAGCTCAAGGCATTCTTGGAACGTTTAGTTCCCCTGCTTGTTATCCTTCATCGCACTAAGAGAACCAATATACAATTCTAACATCATCATCGTCCCCAACAGTCGACAATTTACTAATTGATCGCTCCAATGCATTCTTCATGCGAGGTGATAGCTCAGAGCCTAGATGATGAAGATGCTCCTTGAGTTCCTTTACGCTTAGAGTACCAGGATATGGTGTGTAGCCGTCTTTCTCGTATTTAAGAAGATAGTGGGAACAATCCCCCGGCAATTCGCCAATCTCATCCCCTCGTTCCATGACAGAAAAGGCATCATCTGGACCGCCGAATATTTTAGCCATTTCCTGGTCGGAGAATTGAATCCCGCCAAAATCGAATTCTTGTGGCCTGTATTCACCGGTTTGCTCTTTTAGAGTACTGGTTAACAAACGCCACTCGCCGTCGCGTCTAACTTCAGCAAAACATGTAAAGTCTGTGCTCATAGAAACAGATTACATAAGAAAGGTAAGGAAGAGCTGTGGCCCGTATGACCTAAGCACTTCATTTAGCCAATACTTCTGGAACTACAATAGAGTGGCCATCGGTTCATTCCGTTAGTCATCTCCTGAATTGATGCTTTGTCGGCTTGGAAATTTCATCTTTCCGAATTTTAGCCGAATGCTCTCTGCGCTCTTCATCACTCAAAGCGTAAAGAAATTCATAAACTTCTGCATGATCGCGAGAAACTGAAAGGGGAGAATCGCCCTCTGACCAGTAGTTCACCTTGGCTCCAGCCTCAACGAGGAACTGGACAACCTCAAGATGACCTCGTGCGGCAGCGCCAAGAATAGGAGTGTCTCAAGAGCAATCTTCAAGATCAATATCGGCGCCACTTTTGAGCAAGAGTCGAACCATTTCGAGATTGCCATTGCTCGCGGCGTAATGAAGCGCCGAAAGGTCGAAAAATTTGTTCGGATTTACTCCAGAATCCAAAAAGTACGCGACTATTTCAAAGTGATTTAGATCCGCTGCATGAGGGAGTGGGTAGTCATTTAAGTCTTCGTCTTTGTTTTCTGCGAAAAGCACGGGCTCCAAGCTAGCCCCCGCAAGACAAAGCTCTCGGCATAACTCCAAGTCATTACTTTCGACGGCTTCCAGTAACCTACGAGTCAGTTCTCGGGTTTTATCCATTAGTTTCGGTTAAAAGAGAAAATATAGTGATGACGAGTTCTCGCCACCTCTCAAATTAAGCCTGGCTCCTTTTCTGAGGAATAATCTAGGCCTGAAAAAACGAATGCAGAAGGCGCTTAGATGTACGCAAGTAACCAAAGCATCCAAACTGCTACCAAAACAAGAAATATCGAAAAAAAGATTAGGTAAGCTGAAAAAATTCCTTCGGCTCTCCATAGTCGAATGTAATCAACGTATGATGAAAAGAACATATAGAAAGAGAAGATACCTAAGAGAAGCCCAAGAGGAATCAAGAAGTAGTCACTAAGTAACACGTCTCGAGTCCCCAAAGAAATTACCAGCCCGACACTTCCGCATACCAGGGATGATGCAGTTAGAATCAGGCCCCTCTTCAATGTATACCTTGCTCGCCTCTGAAGTTCTGGAGTTTCCATGGAACCTTAATGGAGTGTGGCTACAATCATACGCAAAAGGAATACATATCGTGTATGCACCGGATCAACTAAGCGCTATATTCAGATAACGGTTTAGGTGAGCGGCGGGCTCACTCCCAGCCGCTCAGCAAATAATAATGCAACAACGATAAGTCGATCACCCCGTCCGCTCAACCTAGTTGTTGTCCCCCATCTATAGATAGTCGATTTGCTCTCCCGGAGGTAAATATCCGAAGACTCGAATGACATCTCCCTTAACTCTTCCAGGAACGTGGATTTTTTTGATGGCCTCTAAGGCCGCCTCATGCTGCTGAGGACTCTCTGTCTGGATCTCGATCCACTCAAGGGTTGAGTATCCCCCCTCTCTGAAATGGTAAAACCACTCACCATCCCAGCTACTAATGTGTTTCGTTTCGAGATCACACGCACGCCACTTTGGAGAAATCTCACCAAGCGCGAGCATAGCCTGTCGAAGCTCCTCCCATTTCGTGTCATTCATGCAAGAGACGTAAGCCGAATTCATATTTGTGCGTTGAGAGGGATAACATAGTGATGGCGAGTTCTCGCCACCTATTAAATTAAAACTCGATTACAATCAATGAGTAGCCCGGCTTCTTCTCGAGGTCAGACCGATTTTCCACTTCGCTTGTATCCATAAACGCGGAGGATGTTTTCGTCCTCTATTTTCTCAAACTCAATATGGACCATGTTTAAAGATAGGCTCAGCTTTTCAAAGAAGCTTTCTACATGATCCTCTATCAAATTCCCACGCCGAGTTCTCAAGTTACAATCGAGATCAAGCCATTCGATACTCTTGTATGGTGGTAGATGATAAGGCCAACTAAAGTCCCAACTTTCTTCTAGAAATTCGTCTCGAACGACTTTAACTCGAAATCTTGGACGATACCCTTCGATAGAACTAATCGTGTCGACTAGTTTTCTCCACTTAGTGTTACTCATAAAGGAGACAAGCCCTTCGCGCGCTATGTATCGATTTAATCGGTCAGTATCTTTCTGTTGCTCTGGGGTCTTAGTGGTCATCGCTAAAGCGGTGTAACGCCGCCAAAAGCGGCCGAGCGTAGCGTAGCGAGATCCAGTGCACGCAGTGCGCGATGCTACTTGGCCTTGTTATACGTTGTTGAGATCGATGAATGCATCGTTTTCCCAGTAGTAATTTAATGCCTCATATAAGTCACTGGATTCAAAGTTTGATTTTTGTGCCTTTAGGTTGAGCTGAATTTCTTCAAGTTGATCTTTGAAGAAGAAGCACATTAAACCACTATTTTCTAAATCAATCTCTCTTTGATCTTGCTCTTCGGCGCTCAGATCAATGCCATTATCTACAATGAAGCATACAGTTTCTGGAGAAAGCTTATCTGTTTCGCTTGAAATCCAAAGCCAGATATCACTAGGCATTTCGTGTAGATTCCGCATCCACCAACCCAGTGGTTTCGATTCAAGCTCCATTCTCGATCCTATTCACGTATAACGGATAAATGAGTGGCGAGCTCAAGCTCTTCCGGCCCATTTTTTGTTATGTCGCCAGCGTTCTCCTGTTAAACGTAGCCAAATCCACTGCATCGGAAAAGACCTTCTTCGGGGCTCAAGTAGCCTGGCTCCTTTTTGCTAGATCAATGGAACTTTAGTTCCCCTCGAGCTCGGACTCCTGCGCCGCGGGCTCAAGTACCCCGGCTCCTTTCGAAAGGCCAGCTTGCTGGCTCTTATCACCGCATTGGTTATACCCCACTTCGCTCCCTAAACTCACCCGTTTCTGGGTCTTTGATGACTGTTTTCGGGTCCCAAAGCCTCTTGTTCATCGCCACCCATATCCCAGGCGGCGCGTCTCGAAGTTTATCGAGCGCGAATTCAAGGTTATCTGGAGCGTCGGAATCGTCGTCGTGGAGTGGGGTCATTGCGCCCACGAGAATTATGCACTTGCCTCCTATCGATGGAGCTAGAATATGTTGGAGGTACTCGCCCGTTTCCGGCATCGTGAATGTCCCGTGAGGTACGAGGATGCGACTGCTGAGGGTTCGCCCAATCGCAGCAGCGAGTAAATCGCGGTCATTATCAAGAACCGCGCGAGAATCCTTCATGACGACTATCTCAGATGTACATCTTATCGAATATGCGGACTGTCGTTCAGTGATAAATTCAATGACACGACTTTCTTTCGGCGAAGGATCTTCCGGCGATAGGATGCCGTTAATAGTGCCGCCCATGTCCAAGATGGCGATGTCGATTATTTCTTCTTGTTCGTCTGACAATCAAATTTCTCGGGGCTCAAGTAGCCCGGCTCGTTTTTTAGGTACTTCGATCTGTTCTCACCAGTAGCTCGCTGGAACTGATGTACGATTCAGTTGCTCTCTTCATAGCAACCCATAGGGTAAATAAGAGATAGCAGTTATAGATACAGGCGTTCTCGAAGCGAACGTTCTGTGATTAAAATTGTTATCTTCTTGATGCTATTTTTCATCTTTAACCCACGGTATGTTACCCATAGCTAGAGATTCTAGTTCTTTTTTAGTGAAGTAAAAATTCGAATCTCTATTTTCTCCAGAGGGTGGCTCTAATGGAACCCAGCGAACCTCCCTAGAAAAGCCTAAGCCAAAATTAGATACGACACTATCGCGATTCCCTATTTCGAAATATATACGCCCCTCACTTATACCAATTAGATTTACCCACCTGTCCGGTGACAAAGAAGCCTCTTGAAACTCCTCTCTGATGCTATCGGAACCAGTTGGTGCTAAAAGCATTTTTTCAATCCAAATGAAAAATATTGCAAAAATACAAATGTATATTAAATATTTTTTCAACTTATTCATGAGCGAATATAAATGAGTTAACATAGTGATGACGAGTTCTCGCCACCAATCAAATTTGAACTCGATAACAATCAATGAAACCTTAGTTCCCCTCGAGCTCGGACTCCTGCGTTACAGCTTAACACAAACAAATGTAGGACGTTAAAAAATACAGACGCCCTAAGCAGACTTACGCTCCCGCCTCTGAACGGCATCTCCCACTGGAGTAAATCCAGGCAGAAGAAACGACCCCCAGCAAACAAGCAAAACGCCGGAGGAGAAAGCATGTCTGTAGCGAACATCCGCAGCCGACAGGCCTTTGAGCAAAACTAAAAGAAGCAAGCGCGAGGACCAGAGAGCGAAAGACATGCTTTCTCCTCCGGCGTCCCACGAGCCTCTCAAAAAAACGCCGAACGCTAGCCCCCTCCGGGCTCAAGTAGCCCGGCTCTTTTTAAGACTGCGCAACCCCAGGGGTTCTCGAGGAGTTCGTCGTCAATTGCCCGATATTGGCCATCGTCCTTGAGAAGAACCTGTAGATTGACCGGCAGCTCCTTTCTCGAGCTGTGACGAGCATAGGAATTAATCGCTGACGCCAGAGCTTCCAAGCGAAGAGTTTCAATCTTCGTAAGCATTAAATGTTGAGCCTCTCGTTGATGGAATATGACGAACGCCGAAAAGCCAAGGGCAACGACCAAAATTATGAGCACAAAATTCTTCATGCACCTTCATATTGGAAAGCAAAGTAACGTCGCCAGCACAGGCCGGAGCACGAAGTGCGGAGGTCCAGCACCGAAGGGGCGATTGTGCCTGGCCTTGTTATGTTTTGGTGCTTGCTCATATAACCTCAAGTGCGCCATCGCTACGAGTAATATTTATGCTCTCGTATTGCGAGACCTCTGTGTGTATGTAGAGAGCTACACCACCAGTTAAAGCAATTTTTAGCACCAGTTCATTCTCATTTCTGATGCCAGTTACCTCTTTCTTGGGTACGTGGATAACATCTTTAGTGGTTACCCACTTACCATCAAACCACAGCGATTTAATTCCATTTACCTCACCCTCTAGTTTGTGTAGAGATTGAATCACTACTCCCTTTTCGAAGGCAATTTGAGCGTCATATGGGCCGATCGACACAAGAGTTACTTCTTGCCCAATCAACTCCTTTAAATGTGATTCATTCGGTAACTCGTACATATCTCAAGAAACATAACGTTAAAGCTCACCGGTTTTCGGCAAACTGTTTAGTCTCTGGTACCACAAAAAAGTACAAGCCGAGAATCCGGTGCAGCGAATTGTTATCTCTCGCTGCGATTAATCTCTACCGATAGCTGACACTGCCGCACTAAGGACGCCGATTCCGCAGGCTATTACTACTAAAGTTACAATAGCCCCGTTCGGTCCAAATTCAAACCCGATAAACATTCCAAAAACGACAAATACCAGGAGTGTCGCCAGAAAAGAAAGGAAACTTACCGTAGCTCTGATCAAACAACCAACTTTCCACAAAATGGGACTATGCTTTAAATCTCTGTCAATACACTCCTGACACACAAACCATGTTTTAAACGGCACAAATAGGTAATCGTCTCGCCTGTAAAGATCATCCCAGTGCAGCGATGCAGAGGCACCGGGGGCATCCCTCCACTTTTCACCGTTGCTACACTTACAGCACACACGTTTGGCCATTGTTACGAATAGATGACGAGCCTGTTTTTAGAGAGATAACATAATGATGACGAGTTCTCGCCACCCATTCAGTTCAAACTCGATTACACTCAATGCGACTGCAGTTCCACTCGAGTGTAAGTTCTTAGCTTCGAGATTAACAAAAACAAATACAGGATGTTAGCAAAAACATAGGTATCCGGAGCAGACTTAAGTTCCTCCTTCTGAACTGCATTTCCCACCGGAGTAAATGCAGTCAGAAGAAAAGTTCCCCGGAGAAACAACCCCCAGCAAACAAGCAAAACGCCGGAGGAGAAAGCATGTCTGTAGCGAACATCCGCAGCCGACAGGCCTTTGAGCAAAACTAAAGGACGAAAGCGCGAGGACCAGAGAGCGAAAGACATGCTTTCTCCTCCGGCGTCCCACGAGCCTCTCAAAAAACGCCTAACGCTAGCCCCCTCCCAAAGTCCACTCCATCATCTCCGGATAAAACTGCCCATCCCCAACCCGAGTAACATCCCCAGCCATGCGAACCGCAAAGGAATCATCGACATGAATAGACAGACCCCCCCCCGGCATATGCACCGTGATGTCACTGTCACAAAGACCGAGCTTCTTCGCCACCGCAGCTGAAGCACTACTACTGCTTCCGGATGCCAGCGTATACCCGGCGCCTCGCTCCCAAATCTCGATGCGGATGGCGTTTCGATCCAGCACCTCCATGAACTGCACGTTAGTGCGATTGGGAAACATGGGATGCACTTCTAAATCCGGCCCATAGGTCTTTGCCATATCAGCACTAAGCCCCGTAGTCGGAATCACACAGTGAGGATTGCCGATGTTGGCTGCCGTAAAAACAAAGCTCTTTTCTTTGGCCTGAATGGTTTCCTGCACTACTTCCCGGGATTCGCCAGCTACGGGAATAATCTCACTCTGGAAACTGACTTCGCCCATCTCAATGGAAACACTGCGTCCCTGATCGCTTACCGTGCTTTCAACAGGCCCGGCGATTGTCCGAATCTTGAAAGGCTCTTCGCTGACAAAGCCCTGGTCGTAAAGAAATCGCGAGAAAATCCGTAGCCCGTTTCCGCTTTTCTCAAACTCACTTCCATCAGGATTGAAGCCGCGAAAGGGAAAGCTGCCGTCCTCGTCCTTAGGAAAATACACCAGAATTCCGTCGGACCCCACGCCAAAATGCCTGTGGCAAATGCGCTCGATCTGCTCCGGCTGCAGGCGATCAGCACCGTCCTCCGCACGTAGCACGATATAGTCATTACCCAGCGCATGATACTTGTAGAAATTCATCGACTCTTCTTTGCTCTATATTGTCTCAGGTAAAAAAACGTCAGGTCTCCGGAAGCAGAGCCCGCAGGTTCAGAAATAGCCCGAATTCGGCATAATTTAAAGAGATAGAATCCGGCAAAGGCGGACTGCTGAGTGCCTGTCATTTCAAGGAGACATTGAGCCGCCGACCTCGCAAAAATT
>JAUIMJ010000283.1 GCA_030433295.1 bacterium | reverse complement strand
CCACTGCGATGACCAAAGCAGGAACATTCACCTTCGGCCAATCTACGACAACAACACTTACACGGTTTCTCCTCGCTCATATGCTTCCTCCTAAGACGCACGACATTAATGGCCAACAAGGCTGAAGGACCTGATACTCTGATCACTTCTGCGCGTAAGTGTGACGAAAGCGAGGGGAAAATCCTTGGGTGCTGAAGAGGGCTTGCGAGCTGCACCTTGGATATCATACCGACCGAAGGGCCGTTTCTGCCCCCTCACCATCAGAGATTTGGCTCATTTCGTACTGATCATGCCAAGGTTCAGCTCCTGACAGCTGTCCAATAGGAGCAGCATCTTTGAACAAAACGGAAATTCTATGACAAAAAAGACCGACGCACGCGAATGGACCAAGCACAGAAATCGCCTGCTTCTGCACGCAGGCGTAAGCAGTGGCTCGGCACTGGTCGCTGGTGGTCTTACTATCCTCAGCGTTTACTGGAGTCCGCTGCTTATGGTCGGTGCGGGAGCCGCTGCCAGCTTTGCCCTTATGGGACTCCTCGAAGACAGTCGAAATCTAAAGGCACTGCTTAGGCCACCAAAAGTCCGTTTGCAACTCGATACGTTAGCCAGGCTGAGTGCTGGTATCCATTATTAACGGCGCATGCTTCTTCTATTACTGCTACACGCTATCGTCATACCCCAGCACCACCAGAATGCATGAGCCATCCGCTACTACATTCATTCCCGCCTGCTCGGCTTTCTCGATTGCCGTTGGACTTTCCGCCCCCGGCTGAAACCAGATGTGCTTGATACCCGCCCGAGCGGCCTCTTCAACGACCTGTTCTGATACCTTCGGCGGCGTAATAACGGAAATCCCGTGAACGGGCTCTGGTAGGCTTTGCAAATCCGCAAACGCCGGAATCCCTTCGATGACCTCAGCACGGGGATTGATAGGAAAAACCTTTCTTCCATTCTGAAGGTAACAACGAAGGACTTTGTTACCGTATTTTTCGCGGTTCGTGGAGGCACCGACGACAGCGAAGGGTGACCCGTTGAGGAATGCATTAATCTTATCGTCTTGCTTCATCATAGCCTGCCTTACAACTCTCTATAGGAACTCGGGTGCTCCGCCTTCATGCGGTGGCCTCATCTACCTTGGCTCTATCCGCCTTCCGCCGACATCAAAAAACGCTCGTCCAGCTGCCTCAGCATCATAGAAAGATCGGACACCTGTGATTTCCCCGATAAGGCGGTGTCGACTTCAGACAATTGCTTAACCCCTGGAATAAACTTCTCCAACCAGCGATGAAGCTCATCATGGGCAGCACCTTCCATCCTGCAACCGGCAATCAGCTCATTAAGCAGTTGTTGAATCTCCCGCCCCAACTCTCGATACTCCCTCGCCGTTAGTAATTCGGGTTTCTTTGTTACCTCGCTCAGTCGACCTGCCATTTTCTCAGCCACCTGCTCGGTACTTCGGTCTAATTTCAAAGGAATTCCCTTACTAAAGGTCTCACCCTGCACGGCGTGATGATCGTGCTCCTGTTGAGCAAACGCCAGCACGCTATCGAAGGCAGTAACGAGATACATCACCACAAGCAAGGCAATACATCTCAAAATTCCATATCTGAGGACCACATAAAATCGTTTCATTCGAGCAGCTCCTGATGCAGATTGTTAAAGACATAATCACCGACACTACGCCCTTGCCGAATACTACTGCTCTTGTCGAAACTAAAATGTATCCCCAGATACACACGGCTCTGGGCATTCTCCTCCTCTGCTTCTGACAGTGTCTCGAAAAATCGCTCGACAACAGGTCGAGGATTACCATCAGGCCCGAGAGTCTGCCCATTAAATTCATCGGAGATAAAGGAGAACGGCAAGTGATCGCTCCCGTAATAATTTCTAAGCGTCTGAAAGACCGCCCCTCCGAAGCCACCATGCCCCGACGGGTAGGTAGGAAAAGGTGGCGTAAAATTGTCCTGAAAAAGATTACTCGCAGGCGAGCCCAATGGCTTAAAATCAGGATCACCCGGGGTCAACGAATTATTGTCTCCCAGACCAGTGGGTCCCGTGCCGGGGTCCGACTCCCGTATGGCAGTAACAGGTCGCCAGAAGTCATAGAAATACTTGGCCTCCCAGATTGAAATCGCGGTGTCAGCCATCGCCACATTCACCAACGACAGCACGCGTGCGGTTTCAAGAGCGTCTTCCGGCCCATACTTTTCGATGAGAACACGAGCGAGCTGATTGTACATCCGTGGAGGCGCACAAAGACTGGGGGTGCCGTCGTAGGCCCAAAAAATGCCGATTTCCGTCTGCTCAGCCGTTCGCTCCGTTGGTGTCTGGATGCCATCACCACCGACGCGAAACACTTCGGCATAGGCCTCGGCATACTCGGGACTGGAGATTGCGGGGGGCGGCGGTGCGCGAAACTGATCTGCTGATTGCAGGACAAAAGGCCTCACGGATCCCCAGCGCGATCCCAGAGGAGTCTGATTGGGGTTAAATGGATCTTTTCGCCAGCGCCCGGGTAACTGACTGAAGTTGTAGCGACGTTCATTATCGGCCGTACTGAGTTCCGAGCCATCGTTCTGACGAAGCTCTATAACTCGTTCCGATATCATCGAACCTAAATCCAGAGATCTCTGTATCTGCTGCAGTGAGAAACCATCAGCAAGTTGAACTTCTTCTTCTAAGAAATGTTGAAAGCTGTCTTCCTGACTGGGATAAAGAAAGGTCAGAGTTTCACTGGCGGCCTTTGCCAGAGTCAGGCGAGGAACAAGCTCTTCACGGTCAGCTACGGGATTCAGTCCTATAGCACTGGTGTAACGAGGGGTAACTGCATTAAGTGCTTCAAACATGGCAAGATGGGCCATCGCCATTGCGCGGCTCGACTTCGTCGGCCCGAACTGTTCCTGAGCCGCATCCTGTTCATGATCAAGACCACTTGCATCAATCGCTGCCTGATTCCACGCGAGCACCGCACGGTGCAGGGAGCTCGAGTTCTCATCACCACCACCGGAACAGGAGACTAAAAATAACGACAGTACTAATAAGCAAAGAAAGTGATGTCTCACAAAAAAAGAACTCCCTCGCATTACTCCTCCTTAATCCTGAATCGTATTTCATTTAAATCAGACTCAAGAAGCAGTTGACAGGCTAGCCTGCTATCCTCCGTGACATTCTCAAGCTCACCTAGTTTAAACCGCTCTTCGACGGAGAGCGCTTGTTTAAGCTCCCCTTTAATAACCTCGATGTGACAGGTCCCACACCATGCTCTCCCCTTGCAGTCTCCCCATTCAATCCCGCACCTATCAAAGAGAAGTTCCATCAGATTCTGATATTCATACTCGGCAAATGTCACCCGACGGACGGCCCCAGTGACGTCAACAAAGGTCAGAGTCATCAAAGCTCCTCAGTTAAGGAAACAACTCGCAAGAATCAGCTTAATCGAATTTTTGAGGAATGCAGAAATGACGGTACCATTTCCAAAGTGATGAGACGGTTAATCCACATTAAAGATATATATAGCATATATCTTTAAGCGAGAAAAGACCAGATTTTGCCCCTGAGCAGCGGGGCGTTCCAAATGCCTCAGCAGCTACTTCCAACTTCCGATTTGAAGCACCTTCTCAAGCTCTCGCGGTTCAGCCGCAACATCAGCCAGGGTGTACTTATCGAGACAGTCGAAAAAAGCATCGAGAGCCTCATGCAGAGCCCCCTTGAGCCCACAGCCATTGTAAATTACGCAGTCACTATTCTTAGAAAAACACTCGACCAGGGCAAGGTTTTCTTCTGTCTTACGGACTATATCCGCAAGCGATAGATCCTCGGGCCGCTGGATAAGACGCATTCCGCCGCACCTTCCCCGCACATTCTCAATCAAACCGATGCGCCCGAGTTGATTGACGACTTTCATGGTATGACCCCGAGAGATGCCATACGAATCGACAATCTCCTGAACCCTTGCAAGCTTTCCCTCTGGATATACCGCCAGAAAAATCATCACTCTGAGGCTATAGTCGGTAAATCTCGTTAATTGCATTGTTTGTCACATTGAAAGTCATATGCTCCGAGAGTGAGCATAATAGCAGGCATGCCCCGTGTCTGCCAGCTCCCGCCACAAGGAAGATTAGCAGGCAAGGCAACAGCAACTGAGGCTTTGCGGAGGCCCCTTCCGCAGTTCACAGAGCTGCTCACTATCAGCGTTGCAGGAACGGTATTGACTCCCCCAAAGAATTGGTTCATAACTCTCCGCTTTCATTGACTCTCCTCTGCTTCGAATGACCGGCTCGGGCACCTTGGAAATGGTTGGAGAAGCATTAGGGTTTTGAAAGGTTTCCACTTCCCGCTACTTAGCTCGCTCAACAGCGCCTTAAAAGAGCAATGTGACTTTTAGGGCGCTGTTGAAGGCTGTCACGAGGCAGATGCGTATCGAGCCGATTTTTTGGGAGTAGTAAGTGTTGTCGACGGAAGTTCTTAGCAGACCACAAGGCGGTCTCACGGTCCTTACAGGACACCTGCAGGCAGACAATAGACTTCATGAGACGGTGGAGGAATGTCTGCTCAGCAGTTCATACCGAAACCAGTTTCGTGATGTACGCGTTAGCGTCACTGATCGTCGCACGGTAATCGTGAACGGGACAGTGAGGAGTTACTATTTGAAGTCTTTGGTCAGCGAGACGATCAAGCGCGCAGCGACTGGCATCAGGATCTGCGTTAAGGATCTTGTGGTCGTCTATGAGTAACAGGAGACTGGGATTCCAGGATTGGGATTTGACGGGTAGCTCTACTAACGGAGCCCCCGCGTACCACCCGGTCCTGCTCAGCAAGAGAACATCTGGTACATGGTACCCCTCGGAATGGCCCTGCGCTACTTCCGAGGGTTCTTTGCTTCTCCACCCTCACTTTTCAATTCAAGCCGTTCGCTGGTGGACAGCCTCTGACTTGCACCCATTGCAAGAAGTAGCACAGCCAGCGCAGCGCTCCCTCTCCTTGATAAATGACTAGTTTAATGCAATAATGCGCTTTAACATAATAGTCATGGGTAGTTAGCTCGACATTTCTTGCTGGCATTGAGGGGTTTTCAGTAAAAGATCCCTCAATACCGCGAGAAATGGCCTGAAAGGTTTTCCTCTGAGTCGTCACTCTCTGGTCGCTGTCTCCCCATCATCCCAGGTCTCGCTGGGACGATGGGTGGGCAGTTTCGATTGAGTTTAGACAGTAGGTTAATGAATGAAAAAAGAGATCGGAGGCGATGAATGTGTAGAGGTCCGAACACCAGGGATCCTCTATCGGCACCAGATTGTACTCTTGCTATTGGGGTGCCTGTTCACCTGGTATTTTCCAGGCTTTTTTATTCCGACAACAGTTTCGCCTGTTCCCAAGTATGACCGGGTTGAAATTCTGGAGAGCTTCCGCGATCTGGATCCTGAGATGCGGCGAGATGGTACATGGTACGAATCGTCCGCTGTTGTGTCCGTACTGACACTCGCTCTGGTAATTCCGGATTTTCTGTTTTTGCTGCTGGTATGCATGCGAAGTGGGGTCAGGCTGGCGAGCGGAGATATACTATTTTCCCTGAGTTTTTTGACGGTATTCGCCCTTCTCTTGTTTACCCCTATCTTTGAGTTAAGCATGCGACATACTTACGCACCAAAGCGGATTGCTTGGCTTTCATTTGCCGCCGTACTCCTCTTCATTCCATCCTGCGTCGGCGTGATGGCAATTGTCGACTTAAAACGCT
>JAUIMJ010000282.1 GCA_030433295.1 bacterium | reverse complement strand
TCTTTTCCGCATACGCAATCTCACCGTACTTAAGTAGTTTTAGCGCCCGCGGCAGCCGAAGCAGCGAAAACACACCCAGCAAGGCAAAGGCAAACGAAAGGTAGATTCCCTCCTGCGAAGCGCCGGTCCAGATGGCAAACCATCCGATAAGGCCGATCCATATTCCGAAGAGCAGAGAGAGCTGCACCGACCAGTTTGATACGATCAATGCGGGAAGAACTCCGGGATGGATCCTGCGTTCAATCATACACTCGCCTCATTAATCTCTTCCAGGCGACCAAGTGCCATGTTACGGACCTTCTTACTTTTGTCTGCTGTAAGCCGAGCACCCAGCTTCAGGGCAAGCTCCTCAGGTATTTCATCCAGAGGTTAGCCCAGCCGATCAACTGTCATCAACGGGCGCTTTGATGCTCAGCTTATAGACGCTCCACAGAAGAAGCGGAATGGTCGCCGCCTGCAAAGGCGTCAGTGATTCTCCAAGAAACGTGAGCCCAAGCATGACCGCAACAACCGGTGTTACCAGCTCCAAAAAGGCCGACACTCCGGCGTCTACGTGGCGCAGTCCTTTATAAAACAAGGAATAGCCCAGGAGCGTAGAGACAAGCGCCGCTATAACGATAATCGCAGCGACCGAAACACTCATCTCAATTTTAAGGTTGAGCTGCTCATGCGCGAGCACTAACGGCAGGAGCATCAGACCACCAAGTCCAAAGCGAAGAAGCGTCACTACCTCGGCCCGGTCATCAGTAGAAACGGCTTTCTTCCCCACAACAGAGGCCGAAGCCCAGGAAAGGCCGGCACCCAGAACGGCAGCAATTCCCAAAGCGGAAATCTCTCCGAATCCGAAATGAAAGGGATCCGGCTTGGCGATAAAATAGGAACTGGCGATTGCGAGAATGATGTAGAGAGACTTCTCAATCGGAAAGCGCTCCCGAAGAAATATACTTGCCAGTATCAGAGTGTATACGGGGCGTAACTTTTCAAGTAAGGTTGTCACCCCCAGGTCGAGTTCCCGAAGCGCCAGGTGAAACAGCGTTGTTCCCAGGGCAACTCCGGTGAGCGCGAGAGCGGTATACACAAAGGGCTGCACAAGAAATGCTCGTTTTACTTCTGAAAAGCGTATTCGGTAGATCAAAAGAATAGAAACAGAAACCACACAGCAGGTGAAGAATGTCAGCGGTATGGGGTGAATAGCGTGGAGGATGAGCTTTCTAAGGAGATAGCCAAGCGCCCAGAGGGATGCTGCAATAACGATTGGCGCTACCCCTGCGATATAATACTCCCGGTTTTGCTCAGTCAAGAATTTCATCGATGATACCTGCAAACATACTCGCTCCTTTTAGGATAAGCTCATCCGGAAAGTCGAAGTCCGGATTGTGAAGCTGAGGTTGCTTCACCCCTGAACCCAGCCCAAACATTGCACCCGGGTATCGTGCAGTAAACTCTGCAAAATCCTCACACCACCTGATTGGCTCAGGCAGGTGGGATAGCGGGTAGCCGAGGGACGAGGCGACCTTCTCAATCACATCACATGCCTCCGGATGGGATACATTTGCGAGAAATGCTTCTTCCCAGGAGATCTCATACTGCAGCTTGTATTGCGTGGCCTTTGTCTGCACGAGCTCTTCGGCTGCGGTGAGCAAACGTTTCAGCCCTTCGTCATTCTCCGCCCGCAACACCGCCATCAGTTTCGCGGTGCCCGGAGCGACCCCCAGCGCAACCTCACCAAGCTGCGCGTGGGTGACGGTCACGAGAGAAGAAATATCCTGTAACGTTGCACTGCCTGGAAGCCCGGTCAGTTCCTGAAGTAAGTCACTCAGCATAGTCGTTGGCGCGATTCCATCTTCCGGATGCGCGGCATGAGAGGTCTTCCCATTGAGATGCAACACCATTCCGCTTGAAGCAAAATGGAAGGTCTCGTGGCGAATTAAAACTTCTCCCAGTGCATACTTTGGAAGATTGTGCAGCGAGAAAACAAAGTCCGGGGTCAGTTCTTTAAACCTGGAATCAGCAAGCACCTGACGTGCTCCCTGTCCTGTTTCCTCTGCTGGCTGAAACAAGAGAACAAGCCTGCCCGACTCTGGTCTGCGCTCCGACAGTAGGCAGCCAACGGCAGCAAGGATGGTCATATGCCCGTCGTGTCCGCACTTGTGTGAGACCATGGGATTGAGCGATCTGTATTCAAAGGTATTCTCTTCCGGAATCGGAAGCGCATCGAGTTCGCACCGCAAGAGCACGGTCTTTCCCGGTTTCTCCCCTTCAAACACAAACGCAAGGCCAAAACCGCCAAGTCCGTCCAGGGTGTGGTCGGGCTTACACTGAGAGAACCACTGCATCATAATCTGTGCGGTCTTCTCCTCCCGGGACGATAGCTCGGCATGCCGGTGTAACTCATGCCTAAGGTTTACCAGGCTGTCTAAGGTTTCTTTGGAAAGAGTTCGCATGGGGAATAATCGAATCCGAGACGTTCTATGTCTGATGATATGCGCCCAACACTAAACGGCTGCAAGCAAGCGCTCCGGACCGGCACCTAGCCTCCTTTAACTCCACCAAAGAGGCACAACTCAAGCCACTTCCAATGGATATCGACATCGATGAAACCCATCTCTCTAAGCCACTGAATCTGTGCTACCGGATCGAGCAAAATATTGCCCTCATCTTCCGACCGAACGCCGAGTGCGTCGAGAAAGCGTTTGTGCAGGTGCTCCGAAGGAGACGCAACATGCTCAAGGTTGTAGAAAACACCACCGGGGTTAAGGCAGTTGAAGATCTCTTCGTACAGAGACTTTTTTCTCTCATGAGAACAATGATGGATAGCAAAGCTGGAAACGACAACATCAAAGTCGCCAAAGCCGGCAAGCGAATCGTACAAATCGTGCTGAACGATCTCTACTCGGTCGATTGCGGAAAACTTTACACTCGCCGCTTCAATCATAGTTGCGGAACTGTCCGTGCCAGTAAAACTCGCCTTCGGACAATGGGACAGCAGGAGTGCTATAAGCCTTCCATCTCCCGTCCCCAGGTCGAGGACACGCGACACATCCTCGGGAATGAACGAGAGAAGTACGCCCTCGCCATCTTTACGGAAAGGAATAGAATCGGCTTCAGCCAGGTATGCCCTGGCATACTCAGGGTCCTCGTAGTCGTTGTGCTTCATGATGGTTCAGGGTCTTTGGTTATATCGGGCGCAGGCCATGCCTCTTGCTCAGCCCTACCGAAGTCAGACTATCAGAATAGGAAAGGTTTTTCATCCACTCTGCTGGAAAACAATCGAAATCATGGGAAGTCAAAACAACCAGTGGTTGGATAAAAGACTAGACTTAGTAGAAACAACCGACTTACGGCTACTGTGGAGCCTGACCACAGAGAAGTTTAGCGAAAGTCTCTGCGTACTGCTTTTTATGTTCCTCAATCGACGCATGGGGAAGCTCAAATGTTATTACGGAAAGCCCCTTCTCTCCCGCCCAGGTTCCGAAGGAACCCGGGGTCGGGTAGCCGATATCGCTTACCAAAGGTAAATTGCACTCTTCGGCAAGCCATGAACCAAGTGGGCTAGCATCGGGGTCATCCACGCAGGCCAGCGGGGCATGCAGGGTCACAACTGCTGATGGCTTTATCTGATCTATCAGCGAAAGTAAGGCGGTGGTTTCGGGTTCCGAGCCGGGCGAAGCCCCGGTTCCAAGAACAACATCTCGCGGCGAGTCATCTGACCAGCGATAACAAACATCCTCCGAGCTCCAATTTTCGGTGGGAAAGTTTCGATTCAGATCTATACCACGGGCGTTAGCTCTCGTGCCTCGAGCTAAGCCGTCGGGATTGAGCGCTAAAACGACGCTGGCCTTGAGCACATGCGGCTCGATCGAACGCACTACGCTCGAGAGCAGGGCCGTCGTCTCTGGTTCATCACCATGCTGTCCCGCAAGCACGAGCAACTCAGGATCTCCGCCACCCGGGGTTATGACTTCAAGGGGTGCGCCTAAGACAGATTCGCCAAAAACCTGCATCTCGTATTCGAGCGTGCCGCGCTTGCTTCGGTCTCTATACATCACCTCTCTCCTTGCCCCATGCTCTGTGTACATATCAGTTGGCACCGCGAATATACTGAGCGCAACATAGAATCGTTAGGGGTATATTTGCGCCGATACTAACATCACTCTTCGACGCCAAGCACCTTTGATCGTGCGGTTTCGAGTAGCGATACGTAGTCGGCCTTGAAGGGCTCAAGCAGAGACTTCTCCATCTGCGCCGTAAGACTCCATAGGACTCGTTCCTCCGATGGATGCACGATACTAAGTGTTTCATCACTATCAAAGCGCGAAAGAAACTCAAAAAAGACAAGAGCCTCAGACTTGCTCAGCGAAAGAGTAAAGGTTTCTGAGTCGGCAGTAGTCATAGTAGATCTGTCCTCAGACATTGCGGAGATAAAAAATACGGGCTGATATCGTATGTCGAGCAAATTGCCCGCGGAACCCTACTCACTCCCCCCTCCCGCGTTTCTGTCGCGGTGGAAAAGGTAATTGGCCAATACCAGGGTTCCAATATTTACCAATAGCAAGGCAGCAACAATCAGATAGCCCCCGGGAGGGACAAGTATTAATACAAAGGGAATAAACGACAACATCAACAGGGGTGAAAGAACAAGTGCTGCCACAAGGCATTTCAAATACCAGCCCTTTCCCAGAAGAAGGCCACCCCCTCCCAGCAACAGCAGCAGCCATCCAAGCAAACTCAGGACTGACAGGAATATCGCCAGGGGGTCAAACTGTAGTGCTATCACCGTCTGAACAGCTGCCATTGGGTAGGCGTAGTTAAACATCGCCTGAGCAAGGACAACTAGCGCAAGGACTTGACTCGGGAGGATTCGTTTCATTTTCTAAAATGTCGTTACCGTCGAACTTTGAAATACTAATCCTGTGTCCAATGCTTTAAAAACGCATCAAACGATTCCCATGCAAATACAGTTGCGTGATCGCACCAAACTACCACTCGGTTCGGATTTGCAAACTGCTCGGCAAAACAAACGCCGTACACGT
Source organism: bacterium (assembly GCA_030433295.1). Classification (GTDB taxonomy): domain Bacteria; phylum Bdellovibrionota_C; class UBA2361; order SZUA-149; family SZUA-149; genus JAUIMJ01. The sequence continues at coordinate 729 of JAUIMJ010000282.1, read as the reverse complement.
CAATAGTGTCTGGTTGCTCTGATGAACCAATAGGCAAATTGTAGGACACCCCAAACGGAGCGATTATGTCAAATGGGCAGCAGCTCGCAAGCCGACTTACTTCTTCCGCTGAGCGCAAAAATGTATAGTCCGGAAAACGAGACATCGCTTCTGAAATCGCCTCGGGGTCTCGGTCGACAAACAGTGGGCGTACATCGAATCCACTTCGTAAAAGAACCGTGTCCAGAACACTATCGTCCGGAGGGAGGGTCCGATTTGCCCCCAGCGAGCGAATCCACTGTCTCGATATTGAGTCTTTGTTCAAGGTTTGAGCCACATGTAATCAGGTCGACAAGCCCACGTTACCCTTTCGGAAGATCGGAATACTGCAACTGGTCGGATGCATTGAGAGCATTATCATTCTTAGCCATTAATATAGTTATCCGCTACAACTGTTTAAGCGTAACACCAATCTTTCTAAACTGAACTAAAGGATCCCAAGCTGATGGCGCCAGATTGTCCTCATGGGTATGGATTCGAAACATCTCGCCGACTGAGTATAGCACCGCTCAGCATATGCTGCAGCCTTCTGCCGTCTCGCTTAGCGCTTGTTGTTAAAAGCTCTCTTCCTGAAGTTTCCGCCCCTTGTCGTAGTCGATGCTCCGCGTCAGCTGATTCTTTTTGTTAAAGTATTTCCAAGTACCGTTTTCTTCTCCGGAGTTAAACGCTCCTTCGATCCTTAGCTTCCCC
>JAUIMJ010000010.1 GCA_030433295.1 bacterium | reverse complement strand
GCATGCCCAAAGGTGCTCGCCTGCCTATGCCCGGCGAGATATATGTGCGCTGCCTGGAAACCATTGAGACGAGCGAAGGGACCCTGGAAGCGCTTGTGAAGGAAATCAATCAGGTCCATGAACTCATGAAGCGGCATCTGGAGGAACTTAGCCAAATGCCACGGAGGCAGACAGTAGACTAAAGAAAGGTAAATGCCAGTACGAGCAGCGCAAAGCCAACGACGAGCAAAGAAAGCAGCACCCCGATTCGACTGGCCAGGGGCTGTTGCACCACGTCGTCGATAGCCTGCATCTGCTCGACCCGGGCAAGAAAGCTGCCGAGGACACTGTTGTAGCGAACGGACTCTTTTACATGCGGCAGATGCGCACTGTCTTCAAAGATCGCCATTTGAGAATTAGGTGTCTTTGCATCGTAAAAGGCCAGAGCATCCGGACTGGCCTCATCGTATCTCCCGGCGGTATACAGCACCGGAAGACTGATATCCTCCAGGCGATCACTTCTATCGTAGTCCGCAAGTGTTCCGATGACCGTAAACTCGTTCGGACCCCACATGTAGTTGTACACCGGCCGTCCCGCACTTCGCTCAGCACTCAGCACAAATTCCGGCTTTCGCTCCATACTGTTTACGTGCCGAAAGTTGTAGACTGCCGCCGCCTCAAGGTACTCCGGGCTACTGTAGTCCCCTTCCTCTTCTCCACGAGCCAGCACTGCCTCGACATGTTCAGGAAGAGCAGCCCGGTAACGTCGGGCATCCGCCATCCAATAGGGAATACTGATACAAGGACTGGCAAGAATAAGACTGAGCAGTCCCTTTGGCCAGGTAAGAGCGTAGTCCACTGCAAGCATTGCACCCCAGGAATGTCCAAAGAGATGCACTCGATCAAGCCCCAGATAGTCCCGCACTGCCTGAAGCTCGAGAACATAGCGCTCTACGGTCCACAGCGAAGGATCATCCGGCCTGGTTGAGCGGCCGCAGCCAAGCTGATCATAAAAGACAACGGCCCGGTTCACCGCAAGGGCCTCAAGCGGCTGTAAATAATCGTGGGGGAAACCAGGACCACCATGCAGCGTAAGAAGGGGCGCTGCAGGTCCTTCACCGACTACCTTGTAGTAAACGCTGCCGCCCGGAACATCGATAAAACCTTCCTCTACTTTCTCGGACTGCATCACGTAGACCTGCAATGGTTAGAATGGAAACAACATGCGTACTTACCAGCGGAGTAGTATCGCTCCCCAGGTAACACCCCCGCCAAAGGCGTTGAGCATAAGCAAATCCCCGGAATCAATTTTACCGTCCTGATCCAACTCGGCGAGTAAAATAGGAATCGTCGCTGCGCTGGTATTCCCGTAGCGATCTAAGTTCATTGGGATGCGCGCTGCATCAACTTTAATGTGCTTTGCCATCGAAAGCAGTATGCGCTCATTTGCCTGATGAGAGATAAAGTAACGAACGGCCTCTGAAGGCAGATCAAATCTCTCCAGCATTTCGAGGCTTATCTCTCCGAGCTTTCGCACCGCAAGTTTGAACACCTCTCGGCCTTCCATAGTGAGATAATGCGCATCAGTTGCCATTGACTCGGCGGTAGGCTGATTTGCCGTTCCGCAGGGAACACAAAGAATGCTGGAGTGCTTTCCGTCAGCACCAAGAAGGTTTGAGTAGATCCCTGCCGTGGTCTGCACACTCCCCCGAATCAGGGTATCCCCATGAGCAAACTGCTCCTCCGGAGCCACTGCCGAGAGCACCACGGCTCCGGCGCCATCACCAAAAAGGATACAGGTGCCTCGATCATTGGGATTGATGATGCGACTGTAGAGGTCAACGCCCACAACAAGCACATTTCGACACATACCGGCGCGGATGTATGCATCAGCGGTGCTCAGCGCGTACACAAAACCGGAGCATACGGCGTTTACATCAAAGGCAAGAGCATCATCGATACCCAGGCGCTGCTGGAGCATGCAGGCAGTGCTGGGAAAGGCGTAATCAGGGGTTACCGTAGCAACGATGATTCCGTCGATATCAGCAGCCTGTAGTCCTGCGCGCTCGATCGCTGTTCGCGCCGCGGGCTCAGCAAGAGAACTGGCCGATTCCTCGGGCCCAACCCAACGCCGCTCGACAATACCGGTTCGCTCTCGAATCCAGGTATCACTGGTATCCAGATAGGACTCGAAATGAGCGTTTGTTACCACGCGATCAGGGACGGAAAACCCTGTTCCCGTAATACGACTTGCTACCGCCACCTCTGCGGCAGCGGAGGCCTCGGTCGATGCTTCTGCTTCTTTGCTCAAAGCTTCACCCACTACTCAAATCGCTTAAAAATAATTGAAGCGTTTGTTCCTCCAAAACCAAATGAGTTGGACATAGCTGCCTCGACCTGCACCTCACGAGCAGTGTGGGGGATGTAATCAAGCGTGCAGCCTTCATCCGGCTCATCAAGATTAATCGTCGGTGGCAATACTCCGTTCTTCAAAGCAAGCGCAAGGAACACGCCCTCAACACCACCGGCTGCCCCGAGAAGATGTCCAATCATCGACTTGGTAGAACTGACCATAAGTCCGGAATTGCAGTGATCACCGAAGACCTGTCGGATCGCGTTACTCTCCGCAGGGTCATTAATCGGTGTCGAAGTTCCATGAGCGTTAATGTACCCGACACTTGTCTTATCCATGCCGGCAACATCAAGAGCCATCTTCATACACTGGATTGCTCCCTGTCCGCCCTCAATCGGCGCAGTAATGTGATAGGCATCGCAGGAGAAACCGTAGCCGACGACTTCGGCGTAGATCTTGGCTCCACGCTTCTTCGCGCTTTCCAGCTCTTCCATCACGAGAATTCCACAGCCTTCACCAATAACAAATCCATCGCGGTCCTTATCAAACGGACGACTGGCGCGTTGCGGATCATCATTGCGCGTAGAAAGTGCTCGCATACGACCAAATCCGCCAATACCCAGACCGGTAATCGCCGCCTCTGAGCCACCCGTGACCACAAGGTCCTGCATGCCGTCGCGAATCAGGCGAAAACTTTCTCCAATGGCGTGTGTTCCCGAAGTACAGGCACTGGTTACGGTGTAGTTAATTCCCTTTAGTCCAAGCTGGATACCGATATTACCGGGCGCCAGGTTTGAAATCATCGCGGGAATGAGAAAAGGCGAGAGTTTGCGCGGACCACCGGAAAGCAGTGCAGCATGATTGTCTTCGAGCGTCCGTAAACCACCGATACCAACACCGAGAATGGTTCCGCATTTTTCCGCATCATAATCATTTTCACCGAGGCCGGCGTCTTCCCACGCCGCTTTGGCAGCGGCCATGCCAAACAAAGAAAAGCGATCGTAACGACGGATGTCCTTCTTGGCGACAATTGTTTCGGGATCAAACCCCTTCACTTCAGCGGCGATCGTGCTTGGATAGCCCTCAGGATCTAGCTGTGTAATCGTATCAACGCCGGAAGTTCCGTTACAAATAGATTCCCAGGTAGATGCAGTATCGTTACCAACTGGAGTGATTGCACCCAAACCGGTTATCACAACTCTTCTCATGCTCATCGATTATTTCCTTTTTTGTCTGGCACTGTCTCGACTAACAATGTCTTGACCAACGCATTTGTCTGACGCTGCGCGTCAATTCTTTAGTCCCCCGCTTCGGTGGACTTAGTTTCATGGCTGGCACTGGCCGAGGCAACAATTTCCTCGGCAAACGCCTCCCGCACAACACCAAATCGTGCGGGACGGTTCTGTGAAAATGAAATCTCATTAATCCTGGAGAATATAGCATCGAATGAGAGTGGATCAACGGGCAATCTCCGCATGAGGTACTCGATGCTGCGCTCTCCCAATTTTAAATTATGTCGCTCAATCAAGGAAAGGACGAGCGGATGCAATTCCTCCTCCTGGGGCGCCTTCAGGGCTACCGCGACTCCCGACAGTATTCTACTGCTCACATGTGGGTTACTCGTGAGTTCCGCTGGCGGACAGGGAGAAGAAACCAGGAGTAAACCACCGCCCGAGCGAAGGCTCTCGTAGGAGGAAATAAAGCGGGATACTTCTTCGTCTTCGACAAACTCCTGCAGCGCGCAGGCATAGACCTTCACTGAACGCGGAGCCATGCCACGAGCGATCGCGTCTTTGGCGTATCCCTCGAGCAAATGTCTTTTTCCGCTTCCGTCTGCGCCGTACACAAAAACCAGACGGAATGCACCGGGATCTGCAAGACATTCTTCCAGCGCCTGCTCCACATGCGCAACCGCTTCTACCACACCACTGTGCGGCACGAAGTAATCGAGGGAATAGGGATCCTTCGGCTCGAGGTTCAGCGGTAACTGAACGTTGCGTCTTTGCTGATCCACCTGAGTGTCCCCGGCCTCCAAATTAGCAGCCCCCAACTTAGCAACCCCAGACTACTTCTCTATTATCAAAAGCGGGGATTCGTGAAATATCAGCCCCGAGCGCTTCGAGTTTTCCAACGATGCCGTCATAACCGCGATCGAGATGATACAGCTCCCTCACCTGCGTAACGCCCTCGGCAACAAGCCCCATGAGAACAAGTCCGGCAGCAGCCCGAATGTCGTTTGATTCAACAGGGGCAGCGCTGAGAATACTCTTCCCGCTAACCCTTGCTATCCGTGCCGAGATAGAAATATCCGCCCCGAAGCGGCGATACTCAGCAGCGTGGCCCATACGACTTTCAAAAACACGCTCTTCGATTACGGAAGTCCCTTCGGCTCTGGTGAGCGCCGCCATAAACAGTGCCTGCACATCGGTTGCAACGCCCGGATATGGCGCGGTGCAAAAGGAAACGGCTCGAAGCCGCTCAGGACCTTGCAGCTCAACCCAGTCCTCGCCTTCCTGAAGTTCACACCCCATTTCTTTCAACAGTTCCAGACTGGAGTGCAGTGCCTGAGGCGCAATTCCTGATATGCGCACACGACCAGCGGTAACCGCTCCACTCAGAAGATAGGTGACCGCCTCAATGCGATCGCCCAGCACACTGAAGTCAACTCCCTTCAGACGCTCGCGCCCTCGTATGATAATGATGTCACTGCCCGCCCCTTCAATCTCTGCTCCCATGGCTGAAAGCAAATTAGCGAGTTCAACCACTTCCGGCTCACGCGCCGCACCACTGAGAATTGTTTCACCGGGAATAAGCGCAGCGGTCATCAAAAGATTGTGCGTCGCACCAACTGAAGGGAAATCCAAATGAACCGGACCGGCCTGAAGCCCGCCCGGGGCCGTTCCGTGAACGACTCCATGCTTCATGTGAATCTCAGCACCCAGCTGTTGAAGTCCCTTGATGTGCAGATCAACCGGACGAGTTCCGATTGCATCACCACCCGGGAGAGAGACCTGCGCCTGCCCGGCTCGAGCAAGTAAGGGCCCCAGAACCCAGAAAGACGCGCGCAGCGCTTTTACCGACGCATAGGGCGCTTCGGTTCCGGTAATTTCCGGCGTATGCAAATGGATACAGTGATCTTCATACTTCGCTTTTGTTCCCAGAGAACGAAGCAGACGCATGGTCACGCTGATGTCTTCCAGATCGGGAACATTGCGCAATACGCATGGCTCAGGGCTTAGTAGCGTCGCAAATATTAAGGGCAGCGCGGAGTTCTTAGCCCCGGAAACCCGAACATCCCCCTCGAGCTTCCGACCGCCCGTGATACACAATACTTCCTGCACGCTACCTCTTGATGAGTGCCACACGGCGGATGCCGTGAAAATCTTCAATAAATTCAACACCCTCGAAACCAAGCCGACGGGCCACGCATTCTACCGTATGGCTCTGCTGATGGCCAATTTCGATCAGGGCACAGGAGGAAGAAAAACTACCACTTTTGTGCCAGAATTCCTCCAGCAAACGCTCCGGCAGCTCCATGCCATTCGGACCACCGCGCAGGGCAACTGCCGGCTCGTGGTTCTGCACCGAGGCATCGAGTTCCTCATTATCAGCGATGTAGGGTGGATTGCTCAGGAGGAGAAAAAAGCGGTGCTTCCTCTGTGAATCACTCGGCTCCTCCTCAAGCCCGGAGAGCAAATCCCCCGGCACAATTCGCACAAGGTCATCATGTCCCAGACGTCCGGAGTTAAAAGCGGCGACCGCACGCGCGGAGTCCGAAATATCGACCCCCGTGAAACTATGCTTTTTGAGTTGAGCAAAATTGAAACGCCCGCGCAGCTCCGAGAGCAGAGAAAGAATAATGGCACCGGAGCCGGTCCCCACATCATACACCTCGATTCGCGCGTATTCTTCGCTGAGCATGGCCTCGGAAAATATCTCGAGCGCCCGTTCCACCAGACGCTCAGTTTCGGGGCGTGGGATGAGCACAGAAGGCGTGACCACAAAATCATAGCCATAGAACTCCTGGTGAGCGGTGATATAGGCAAGCGGCTCTCCGGCATCGAGGCGCTCAAACAAAGCAGTAACCTCTGCCCGAGTTTCCTCGGCTATATCCTCATCGGAGTAAGTCAGGAGCTGCGTCCTGTTAAGCCCGAGCGCGTACTCAAGCAGCTGATCCACATCACGAGCTGTGGTTCCGTCGGTGCGCGAGCGATCAAGCAATGATTTCCTCAGGGCTCCGAGCTTCATAATACCTCTGCTTCTCGGGAAGCATATGCTGAATAACGATCCTGTGCTGAGAAAACGATTTGTCTGCCCTACTCCCTCTCTGCCTTACTCTGCGGCCTGCAGCGCTTCTGCCTGAAAATGGGCGGCAATGGGTTGGACGAGCATCTCAAGATCGCCGCCAAGAACGGTATCCAACTGGTAGATGGTAAGACCGATGCGATGGTCCGTGATTCTTCCCTGCGGAAAGTTATAGGTTCTGATTTTCTCGGAACGCTCACCGGATCCAATTTGAGAACGCCGGTTGGCGCTGCGCTCACTCTGCTGCTCAGAGAGCATTTTTTCGTAGAGCCGCGAACGCAGGACCATCAGGGCTTTTGCCTTGTTTTTGTGTTGAGACTTTCCGTCCTGACAGGTGGCCACCATTCCCGTCGGAATATGCGTGATACGCACGGCCGAATCAGTGGTGTTTACGCTCTGACCACCCGGACCTGAGGCGCGAAAGACATCCACGCGCAAATCTTTCTCCTCAATATCTATCTCCACTTCCTTTGCTTCCGGAAGAACCGCCACCGTTACGGTGGAGGTATGGATGCGACCCTGTGTTTCAGTCTTTGGCACGCGTTGAACGCGATGCACACCGCTTTCATACTTGAACTTACTGTAGGCACCTTTTCCAGTAACCTGGGCGATGATTTCCTTGTAACCACCTACCGATGACTCAGACGAGGAGAGCACTTCAACGTCCCAGCGCTTTGCTTCCGCAAACCGCGAATACATGGAAAACAAATCGGCACCAAAGAGCGCAGCTTCATCACCGCCGGTTCCCGCTCGAATTTCAATGATGATGTTCTTGTCGTCATCGGGATCTTTGGGAAGCAAAAGCAACATGAGCTCCTGCATGATTTCCGAGCTTCGCTCTTCCAGCTCTTCAACCTCGGCCTCAGCCATCTCCCGCATTTCTTTGTCGTCCGACTCTGCCAGAATCTCTCGTCCGCCCTCTATGTCAGACTGGGCCTTCTGATACTCCTTGAACTTTCGCACGATCGGGTCGATCTCAGCATGCTCCTTCGCATACTTCTGGTATAGCTCATTGTCCTGCACAACATCCGGATCGCTCAGTAACGCGTTGAGCTCTTCCTGCCTCTTGGCTATGTCCTCTAACTTATCAATCATACTGTTCAAGTGCTTGTTTCGATTTTCCTGCCCGGCGACTACACACCGGCTACTATACCCCGTCACTAAGGGTAATCGATGATGCTACATCCATTCAAATGCGTACGCCCGAAAGTGTTCATACGGCGGTGTTCTCAAAAAATAGTACCCCGGCAGCGGGCACCGGGCCGAAAACTGAAAGGAATTCCTTTCGTCAGTTTTAAAGACGTACTAGAGTCTCACTGAGAGCGGAACTGCTTCTTTTCGAGAATTCATATCAATTGCGAAGCGATTGACTGCGGGAATTTATGCTTTATTCCCCTTCTTGTCGAGGAGGCTGTGTTCTACACCTCGGTCCCTCTCGCAAAACGGCTCGATGACCTAAATTACAGCACTATAGTTTACAGGGTTACTGCACTATTTCAGTGTGAAACCTCAGGCATGAAAAACAGCTCTTTCCAGAATTCTCGCGGCAGCTCCAGTCGCTTTGTCAGCGGCCTTCTATGTGCCATTGCTCTCTGCGCTGTGGCCTATTGGTATTGGAACTCCTCGCTCAGAACCCCGCCCATCGTGGCCCTGAGTCAGGCGGCTTCCCATTGCGGTTTTCGAACGGCTGATTCGCATAGCTCCGCAGTCGCCCCCCCCGACCTGATGAACCTGCTTGAGCGCGCAAAAGATGACCCCCGGATAAGAGACTGGGCCCTGCTGTGTAAGGGAAAACTCCTGGAAGCCAAAGGTGCCCGGGAGAAAAACACCAGGGAAAGAGCTATTTCGGCCTACACCAAAGTATCGAAAAACAGCGCTGCCCACCTGGACGCGCAGCTCGGCCTGCTAAGATTGCAGGCCTTTGACACGAAGGGAAACAACGGACCCCGCATTTTTGAGCTGGAGAAAAGTATCAGAGCCAGCCACCGCAGTGACCTCCTGCCGCAACTTCTCCTTCTCCAGGCAGAAGAAGCGCGCCGCGCCGGGGACTTTGCCATGGCCAAAGCGCTGTACACTCGAGTTCGCGAGAACTACGCCCGGGATGATGCCAGCACCCGCTCACGAGAAGCTCTGCGCAGTCTTGAGTCCGATGGGAAAATTAGTGTGTCACCCGCCGATCGTCTGCATGAAGCCACGCTGTTGCAGAAAGAAGGCGATGCCGTAGCAGCGCTGCAGATGTTGCAGAAGGCAAAGGAGGAAATTCTTGAGAACACGCCGAGTTTTTTTGAGCTTCTGCTGACCGAAGAGAAGATACTTCGCTCCCTCTCACGTCGATCTGAGGCAGACCATCTGCTTGCCTTTGTCAGCGCCGATGCTCCGAACCATGTCGCTGATGTCGCGCTGATGCGCATGGCGAAAAACGCCTGGAACACCAATGAGCACGACCGCGCCCTGACCCTGCTTGATCGATTTGAAAAGCAGTATGGCAGAAGTCCGCATAGTGATGAGGCCGCCTATGTCAAAGCGCGTATCCTTGAGGAAAAAGGACTGCTTCCTGATGCCCGGGAAGTGTATACCAGGCTGGCCTCGCGAAGCAGCGACCCGGAGCGCGTGCTACAGGCGCTGCGACAAATAGCCTGGATTCACTTTCGGGATAATTCGTTCTTCCAGGCCTCGCTGTCATTTCGCTCCCTTGAAAAGCGAGGTATTGCGGAGCTAAACAAGCTTGAGGAAACATCGACCGGAGAGCTGACGCGTTCGAAAAGAGAGATACGGACCGCAATTAATCACGCCCGTTATTGGCTTGCCCAAAGCCTGAAGCAAACGGATCCTGGCGTTGCCTCAAGTTCAGAGTTATCGACGCTCAACGCAGAAGAGATAATTGCCTCACTACGCGAGGACGATCCGCTGAGCTACTACGCCCTGCTTGATAATGGCAACAGAGCAGTCGCCAGGATGCTCAACAAGAGAGAAGCATGTCTGCCGGATGTTCCAAAAAGTCTCGACGAGCGTCTTGCGCTGCTCTCAGATGCGGAATTGCCCCTGCTGTCACAGTTTGAGATTGATTCTTACTTTCAGGAAGACGAGCAGCAGAGCGGAAGCAGGGCATGGTCTCCGGCCAGCGATCTGGTTCGTGCAAAACTGTATCAATCCTACGCGAGCATTTCGCGCTCACTCGGACTCGCCGATCTGGTACTCCGCAAACTATCCGCGAGGAAAGAGCTGGCATCAAGTCGCTGCGCAGCAATCGCGATTCGGCTTAGTTTTCCCATACCGTATTCCGATCTCTTCTCCGAGAATGCCGAAGAACACAATCTAAATCCTGCTTTGCTTCTTGCAATCTCCCACACCGAGAGTCATTTCAATCCGCACGCAAAATCGGGAAAGGACGCCCGGGGCCTGATGCAGTTACTCCCGACAACGGCAAAACATGAGGGTTGGGATGAAACAGCCTCCCTGTTTGAGCCAGACGTCAACATCCCCCTCGGGGCAAAACACTTCTCAGGCTTAGTGAAAAAATACGATGGAAACCTCCCCTATGCTATCGCTGCCTACAACGCCGGCTCCACCGCAGTCGAACGCTGGAGGTCCCGATACCCCGAACTCTCGGCAGCAGCCTGGTCCGAACTCGTTGCCTACCCCGAAACAAAGAACTACATCCGCAAGGTGATTCGAGCGCAGAAGGTCTACCAGATGCTAAGGCAGGACTGAGAAGCCTGATTGTGGACTAAAATCGTCTTTTCCGACCTATACCATCCGAAAATATTTACCTAAGCCCCTAAGACCACTCAACTTCTCCCCGAAGCAGGCGCAGTGATTTACTCAAGCAAAAATCGGAACGCGTCGATAATAGGTACACACTACGGAAAAATCTATGAAGCTCAGTGCACTAATAATCGAGCCGAATCACTTAACTCGCGGCTACCTCTGGCAGGCAACCATGTCTGAGGAGTTCTTTGCGCGCGTAAAAGCGGTAAGAAAGCTCAGCGATGCCCTCGAACAATTGCGAGGCGGCATTGAGTATGACGTACTCCTGGTATCTGCAAGTTTCGCGAGTGAATCGATCGCCAACTTTGTCCGCGAAGCAAAGTCCAGTGACGGCGGGAAAGACGCAGCCTACATCTCTGTTGTTCCCTCTCACAAAATAGAAAAAGAAGACATCGCGTTCAGCATTATGGACGGAAGCGATGGTTTCCTTTTCTCTCCTTTCTCAGTCTCTTCCCTGCGAGAAGTCGCAAGAGTTGCCGCCAAAGTAAAAGTAGAAAAAGAAAAAGAGCGCTATCGCGCCGCTATTACGCTCCTGCTCGACGGCGTAATGCAGAGCCTCGACATGCTCGCACTCGCAAAATTCCTCGACAAGGACTCGAGCGCCTACAAGAAGGGGCTGGATAAGGCCGTTGCACCGATTCGCAAACTGGATCCTATGTTCATTCCCATTTACTACGAGCTCATGGCCGAAATCCTACCGGAGCAGGCGGAGCCTCGCCCGGAACTCGACTACGAAGGCCCAAGCCAGAGAGTGAGAAAAATGCTCGAGCAGCGCCTGATGGATCACGAGACGGAAGGCTAGAGCAAACAGCTCATCCTCAAGAACTTCTACTCCTCTGCGCTAAACGGCCGTAGCCGTTCAGCACCCGAAACCAGCAGACGACTGAGCAGCTCTCTGGAAAAGGAATCCTCAGAAAAATCAAGAAAGCGGATTTCTCGCTCGTAGTCCATGAGATAGGGCTCATGCTTTGCCGTCCAATCCAAAGGATCAAAATGGCTGCGCTGATACACCTCCATCCGCGGATGGATGAAGCGCATATCGCCCTCAGCAGTATACGGACTCTCCTCAGACACCACTGTCAGATACCAGAGGTCATCAATCAGCGCCCTCAGAATCTCGCTCTCACCGTCATTGAGTTTGCCGCTGAAGGCACGCGGGGTGAAGCAGATGACATGACCGGCCGAGCCGCCCAGGATCCGCCGGTGTTCAACCTCCTCAAAGCTGCGAAGCCCCCGGATAAAGCCAATCAATTGGGAACCAAGCATAAGGCCAAGAGCCGCAAGCGAGGTCATAAGGGGCGTACCCCTCTGCTGCGGAGCGTAGCCCCGGGCAAAGGTAAACAATCGCAACAGACCCAGGGAAAAACAGAGCAAAGCGACATACACCAGAAAATTCCAGGGTATGATAATACCAAGAAAAAGTGAGAAGGCAGCGATAAGCAGGTCTATACTAAACTTCATGCCGAACGTAAGAAGCTTCAGATAGTAGTCCCAGAACAGCACACCACCCTCAGCATCTCCCTTGGCATAGCCAATGAGCGTCTTTCCCCAGGCCGTGACGCTCACCGGGCAGTCCCAGTATGCGAGGGCCTCGGGAACGAAGGCCCACTGCTTCGCGGCAAACTTCAGATAGAAATCAAAAAGCGAGTCTTCCCCGGCAAAACTCAGATGCTCTGGATAGCCGCCGACCGACCAGAAGACTTCTCTGCGCAGCGCCAGCGAGCGACCCGAGGGGAGAAAGGTTCCGGGATCTATGCTTCGAAGGGCCGGCATCAGATAAGAACTCAGGGCCTTGGAGAATGCACTTTTTGCCCGAGCCTTGTACCAGCCCATAGAAACCTCCGTCTCGGGCTTTGCCACGAAGGGTTCCAGTATCCGTGCCACCCAGTGCTTATCTAGGGTTGCCCCGACATCGGTAAAGAGAAGAATCGGGTGACCCGCGTTCTCGGCCGCACGGTTCCTTCCTGCCGCAATGGAAATCGGCTCGGCGGCTATCAGCCTGAATTCAAAGGGAAGCCCCCCTTCCTGCATGGCCCGTGCATACCAGGCCTGAGCCCGATCCATTGTGTCATCGTCCGAGCCCCCATCGCAGATAACTATCTCCGCAGGTGGAACGCTCTGGTTGCGAATCGCGTCGAGAAAAGCCTCGATATGAGCGCCTTCATTTCTGCAGGTAGTAACGAGCGAACTGGGGGGATACATACCAGGCTCTCTAAGCTCCCCCGTATGCGCATCGGGAAAATACTTCTTTGCTCCCGGAGAGAAGACGTAGACATCCACATCGGATCGCGGAATCGTGCGCACGGCACGGGTCTGCAGCCGAACAATCAGCCTCGTAAGCACCAGGCGAAGATTCGAGGGCAACAGCTTCCAAAAGCCGGGGATTACGACCTCAGCGACTCCAATCATGTAATGCTCCACACAGTACGATACTTCCCGGCAAATGCTTTGCTTCGCTCTGCCGCTTCCATTCGATTGACGCTCCCACGTGGGGGAAAAATTGACAAGTAACTTCAGGGGATTCGCTTTCGTTTTCACACTCGCGGCGGCGCCCACCTCGGCCCTGATACCCCCTGCATCACCCTGCTGTCTTCGGCCTCTTCACGGCTTTGTTTCTCGGGTCGTTTTTCGTCCTGTTTTTTTACCTATTTTTTGACAGCGACCCGATCGATGCTTATATCAAAATAGAGGCGGTTTTTATTCATTCTGAACCATGTACGATTATTGCAATCCCCCTGGTTTTGGTGACCTCTGCCCTCATTTGAGGCGGAGATACCGTCAAATACCTTGTTTTATCAGGAAGAAATGGAGTTAGACTTTTGGGAGTAGCGTTCCAGGATTATTACGAGACACTTGGCGTTGAACGCAGCGCGACCCCCGAGCAGATCTCTAAGGCATACCGCAAGCTGGCCCGGAAATATCACCCGGATGTGAATAAGGGGGCGGAGGCTGAGGAGCGCTTTAAGGAGATAAACGAAGCCCACGAGGTGCTCAAAGACGAGGAGAAGCGCAAGCGCTATGACGCGCTTGGCGCAAACTGGGAGAATGGTCAGTCCTTTACGCCCCCACCCGGCTTCGAAGAAATGTTTGCCGGTTTTGGTGGCGCTGGCTTCGGTCAGGGCGCTTCCGGCGCGAGTTTCCAGGGAGGCGGCGGCTTTAGCGACTTCTTTAACTCTCTGTTTGGCGACTCTATGGGATCGGCCGGCTACGGTCAGCAGGGATTCGGACAGCAGGGGTTTGGGCCACAGGGATATTCCCAGAAGGGATTTGGCAGAGGACAGGACGGAGCGACCCACACCGCCGACGTTGAAATTACTCTGGAAGATGCGCTTGAAGGCGCAAAGAAACAGATCACGCTACAGTTTAGCGAACCCGGTGCGGGGAAACTTGAGACCAAAAGTTATCAGGTAAAAATCCCGCTTGGCGTGCAGGACGGAAAAGTTATCCGCCTTGCCGGTCAGGGTGGAAAAGCGCGCGGTCGCGGAAAAGACGGAGACCTGCATTTAAAAATCCACTTCCGCAAGCACCCGCGTTTCTCGGTCGACGGCTATGACCTGCGCAGCAAGGTTCCTGTGGCACCCTGGGAGGCGGCACTCGGTGCTCAGCTCCCGGTCAGAACACTGGACGGTGAAGTGAACCTGCGCATGCCCGCCGGGACACAGAGCGGACAGACATTTCGACTTCGAGGAAAGGGACTGCCAAAGAACAAAAAAGAGCGTGGCGATCTCCTGGCAGAAGTCCAGATACGAACGCCAAAAGAATTAAACGAAGAGGAGAAGGAGCTTTTTGAAAAGCTGCAATCGGTTTCTTCGTTTAACCCGAGAGGATAGAGGATTTTAAAAGCGTAACGAGAAATGCGTATCAGCGCGGACTTAGCCTAATGCAGCGATAATCCGCACCGAAATAAAAGTAGCAGCAAAAACAAGAACGCGAAGCGCATTCGCGAAAGGAGCGAATCATGGATCCGAATAAACTAACCCAGAAATGTCAGGAAGCACTGCACGATGCAAATACCCTGGCGACAAAGCTCAATCATCAGGAGATTGATGGTGAACATCTGCTTTTGGCGCTCTGTGACCAGAGTGAGGGGCTGCTTGCACGGCTTCTGAAGAAGCTCGATGTCAGTGTCACGGCCTTCCGCAAATCCATACAGGACGATCTGGACAAACGGCCAAAGGTCACCCACTCCTCAGGAGAACCGGGGAAGATTTACATCACCCAACGCCTGAACAAAATCATCGCCAAGGCAGAGGACGAGGCGAAACGCCTTAAAGATGAGTATGTCTCTGTCGAGCATCTCATCATCGCCCTCATTGAAGAGGGTTCAAAAAGTCATGCCGGAAAAACCTTTCGGGAGTTTGGTATAAACCGGGACCGTTTTCTGACCGCCCTGGTAGAAATCAGAGGTTCCCAGAGAGTTCAGGGTGCAAACCCCGAAGCCACCTATGAGGCCCTCGATAAGTACGGACGAGACTTGGTGCAGGAAGCTCAGCGGGGAAAGCTCGACCCGGTAATCGGACGAGACGCAGAGATTCGCCGGGCGATTCGCATTCTCTCGCGAAAGACAAAGAACAACCCGGTGCTCATCGGTGAACCCGGTGTCGGGAAAACGGCTATCGTTGAGGGCCTGGCCCAGCGCATAGTTCGTGGAGACGTTCCGGAGGGACTGAAGGACAAGACCGTCTTTTCCCTCGACATGGGCTCGCTGGTAGCCGGTGCCAAGTTTCGCGGTGAATTCGAAGAACGATTAAAAGCAGTCCTGCAGGAGGTTCGTGAATCAGACGGACGCATACTGCTTTTCATCGATGAGCTGCACCTCATTGTTGGCGCGGGAAAAACCGACGGCGCTATGGATGCGGGGAATATTCTCAAACCAATGCTTGCCCGAGGGGAGCTTCACTGTATCGGTGCCACTACCCTGGATGAGTATCGACAGTACATTGAGAAAGATGCCGCCCTTGAACGGCGTTTCCAGACCATTCTGGTCGATCAGCCCAGCGTTGAGGACAGCATCTCGATCTTACGAGGCCTGCGGGAGCGCTTTGAGGTGCACCACGGCGTAAAGATTCAGGATAACGCCCTGGTATCTGCCGCGGTGCTTTCAAACCGCTATATCAGCGACCGCTTTCTGCCGGATAAAGCAATCGATCTGGTCGATGAGGCCTGCGCGATGATTCGCACGGAGATCGACTCCATGCCGGCAGAACTGGACCAGGTTACTCGAAAAGTAATGCAGCTTGAGATTGAAGAAGCAGCCCTGAAAAACGAGAAAGACGTCGCCAGTAAAGATCGTCTGGAAGACCTGCGTAAGGATCTCGCTGAACTCAGGAGTACCTCTGACACCATGCGTGCGCAGTGGGAGAATGAGAAGTCAGCAATTCAGAAGGTGCAAACCCTGCGTGAGGAGCTTGAGCACATAAAGCGCGAAATCGAACAGGCAGAGCTGAATTACGACCTGAATAAAGCGGCTGAGCTAAAGCACGGAAAGCTTCCGGGTCTTGAAGCAGCACTGAAAGCCGAGGAACAGCTTCTCAGTGACGGACACAGCGAGATGAAGCTTCTTCGCGAGGAAGTCACCGAGCAGGAAATTGCTGAAATCGTATCTCGATGGACCGGCATTCCGCTCACCCGACTGGTCGAGGGAGAACGCGAAAAGCTCCTCAAACTCGATGCCGTGCTGCACGAGCGCGTGGTCGGACAGGACGAGGCCGTTTCCCTGGTTGCTGATGCGGTTATACGTGCCCGCTCCGGCATCAAGGACCCCAAACGCCCGATCGGTTCCTTTATCTTCCTCGGACCTACCGGTGTGGGTAAGACCGAGCTTGCAAGAACGCTTGCTTCCTCACTCTTTGACACCGAGGAAAATATGGTTCGCATAGACATGAGTGAATACATGGAAAAGCACTCAGTCTCGCGACTCATCGGGGCGCCTCCGGGGTATGTGGGATACGAGGAAGGCGGACAGCTTACCGAAGCCGTTCGCCGCAAGCCCTACTCCGTCATCCTCTTTGATGAGATCGAGAAGGCGCATCCGGACGTGTTCAACGTGCTGCTGCAGATTCTCGACGACGGAAGGGTCACAGACTCCCAGGGCCGAACCGTTGATTTCAAAAACACGGTAATCATTATGACCTCAAACATCGGGTCGCATTACCTGCTCGAGGGAATTGACGGACGCGGAGAGATCAAGGAGACGGCACGAGACTCGGTAATGCGAGAGCTGCGTGCGGGATTTCGCCCTGAGTTTCTGAACCGTGTGGATGACATTATCCTGTTCAAGCCGCTACAACTCGAAGAGATAAAGCAGATTGTAACACTCTTACTGGCAGAATTGTCCGGGCGGCTTGCAGAGCGAAAGATAACGCTTCGCCTCAGCGAAGGAGCCCTGCAGTTTATCGCCGAGAGTGGTTACGAACCAGCCTACGGTGCTCGACCGCTAAAGCGCTTCCTGCAGCGAAGGCTTGAAACCAAACTTGGACGTGCGCTCATTTCCGGTGAGGTTCAGGACGGGGCTGATGTCGAGGTGGAAGTAGTCGATAACGAACTCTCCTTTGCCATCACATCGCCTGCTGCTGACGCTGAGCAGGAGAGTGAAGGTGGCGAGGACTTTCCCGGGAGTCGGGTAACCCGGCACTAGAGCAATCGCAGGATAGATTATCCGAAGATTGCTCTTGCTCCTTTGCTCCGGCGCGGACTTGCGTCCGCGCTCCTAAGCATTTTTCGCTACGCCTTCATGATGATGCTGCAAGGACGTATCGGAGAGAGCCTCACGGCAGCGCAGGCTCTCTCCGCTGCGAGCAGCCATCAAAGCAGGGATTTCGCCTGTATGACCGCGCATCCCCTCACCCGCCTGCCCCAAGCCCCGGGGAGTTTACACTTCTTTTACATGCATAATTCGAATTATCTTTGACTAGCCCTGGTCTAGGATAGACTATGGGCGCAACGCTTTTATCGGCGTGCCCAGGAAGCACAACGAAATGCCCTTATTAGAAGCAGAGCCTGGAATGGATCCACGAGTATTCCAAATTGTCTCCCTCCTGACCTTCCTCAGCATCGGCGCCTTTGCCCGCGACTTCTCCATCAGCAGTTCGCAGATTGCACTGACGTTCCTCTCGGGAATCGCCACACAATGTTTCTTCCTAAAGAGACTGCAACTACCGCATGTCGGCTATCTCAGTGCCGTGATCACCTGCTTTGGCATTTCCCTGCTGCTGCGAAGTGATTCACTCTGGATACATCCCCTCGCCGCTTGTCTGGCGATATCCGCTAAATTTCTGCTGCGCATCAATCACAAGCATCTGTTTAATCCGGCAAACTTCGGTGTAATGATTCCGGTTTTGCTGCTGCCGGGAAGCTGGGTCTCATCCGGTCAGTGGGGCTCCGATGTCGCCCTGAGTTTTATCTTTCTCGCCTTTGGCAGCTGGGTGATCTCTCGAGCAAAGGTGGGCACCCTGTCCTGGGTGTTTCTCGGCAGCTATCTTGGCATCTGGGCCCTGTATCGCGTCTTTTATCTTGGCTACGAGTGGTCCGTGTGGATGCATCAGCTTAACAGCGGAACCCTCCTGCTGTTTTCGTTCTTTATGATTTCCGACCCCAAGACCACACCGAATCACAGTCTTGCCAGGATTTTCTATGCAGTGTTCATCGCCTTTCTCGCGCACCTTTTTCAGTACTATTTTTATTTTACCAACGGCATATTACTCGCGCTCTTGCTGGCAAGCCCGCTTGTGCCGATTCTCGATCGCGTTTTATCCGCAGCACAGTTTGAATGGAACAAGAGCACCAGCAAAACCACCGGAGAAAAGAACAATGAAGAAACAAGCACCATACCTTCGACTCAAATACTTGGCAGCCCTGCTGCTTCTTAGCGCCGTCGGCAGCAGTGCCTATGCCTTTTGCGGCTTTTACGTAGCGAAGGCCGACGCCAGTCTCTACAACGAGGCCTCACAGGTTGTCCTCGTTCGGCACGATGACAAGACGGTAATCAGCATGATGAATGATTACAAAGGCGAACTTAAAGAATTCGCCATGGTCATACCCGTTCCGGAAGTACTACAGGAAGGACAAATCAACGTAGGAACGAGAAAGCTCTTCTCCCGAATTGACTCATTCACCGCACCTCGTCTTGTGGAATACTTCGACGAAGACCCCTGTAAGCCGAGGATAATGTATGAGGCAATGAGGAGTGCCGGCGTGGGAGCGGGAGTTCCTAAAGGTGCTCCGATGGCAAAGAGAAAGAGAGGCGTAACGGTCGAAGCAGAATACACCATAGGTGAATACGATATTGTGATACTCTCCGCCACGGAGTCTCAGGGACTGGAGGAGTGGCTGATCGAAAACGGCTACAACATCCCCAAAGGTGCAAAGAAGGCGCTTGCTCCCTACATAAAGCAGGACCTCAAGTTCTTCGTAGCCAAGGTTAACCTGAAAGAGCAGCTTAAAACCGGGCTCAACTACCTACGCCCCCTGCAGTTTGCCTTCTCTTCAGAAAAATTCGTTCTGCCCATTCGTCTCGGCATGATTAATGCGAAAGGGCCGCAGGAGCTCCTGCTGTATGTCATCACCAAAGACGGACGAGTGGAGACCACCAACTATCCGACCAAGAAGCTACCCTCCAATATGGATCTCCCTCCGTATATAAAGGACGAATTTGCCAGCTTCTACAAAGACATGTTTTCTGAGCAGGTGAAAAAGGAAGGCATGAAAACGGTCTTCACAGAATATTTCTGGGACATGGGCTGGTGCGACCCCTGCGCCGCAAACCCACTCAGCCCGGAGGAGCTGAGAAAGCTCGGGGTTTTCTGGTTGAACGAGCAGAGCAATAAGCCCGGATTTCGTGCCCCCCGTGGTGGCCAGGCGGTGAATGCCGTCGTCACCCGCCTGCATCTGCGCTACACCAACGAGACCTTCCCGGAAGATCTTGTGTTCCAGGAGACCAAGGACAAGCAGAACTTTCAGGGACGATATGTTCTGCGTCACCCATGGACCGGATCGCGAGACTCCTGTGAGGCTGCCGGGCGCTACTTCGACAACCTCGTAAACCGTCAGGAGAAAGAGGCACAGCAACTTGCGAATCTCACCGGCTGGAGCATCAAGGACATCCGGGAAAAGATTGGCATGAAGGCTAAACCAGATAAGCCAAAGAGCGCCTGGTGGAAAAGCCTCTGGGATAAATAGGGCCCATGCGACGGCGCGGGGAGAGCCTGCGCCGTCGTATCCTGCTCGTTTGCGGCATATTTGCGATTGCTCGAACAGCAGGGCAGCACGTATGCTGGTGTCGCAGCTCACATCCTCAGCACAAAGGGGTTCCGGGCAGCAGAAATTTTGAATCAGAGGCTGCGGTGGAAGAATCAAAAGTCCTTTGTGCCACCGCGTTAAAAACCGCTTATTTTCGATTGGGAGAGACTTAAGATGATATTTGGATACGTAAGTGGTGTCTCTGCGGAGAGCGATCAACCGGAGCTCTGTATCGTTGCCAACAAGGAATCGGCTTTCTCAGTTCCTATTCGAATCAGCAGCCTCTGCATCACAGATTGCGCGGTCCATATGGTAAGTGTTGAGGAAGGCATCACCGTTTCTCGTGATACTGAGAAGCAGGGCGCTATCGTCATTGCCCCAATCAAACCGGGCAAGCTTTACCTCACGCCAAACCTGCCTGAGAAACCCGGTTATTCAGTTGATAAAATTCGCGTGGCCCGGCTTGAAGAAAATCGCTGGAGCGTTGAATTCGATCGGGAACGTGGCTGGACAAAGTGGAATCCAAACGAGCGAATCTACTAGTAGGTCCCTCGGCTGTTCAGAACTACTGCTCAGACACTCTTTCGTTAAGACTCCAGTCGTAGTCCAGATACTCTATCTCCGGCTGATGCTCGGCTATGAAGGCCGCATCAGCATCTTCAAGGTGCTCGGAAATATAGGCAAGCACCGCTTTCTCTTTGTAGGAATAGGAGCTGGATGTGAGGCGAGTAAAGGAAGCTTTGTTCTCGTAGACCGGAATGAAGTCATCAGCAAACCAATCAAAAATCTTTGAGAGATAGATCTTCTTTTTATCCCTATCGATGCGAAACGTTGATGAGGAATTGAGGAAGTCTTTCGCCTGATCGCTAAGCTGCGCATCAAGGCGCTCTCCCACGTAGGGTTCCGATCGAAGCTTTGGACAACTCATGGCGGCGCAAACCAGCGCCATGTGTATTCCGGGTTTCCTGTAGTTTTTCCTCAGCGTTTCATGCTCAATGTAATCCAGTGTCGTCTGCTGCCCGAGCAAGGAGTGGGTAATGGAATCCCAGGCCCCGGATATCTGCCTGATACTGTTTTTCGGGTGGGCAAGCGAGGTCAGCAGGCCCGGCTCTATGGGATAGTGGTCGACAATGACTTTCAGCGTAAGGGCATTGTAGGCGTTTATTAAAAACGCTATCTGCTCCGCCTCCGACCAGGCCGCAAAGGACGCTTCAGAAACATAGGAAAACTTCGTGATGAGGGAGTTCAAATCATCCTGACGCTGACGCAGAGCCGCATAGTCCACCAGACCGTCACGAACGTGCGCCTGAAGGATCTCTCCATAGTGTGTCGTAATTTCGGCGAGCGGAATTGCTGTTGCCAGGGGGATCTGCGACACCACAGCTTTTTGCTTTGGCTTTGATTCACAAGCGGAGAGTGAAAGAAGTAGTGCGCACAGCAGAAGCATAGCAGGCGGGAAGTTCGCAGCGACCCTGTATATTGCAGTCGTGAACATTGAGGTCCTGTGCATTCTCGCTAGCCCCTCCTCCGGAAACACGGCTACCCTGCCCGCCAGAAGCAAACGCATGCTACTCCGAGTCGCCGCAGCGCTTGAGCGCCTCCTTAATTTCTTCCTTTGATTTATCGCAAAGGCGATGACGGGGTTCTTTGTCCTCGCACATGTTCTCGGCACAACAGCGAAGAAAGTCCAGCTGCTCGCAGTAGCACTTACAGCAACGACAGAGAACGGTATGTATGTAGAGCCGAACTCGCTCGAGGAGCGACAGCTTGCGATCCATGGCGACTGAAGCCAACTCCGCTGCCTTTTTACAATTCATCATGAGCCTGTCTCCTCATCGGAAAACCATTTGGTCTCAAGGCACGTTCTCAGTCGCAACCTGGCCCGGTGCAACATCACCCAGAGGTTGGTCGAAGTAACACCGAGAACATTACACACCTCCTCACTGCTCATTTGCTCGACCTCTCGCAGCATAAAAGCTCGACCCAGGCGCTCCGGCAGACTGGCGATACAGGACTCGAGCTGGGCCTGGAAATCCTTACGCTCGAGCAGAACTGAGGGATCTTCCGTCCATGGCGTGACGTCCGTGGCAAAATGCCCGCTGCCGTCAAATACCCGCTCGATCAGTGGATCGTCGTCTAACTGCCCCATGACCTTACGACGTCTGCTTACTTTGCGAATGTGATCGATGATTTTGTGCTTCAGAATCGAGATGAGCCAGCTGCGCACCGAGGATCGGCCTTCGAAATTCTTGTACGAGCCAAGGGCAGCGACCAGTGCATCCTGAACGAGCTCCTGGGCTTCCTGGGGATTATGGAGATGCATCATGGCATAGCTGAAGAGAGCATCACCGTGCTCATCGACCCAGAGACCGGGGTCAACCTCAGGAGAATTCTTCTTAGCGTGTTCAGCCACGAGCGTATCAGAAAGAGGCTGCTACTGAATCCAGATATAACTTCCGCGCAGACTCATCCATTAATTCATCCAGCACGACGCGACCCTGACCACGAGTAACCTCCCGCGCACTCAGGCTGTTAAGCGTATCCGCACTGATTCCACCCTGCGCAAAAGAGGAACTGGAAGTAACAACCACATCACTCTGCCCGCCAAAGGTTTCTACCGATTTTATCGCGTCATTCTTGTAAAGAATCTGACCGTTGCGACGACGAAGCTCAGCCGAAATGACCAGTTCCATATCGTATTCGAGCGCAATGTCCGTCTCACCGGTAGTATCTCGAACCCGGAACTGCACCTCTTTGATAGTCGTAACAAGTTCGGCATCAGCGTCACGTGTGCCCTGGACGACTTCCACTACGCCGTAGCGAGAAAAGCGCGAGACCAGCTTTTCAGTAAACTGCAGACCGATACCCGGCGCGGTGGTCAGATTGGCACTACGACGAATCGCGAGCGTCTTGATGTCATTCGGCAGAACCGAACCGCTCCCCTGAAAGCCATAACCACAGCCGAACAGAAAAAACGGCAGCAGCCCGCAGATCAGAAAAACGCTGAGCAGTTTACGGCGCACAAGCCCGCCACTCCATACAGAGGTTGAAGAACAATGCGGACGTGCTGAGGGACGAGGCAAAAAACGATGACTACTGGCGTGTGACATTACTCCCCGGGAGAAAGACAAATCAAAGAGCCCAAAAACCAGCAGAAGAAAATCAGCAGGAGCTCCTGGATATTAATAGAGTATTTCGCTAGTTTAGCTAGCGTAACTCCCAACCATAGCCCTTTCGATCTCATTCGTAAAGAATGGCTAAGCCGCCTATCTTGCTGTAATAATTCACAGCAGCCAGCGCTCCGGCTCACAGGTATTGTTCCGAGCTGGTATCTGGCTAAGGCAGCCGAGAGGCATTATTTAAGACGAAACTCATCAGAATCGAGAAAGCACCCGTGGCAGAAACAAAGTCATCAGACAAAGACGCTCACAAATATCGCCCCGCTGAGATTGAGCCCAAGTGGCAGAATTTCTGGCAGGATAACAAGACCTTCAAGTCGAGCGTCGATACGGAGAAGCCAAAATACTACATCCTCGACATGTTTCCCTACCCCTCGGGCGCCGGCCTGCACGTGGGACATCCCGAAGGCTACACCGCCTCGGATATTCTCGCCCGCTACAAGCGGATGAATGGCTTTAACGTACTGCATCCCATGGGATGGGACGCTTTTGGGCTTCCCGCCGAGCAGTATGCCCTTGAGACGGGAACGCATCCGGCCGAAACTACGGCAAAGAACATCAAAACCTTCAAACGGCAAATCCAATCACTTGGTTTCTCCTACGACTGGGACCGCGAAGTCGCCACCTGCAATGCGGACTATTACAAATGGACACAGTGGATCTTCTCCAAGTTGTACGAGAAGGGCCTGGCCTACATGGATGAAATTCCGGTGAACTGGTGCCCTGCTCTCGGCACGGTTCTGGCCAACGAGGAAGTAATCGATGGCAAGAGTGAACGCGGTGGGCACGATGTGATTCGAAAACCCATGCGTCAGTGGATGCTCCGCATCACCGAGTATGCCGATAGCCTGCTTGCCGGACTTGACGACCTCGACTGGCCGGAAAGCGTAAAAGAAATGCAGCGCAACTGGATCGGTCGAAGTGAAGGTGCAAAGCTGAAGTTCAGCATCGATGGCAAGGAAGCCTCTAGCTTTGATGTCTACACCACTCGACCCGACACGCTCTTCGGGGCGACATACGCAGTGCTCGCTCCCGAACACGCAATCGTTAAAGATATCGTAAGTGACGACCAGCGCGATGCCGTGCTTACCTATGTCGAAGAAGCACAAAACAAAAGCGATAGACAGCGTCAGGAAGAGGCCGATAAGAAGACCGGAGTTTTCACCGGTGCCTACGCAATAAACCCCTGTAACAAAGCTCTGATTCCTATCTACGTTGCGGACTATGTTCTCATCACCTACGGAACCGGTGCCATCATGGCCGTTCCCGGCCACGATCAGCGGGACTGGGATTTCGCCAAAAAATTCGACCTGGAAATTAAAGAAGTCGTAAGCGGCGGAAACATCGAAGAGGAAGCCTATACCGGAGAGGGCACCCTGGTTAACTCTTCATTCCTCGACGGAATGAGCGTCTCAGACGCCAAAGAGAAAATGCTGTCCTGGGTTGAGGAGGAAGGAATCGGAGAACGAGCCGTAAACTACAAACTTCGTGACTGGCTCTTTAGCCGACAACGCTACTGGGGTGAGCCCTTCCCCGTTATTCACACCGAGGACGGTCCGCAACTGCTTCCTGAAAGCGAACTTCCGGTACTTCTCCCTGAAGTCGAGCGCTACCAGCCAACAGAGGACGGAGACCCGCCCCTGGCTCGTGCCACTGACTGGATGGAAACCGTCGACCCGGAGAGCGGAAAGCCCGCACGCAGAGAATCAAACACCATGCCTCAGTGGGCGGGAAGCTGCTGGTATTACCTGCGCTTTCTCGATCCGGTAAACGAGGACGAGCCCTGGGATAAAAATCTCGAAAACTACTGGATGCCCGTAGACCTCTATATCGGTGGTGTGGAGCATGCGGTATTGCACCTGCTCTACTCTCGCTTCTGGCATCACGTGCTGCACGATCTCGGTCTGGTCTCCACTCGGGAGCCCTTTCAGCGCCTGGTCAACCAGGGAATGATTCTCGGAGAGGATATGCAGAAGATGTCCAAGTCCCGAGGCAACGTCGTTAATCCCGATGATCTCATTCGTGACTACGGGGCAGACACCCTGCGCATGTATGAAATGTTCATGGGTCCCCTGGAGCAGGTCAAACCCTGGAACACCAAGTCAGCGGGCGGAGTGTTTAAGTTCCTCAATCGCGCCTGGAACCTGCTCATCGATGAGCAGGGCGAACTTCAGGATACCATCGTCGCAGATGATGCCCACCCAGTGGGCGAACTGGACATAGAGCGGGCAATGCACCGCACCATCAAGAAGGTAACTGAGGACATTGAAAGCCTGAAGTTTCATACCGCAATCGCTGCCCTGATGACCTTCTGTAACGACGCTGCTCAGGCCAAAGCCATTCCGAAGCGAGTGATACGCGACTTTGTTTTGCTTATCTCTCCCTTTGCACCGCACTTCGGCGAGGAACTCTGGGAGCGACTGGGGCAGAGCGAGACTCTCGCCTATGTCACCTGGCCGAGCTACGACCCGGCGCTTACAAAACTCGATACCATTACCATCGCGGTACAGGTTAACGGGAAGCTTCGGGACAAACTCGATGTTGATGCCGAAATCAGCAAGGAAGATATGCTCTCTCTTGCAAAGGGAAGCGACAAGGTCATTCCGTACCTCGAAGGCAAAGACATCGTCCGAGAGATTGCTGTTCCCAAGAGACTGGTAAATTTTGTCGTAAAGTAATCAGCAGACAAAAAAAGCGGTGAGAGACGAAGTCTCTCACCGCTCATAACTCGGCTTTCAAAGGAAATGCCGAGATGATACGCCGCTCCCGATGTTCAGGGAAGCGGCGCATGTTCCCCCGGGCGCTAAGAACAGGAGTTCTCAATCGCGGCGGAATCCTCAGTATTCACATTATTGAACGAACAGCTTACTGACTGATCGCCACAACTTGCATCCAGGCCACCGCTGATAGTGGTGGTTCCCGGATCGTTTGGTCCGGAGATAAACCCTGAGATGACCAGGTTATCAAAGGAAAACACACAACGACCCAGATCGGGATCATCCTGAGTCAAAAGACCTGTGATATTTGAACTAAAGTCAAAGGTGTTGCCGAGAATAACCCCTGAGATAGTGAAATCAAAGGCACCATCAAGGCCATCACACTGATTGAACACCGTTGCTGCAGTCACATCAAAAGGAATCGGCGTAGTTTCGATATCAGCTTCGTTCTGAGGAAGACTTTCATCCGGAATATTGATGAAGGTCGTAATCATCGCACTACCGCTGACATCACAGCTAACGGTCGCAGAACTCGAAGCCGTAAGGGACAATTGATCCGCTTCGGTCACACGAGCATTTGAGGAATTTGCAACCACAAGTCCTTTACCGATAGCTGAACCGATTGAGTTAATCGCATCGCTTACCTCAACCTGACGCGGATTCCCGCCGGCATTTGCAGGAGGCGTTGTCGTTCCTCCCGTGCTGCTGTCGTCTCCACCGCCACCGCCGCCGCCACAGGCAATCGCCAGGGGTACCATCATGCACAGCATGGTTTTCTTGATTGAAATGTTCTCTCGCATTTCGACAATTCCTATCGCTCTTGAGCAAGCCTTTACATCCTTCGTGTAAAAGCCGCTTCACCCTATAAATAAAACTGATGACATGTATGTTCCGCCACCAATGGTAACGGCACAGCCAGAAAAATATCCCAGCGTCTTAGGTATATCCAGTAGTTTTTCGAGAAATTGCGGCTTTCGTAAGAAAAGGCACCGAAATCCGTATTGCAAACAGACTACTTAACCCAATATTCCCGGGTAAAAAGGACCAGAACGGTCATCACCTCAAGACGGCCGACAATCATGCAGGCGCTGAGCGTTATCTTAGCCAGGTCGGGAAGCCCGCTGTAATTGAGCACCGGCCCGACATCGCCAAGCCCCGGACCGATATTGGACAGGGCAGAAATTACCGCAGAAAAAGACGTCTCAAGGTCGACTCCGCTGGCACAAAGAATCAAACCAGCCACGGCAAACGCCAGACAGTAGAGATAAAAGTAGCCAAAGACCGCACTGCTGACACTCTGGGAAACCACCGCCTGACCAACTTTCAAATGCCGTACCGCATTAGGGTGAATCATGCGATACAACTCCCCGTATCCCTGCTTCACCAAAAGTATTGCTCGAATACACTTAATCCCTCCTCCCGTGGAGCCGGCACATCCTCCGGTAACCATGAGAATCACCAGCAGCGCCTGAGGGAAAAAGCCCCAGGTTAAATAGTCAGCAGTTGCATACCCCGTGCTACTCATGATTGAGGTCACCTGAAACGCCGAACTGCGAAGCGCTTCCGCGAATGAGTCGTACTGCTCCCCCCAGAGAGAGGCCGTTATTCCCAGAATCGCCGCGATCGCAAGCACCGCATAAAAGCGAAATTCCGAATCGGCCAGAACACTGTGATCCCGTCGCAGGATAAGACGGTAATGCAGCAGGAAATTGACCCCGGCCAGGAACATAAACACGCTGATAACCCATTCGATGGCGGGACTGTTAAAGGCGGCAACGCTGGCATTCTTAGTTGAAAAGCCTCCGGTCGCCATGGTGGTCAGGGAGTGATTTACGGCATCAAAGAAAGACATGCCGAGCACGTAGAGAATGACGCACTCGAGAAGCGCAAAGCAGACGTAGATAATCCAGAGCGCACGGGCGGTGTCGGCGACACGTGCACCGATCTTATCCGACTTCGGACCCGGAGCCTCCGCTCGATAGAGATCCATACCACCGACACCGAGCACAGGAAGGATAGCAAGGGAGAGGACGATGATTCCCATTCCACCGAGGAACTGACTCAGGGAACGCCAGAGCAGCAAGGAGTTCGGAACTGCCTCTATGTCGATAAGTATGGTCGCACCGGTAGTGGTAAAGCCCGATGCGGATTCAAACCAGGCATCAACCGGAGAATCAAAAAAGCCGGACAGCAGATAGGGCAAGGCACCGAGGACCGTAGTCGAAAACCAGGCAAGACTCACCAGCAGAAAAGCCTCGCGGGATTTCAATTCAGATTCAGCACGGCGAAACGCAAGGTAGATAATTCCACCAAGGGAGAGAAGGATTCCCGCTGAGGTGAGCAGCGGTTGCGTGCCGGAGTCCGCATTGAACAGGGAATACACAAGCGGCACGAGCATGGCTAATCCCAGCAGTAGCCAGAGAAAGCCAAGAATTTTCAAAATGAGTCTGCTGTTAAACATTGTCGTAAGAAATGGCCCGAAAAAAATACCCTCTGAGCCACTGCGCGACCGCAATAAGCCCCGGTAATCCTATCAGGCAACGCCGGAAGCCTAAAGAGGGCATTATTGCCGGGATTACGGAGGGCAACGGCTCTAATGTTCACCCCAAGCGGGAAAAGCGCTTTACCTTCGTGCCGGCATACTCTAGTGATGTAAACTCCTTGAGCATTTTTCATAAAAAAGCAGCGAAAAATGCTCACGAGCGCGGACCTAAGTCCGCGCGGGGAAAGAGAATCTAGAGCCGGCGCAGGATAAAATCGTACTATGTTTGTCCGGCGACTGCTCTAGTAAAATACCGCCTATTCATGCGACCACGGCACGATACATCCCGGCGCAGAAGAATAATCAGCGCTCGATAGCAGTCTTAGCTTTGCGCCAACCCTCGAGGATCGCAAACGGTGGCGTGATGAATTGTAACGGGCGAAGAAACACCGCGTAGTAGAAAACCGGATAGTAGAAAAGCGTGCAGGACAAAGTGTCTTCTCTAAAAAAACAGGAAACTCCCTCGCTGACGTTCGAGGAAAAGTTCGACGGCCGCTTCACCCTCACCGAGGCCCGGCTCGAAGTTGCCGACCTGCCCGAATGCCTTGATGGTTACCGAATGGTGCAGCTCACGGATTTGCATTTCGGTGGCCTGACGCAAGCTGAACACATTCGCAAGGCCGTAGAAATAGCAACGAGCACTGACCCCGATCTCGTGCTGCTCACCGGAGACTTTGTTCAGGTTGGCTCTACCGGCCTTCGACATCGGCTTGCGACAAAGGTCAATCCGCGTGTGTTTCGCTGGCCGGAGTATCGACGCCAGGTCCGCGCCTACGCGCAGGAGTTAAACGCACTGCTCAAGCCCCTACAACCACGGGATGGCATGCTCGCCGTCCTCGGAAACCACGAGTATCACGAGGGCATAGGCACCATCCGTCGTCAGCTACCACGGGAAATCACCTGGCTGAAGAATTCCATGCATTGCGTGGTGCGCTCGGGCGGTGCCTTGATAATTGCCGGAACCGACGACGTCCGCCTTGGAGAACCCGACCTTGAGGCCTGCACCGCTTTCCCTAAACTTCTGGTACCCTCAAGTAAAATTCTGCTCTCACACAATCCGGACATTGTGCTGAACAAACAAAGCGAATTGATCTCTTCCTTTGATCTAATGTTATGCGGACATACGCACGGAGGACAGATCTGCCTCCCGGGAGGAAAAGCGCTCATCACACGAACGAAACAAAAACGACATGTATCCGGCTTAAGCACCTTTGGCAGCACGTCCGTCTATGTAAACCGTGGAGTCGGATACGGAGGCCTTCCCTACCGCACGTTTTGCCGACCGGAGATTCTGGCGATTACGCTTCGCCGCCCCGAAAAGGAATAACACATACGGGCAGCAATGCCTGGAAGTCGGAGGTGAGGATGAGTTTAGGAAGCTTCTTCTACAACTTCGCTTTCTTCTTCGGCGGCAGGCTCTTCGTTCACTGCTGAAGCGCGCACCATGGCAGCAAGGCTTGCTTCCTGCGCACTGACAAAGGGCCCTTCTGGCGAAATGTTCTGCGCCTGCCATTCCGGCAATAGGGAAGTGACAATTTCCTCGATAATCTCACCATGCGCAATACGCTCTCGAACCGCGCCGCGAAAATGCTCTGCTTCCTGTCTCAGAGACGTGAGGTACTTAGGGACCATTTCACCGGTAATTGCACCACCGTGAGGAAAACCAAGGGCTTTTATCTCCAGGCTGGATAAGCGATCCAGGCTATCGACGAAGTCTTTGTAGCTGCTTTCAAAACTGGCGCAGACTTTATCACGACCACCAAACCAGCCAGCCGCCTCTCCGCAGACAAGCGCTGCGTCAGGCTGAACAAAATAGGCTACACAGTCCTCACTGTGACCCGGCGTGGCAATAAGCTTAACTTCCACGTCATCACCGAGGTCAATCGCGTCACCATCGCCCATGATTCTGTCGATGCGCACGGAACTGATCCAGGCCTCTTTATCCATGCCCATGTCGAGCTTTGCAGCTTCCGCACAAACCTTATTCTGCTCATACAGAGCAGCGACATTGTCATCATCCACGAGGATTTCAGCAGTCAGGGGCGAACCCAGGACTTCAAGGTCGGGATAGAGCTCTCGCAAATAAGGAATTCCGCCGACGTGATCAAAATGCGCATGGGTAAGCAGGATGTAATCAAGGCTGGCTTCATCGCCGAGGTAGGTCTTGAGTTCCTGAGCGATTCTTTCTCGAGAGGCACTGATGCCCGAGTCGACCATCGCGATCGCATCGCCCAAAATCATAAAATGCGTCGATACCGCCGAGGTGAGTTGAAAGACACTCTCAGTAATCCCACCAGAACACTTAATCCACATGATCGCTCAATTCCTAATTCCAGGGATTGCTCCCTATTACTCTGAAAACCGCACGCCCAATCTGGCCGATACCTACCTGGCTGACAGAAGAACCGCTATCACTTATGCGCTTCTGAACCAGATGCCCCCTTATGCCTGATGAAGGAGGTCACGGGGTAGTTTCTCGCAGTTTTCAACGAAATACCCGTATCCACAAGAGTCGTATTTCAAAAAGACCACTCAGGAAAACGCCGAGGACCGCGTAGTATGCACCTTTTTCTAAAAAAATCCAAAAAATACGCCGGGATCCGCCATCTAATCCCTTTAATTAGCCGGAATTTCAGCCCAGAGCAGCAAATGATCGCTCCCCTTGAAGTAGTCCCCCTCAAAGCCAATGCCCCAGGAATCCCGCTCCCGGTGAAAGAGGCTCAGCCGCTGTGGAACCGTATAGATTTCATCAATTAATGTCTCGCGACGTTTATAGCGGTAACTCCCTTTACCATAGCGTTGCGGGTTGCTGCGTTTTCGCTATTCGAACAGACCCAGCAGCTTACCCCGGCGCTTTGGTTCAGAGACACAGGTGACCTCAATCTTTTCTGTTAATCGACAATTCTCATGGAAATCAGAAAGCTCATAGGCGCCCTCCAGCGTATCGGCTGAGGCACTGCC
The DNA here is from genome assembly GCA_030433295.1 of bacterium. Classification (GTDB taxonomy): domain Bacteria; phylum Bdellovibrionota_C; class UBA2361; order SZUA-149; family SZUA-149; genus JAUIMJ01. Next base: position 2,850 of record JAUIMJ010000010.1, on the reverse strand, counting down.
TTCTGTGCTGTTTCTATCGCCCATCACAAACAGCATGGTCCCCTCCGGACTTTTCTCCAGCGCCTTAAGCGCGATCTCACGTACCGCCTGCGCTGACTCCATGCGATAGACTTCAAATTCCGTTCTCGTCGGGTCCTTCCAGGAATTTGATTTGGATTTCAGGTGCACACTGAACAGCAGAAGCCGGGAAATTCCGGAGCGAGGCTGCGCAAGTTCAAGCTCCAGTGAAACCGGACCGCGCACAAAGGAGCGAGGCCGCCCGCGCTTCTGTATCTTTGGCAGAGTTTCCCGCCAGTAACTATCAAACGAGACGACTGAGCCCAGATCTTCAGCAAGGATAAAGCCGTTTCGTATGTAGGCATCCTGACTATCGCCGACAAAGGCCTTAAAGCGGCGTCCGCTGCGCTGCCCGAGGGAATCAGCAAGTTCCTGAAGAAGCTGCCCGGCTCGCCAGCGATTTTTTCCCGAGACCTCCTGCACCGCAATGACGTCACAGGCGGCACGCTTCATCCGCGAGACGAGAAAGGTCTTCTGTTTTTCGCGCTTTTCTTTGTTTTTTGAAAACTTTTCCGAGCCGAATCGAAAGAGGTTCTGGCTGCACACGCGTATCCCGCCCTGATTCCTCGCCCCCTCACCTCTTGGACCTTCTATGCGGGTACCATCAGATCGCTGGGAATACTGTTGAGTGTTTTGCGGATCCCCCGGGGACCCCATTTCGTATGCGGCAGCAAGAAGCGCGATGAGAGTCACTGCGCCAAGGAAACGAGAAATCATTTGTTGCGCACCATCATCGCCGCAAGATCTTTCTCACTCCAGCCGGCACCATGGCGTCCGCCATTTGATTTGCGTTTCTGATTCGGGGTGAAGAAACTCTCCAATGAACTTTCCATGCGCAGACTGAGCTGCACCCGCGAAACGCAGAGGGCACCTATCAGCAGCGCATCGATGATGTCCTGGGAAATGTTGTCTTCCCCTGCCGCACTGCGACGGCTTGCTTTACCAAAGCGCGGCAGGCGCTCAAGGCCTGAACCATACAACTGCAAGGCCGTAGCCCGCGCCCACTCCTTTACTTCCTGCCGTCCGAGTTGCTTACCCCGCATGCCAAGCAACTCACTCTGCACCGTGCGCGGATTGATGCGACCGGGAACACGTATACCTTTTGAGCGCGCAACAACTTCGAAAATACCCCGCACCTGCTCCACTTTCATTGAGCTGTTTGGATTGAGCACGAGCGGTGCAGGCCCCTCACAGACGAGTATGTCACCAGCGGACAAACCGACGTCTGCAAGCGTTTCTTCAACCAGATTTTGCAGGATTAAAAGACGCTCAGACATGGCACTTCTCGGACCCGGAGGAGAGATAACTCCTATGGCTTCGGGTGAACCGGAGGCAACGTCAAACAAAGCCCAACCTGAGGCGGTAAGACTTGGATCTACTGCCAAAATTTTTTTAGGCAAGACGCCTTTATTTGTTGACATTTGGCTCTCACTTCATACTACGAAAAACAAGTGTATGAGCTACATGAAAAATGGACAAGCTCTAAACGCCTGGGGTATAATTGGCCTTGGCTCTAAGCTTAACCAAAGCGTGGTTATTAGATAGAGGGAACCGATATTTTCAGAACGGGAGCCGCCTCTGGATCGGGATGACAGGCCTCTATCAACGTTGTACTGCTTACAATAATACATTTGTAGCAGTATGGGTTTTCGCCAGAGGGCGTTAATTCGCAGCGTTTGATACGTGGAAGTCAGAAAAGATCTATGTAGGTCGCCAGGCGTCTGCCTTATGTGTAGCGGGGTTTTACCTTGGTACACTGGCAGAATTGCGCTCCACTTATAGTGGCACCCACCTATTTTATGGTCGGGTTCCGCTCCGTCAAACACCACGCTTAAGCTTGGGCCGTTTTTTTTTGAGCGATAAACGCTGCGAAAAAAAACGCTGAATTCCCCAAGCTTTTCTAAGGCTCCTTTTTTCCGCTGCGCTCCTTTTTGTTTGCTTTAAACCTCATTCCCCGCTTTCAGGTTCCACTGATTCGCTGCAACAGCGAGAAATCTCAAGCTGACCTATCCCATGCCTCATCATGCGACACGTCGCAGGAGGCTCATGGCCTGCCCTGATTCCAGTGTTGCACGTCCCCCCGCTTGTAGTCGCCTACCGCGGAAACTTTGTTGCCCGAATGCCGCGAAAAAACCTCACGATGTGGCCTGAGAACCCTGCGCGAAGCTCGCTTTCCGAATGAGCATTCTAATCCCGCAACATATCACGGTATTCCCGGCGCCAAATCTTGACAACAAACACAGGTTGATTGTTTACTGCCGAGCAGCTTCGACCGGGCATACCGGTCTCTGATAGCAACTCCTTTGAAGACCATTTTTTGGACATATCGTTGAAGGGCATGCTGAACGGCTCCAGTCCGCTCTAAAGAGAAAGAACCGAGGATAAAAGGTAGTGCAAGCACTCTCAGTCTCAGAAAAAGAATTCCAGTTTTCCCAGCAGGAGCAACCGCTCGATGGGCATACTCTTGTTAAGCTATATCGCAAGATGCTCCTGATGAGGCGTTTTGAAGAAGAGGCCGCCAAGGCCTACACCGAGAGAAAAATCGGTGGCTTTCTTCACCTCTACATCGGACAGGAAGCACTCTCCGCCGGAATCATTGAAGCTACTAAACCTGAAGACTACATCATCACCGGATACCGTGTGCATGCGCACTACCTCGCCCGGGGCGGCACAGCTCGTGCCGGTATGGCTGAGCTCTTCGGTAAGGAAGCCGGTTGCGCGAAGGGCCGCGGTGGCTCCATGCACTTCTTCAGCAAAGAAAATAACTTTCTCGGTGGCTGGGGTATCGTAGGT
>JAUIMJ010000281.1 GCA_030433295.1 bacterium | reverse complement strand
AGGCGTTCCGGAGAGATAGGTCGGGATGAGCACCACCGATTCTGGTTTGGTTCTGGAGACAGACACCGAGGGAGGAATATCACCGCCAGGGCTCGCTGCAATGCTATCAAAGCGCAAAATCAGGTCATTTGATTTTTCCGCCACATACAGATTTGCACCATCAAAGGCGATATCAACAGGATTGCCGAGATTCGTGCTAGGTCCGCCGATCTGCACGCTTACCGGCACATTTCCGTTGGCACTTGATGCATTTTGAACGACAAACAGCTGCCCGTCAGTAGCATCAGCCGCACTTCCCACGTCAGAAAGGAGAAGTTGGTCTACCTGCTCATCGTATATAATTCCATGAAGGTTCACAGAAATTGGTGCTCCCGTTGCATCAGAGGGAATGATCATACGAGCAGGAGGCATTGTACCGGAAGTCGCATTATACTGATCATAGACCGCAACCGTACCATTGGTCAGCGCCACAAACAGCGTGTCCGAACCGGGAGCATAGTCCACGTCCCAGGGCCGACCAACACCACTGAGGTCAGTAGAATATGCTGGAGGTGCATCGCCGTTCGCATTTGTACCAAAGACCCTGATAGCCGGGCTGTCTGCGTTGTTCTCGGTAACAAACACCAGACCAAGGCTACCAGCGACATCAAGTCCCTTGGGACTGACAAGACCCGTGCCGGGGCCCGTAATACTTCTATCTCTGCTATCGGAATACACTTCTCCGTTCCTGCTTCTGGCGAGACGATTGATGATTGCGATTCCACCGTTAAGATTTGAACCATCATCGAAGGTAAGGAAGGCATCACCATTTCTGTCGAAGGTGAGGTTCTCATTGCTGCGACCGGAGTTGAACGCGGTCGCCGTTGCCGAAAGATCGTCGCTAAGAGTTACAATCTCACCAGTGCCTGCGGCTCCTCCCCCAGGGTTGGAAACTGAGCCGATAAGCTTTCCAATTGAAGGATCATTGATGTCAGTCACATCAGGATCGCTTGAACCCACACGCGCAACCAGCGACTCCGGTTTGATTTGCGCCTGAGCCAGATCCGGCGGAACATTTCCGCCCGCGCTGTTAAAGATTCTGGCAAAGACCAAAAGCTGATCGTTTGCTTTCTCTGCGACACGAAGATCGTCTCCGGTAAGGATAATGTCGACGGGATTACCCAGAAGAGTGTCCGGTCCGGCGATGGTGATGTTCGGCACTACCGGCCCATTGATGCTGCTCGCGTTATTAAAGACGAAGATTTGCCCGTCACTGGCAAAATCAGCACCCTGGCTGGTATTTGCCGCCCCTACGTCAGAAACGACAATCCGGTCCCCGGAAGCGTCGTAGGCGACCCCGTGCAGATTGCGAGAGACCTGGGCGCCAGCGGCATCCGCAGGAGTCACCACGCGGCTTGCGCCACCCGGACCGAATCCCGAGGCTATGTAGGAATCGAAGATTTCCAGGGTCCCGTTGGTTACCGGCACAAAAAGCTGATCACTTGCTTCGTCGTAGTGCACGTCCCAGGGGTTGCCACCGATTGGCGTGATTGCCACCGGAGGCACATCACCTGCGGCACTTGAGCCAAAAACCAGGACATTACCCGCGCTGACGTCTGCAACGAGAAGGTAACCAGCCCCATGAGCAAGATCGATTCCCTTTGGTCGTACCAGGCCGGTGGAAGTCGTCGCTGCTCCGCCAAGAATGCGATCCACAACAGCGTTGAATCCATCCCCCTCCCCTCGGTCAGCGATATTCGAGATGACGCGAACAGAGCCTGGCTCACCACTCCCCGCATTCACATCACCCGCCTGAAACAGATTGCCGTCAAAGTCGACGTCAATTCCTTCGTTGTTTGCCGTAACGAATCGACGCTCGGTGTCGTCAAATGTTCTCGCCAATGCCTGAAAGAGCTGGTTGAAGCTTTCGACAATACCGCGGTTGCTGTCTCCGTTGTTCGAGACGAAGATGGAGAAAGTCGAGGTGTCGGCTTCGCCGCCTCCTCCGCCACTACCACCACCGCCACCACCACAGCCGATAATCCCGCTACCGACTGCAAGAAGTACTATCCCCAGCTTCAACAATAAGGGTTTCTGAAAATACGTCGCTCGTCTCTGGCCCATTTCGTGCTCCTCAAAGTAGAGTGATTGAAAATCGAACAGCCTGATCCCTACGGCTATTTACTAAGGTAGGCTAAGGTCTAACTGAAAATGGTTCTTTAATCTATGACCTGAGGCTCTCTGGATTTTCATATTCGCGAATGAGGAAATTGATTGCTGTGTTTTCACCTAAAGTGAGGCGATACTAGGAGTTCTCGACGATAATCCAGCGTGATTCAGCACATTAATGAGCTATAGCATTAGAAATTAGGACGAGGCCTGACACTCGATAGCTCCAACGGTATTTTTGAGTATTGCCTGGAAACGCGTACCATCGCCTCAAATTGCTCTTCGGTCTCAGCTCCATTTGCGGCTGCTTTGTCTCGCAACCTACGTCCGAAACGAAGCAGGGAATCAAGGCAGTAGTCAATACATGGGGGATCCAGTTCTGCGACCTTACCTTCGGCGGCATCTACGCAACGCTCGGTATCCTCAATTATTTCAAAGCCAAAAGAATCTTACCAGAACAGGGAATGCACGGGCGAGTAACCCTGCAAATCACTCTTCACCAGACGCTCATAGGAATCAAGCGGAATAGTATTTCTCTTTGAAAGCCGCGTATGAGACCGCGCCTTACGATAGAAGAGCAAGTTGCCATCGACGAGATCTATTATCCAATGATGGTGCCGATAGCCAACCTCACTAACCGCCCTGTCTCGAACTCCCAGCGTCTGCTCGTGGAGCCTACTCGGAACTTCGATGTAGCCGGCTTTGGAGACGCGAATCATTTCCGCAATGATATATCTTGGGTCCGGTAGGTCTTCCAGCACATGGGAGCATATGGAAAAATCAAAAAATTTATCGGGGAATGGCAGGTGCAGCTCCGGATTCACGAAGTCCATCTGATGCCATGAATCCTGCGTGTATCGCTCCCCCTCCTTTGCATCGAGTGTGAGCGCAAAGTAGCGTGTTTCCCAGGGGAAGAGGTCCACAACATGCGTCGCCTCCGGAGCCGGTTTATACCAACCGCCAACATCGAGGACCCGTTCATATTCCGATAACTCAGGTTTCATCTTCTACTCAGCAATTCACACGATGGATGGGAAGTACGAAAAATCTGTGGCTGTTCTTTGGATCTGATTCCGAGAAAGGCAACAAAGATTCGATACCTACGGAACATACCGGGCGCAGCAATCGGATTCTTAGGACACTGCCTAAGCATCACATGGGAGATATTCCTACTTTTATCCCAACACTTCTAAGGTTCCAGCATTTGTGTCGGCAATCGCTCTAAATCACCTTACCCTGTGGCGCTGATTAATTTGCGAAAGAAAATCTCGGGGACTGCGTTCTACAACAATCTGGAAGGAGAACGGGAGATGAACTCCCTGACACAAAAGGGCGGAATACTCGACCGTCATAAAAACGAAGGAAAAGAAATGAGACGTACACTGCTGACATCGAAACACTTGTGAGTGAGCCTGTCCGCTAATTCGGCATTGCGGTGCGCAGCGGCCGCTCTCGTTTTAAGGTGATTGAGTTGTCAGCGTTGAAATCGTACTCAGCGACCGTTCCGGAAAGTGCCCCGGAAGGAGCCTCATGCGTGATTGTTATCTGCCCCAGAGACTGCGATGGCAGATCTGAAAAAATCGCATCACTTCGTGTATTCTTGGAAGCCACAAACGACTGATTATCTACCAGTACCGCGCCAGAACTGTCAGTAATGCTTATCTTGACCGGAATATCGCGGCGAGAGCGATTCTCCAGCTCAATAATAGCCACCCCGGCAAAAAATCGGTTGAAGCTTCCGTACAACGTCGTCTCTCTGCAGTCCATTGAAATATCGCCGGTGCTCGAACTAAGCCCCGATTGATCCTGCATGGTCAGAGTATGCAGACCGCTTTCAACAGCAGTGTAGGAAAACCGGCTAAACGCCTGCGAACTATTGTATGCTTCAACGGCCGTGATAAAGGGGTAGCGGTCACCGTTATAGGTAAAATTCATGTTCGCATTGCTCGGAGTAGTGCCGCTAAGATAGACGAAATAGTTACCAAACGGACCGTCCACATCAAAGATAAAAGTACGAAATACCACGCACTCGTAACTCTTACCTGCCACCATCGCCACAGTAGCCCTGGTAGTACCCTCCAACGCATAGGTAATCTGAAAATTATACGCAGGCTGCAAAGGTATCTCATCGGTCGCATAAGCAGAAGAACAGAAAAAAAGAATGTAAAGCGAGAGCATATAGTTTAATTTTCTCATAATCGTCCTCAATTCTTCTCCGCTACTTTAAGCGCTCGCTCCCGCTTGAGGGTAATCTCGCCGCCAGGACCAAAGTCATATTCAGAAACGGTGCCGGAGAGAGCGCCAAAAGGCGCCCTATGCGTAATAACAACCTGTCCCAGGTCTGAGCCGGGCAAGTCTGCAAAAACCACGTCGGTTCTGGTTCCGGCCTTTGCAATCGCAGATTGTCCATCGACAATTGTCGTTCCGCCACTGTTAACTATAAAAATAAACACCTCGATATCGGCGCTTGATTTATTCTCAAGCTCTACGATCGGCACCTGAGCGAAAAACCGATTAAAGCTTCCAAAGAGCGTCGTCTCCCGACAACTTGGCACGGCAGTGAAGTTCGAGGAATTTCTACCGAGCACATCGCGGAGCGTAAACCGATAGTTTCCGGTGGTCCCCGCAACAAAGGAAACTCGTAGTTGATTCTGATCACTCGCTGAAATGCTGCTCGGCGTAGACACGGGCGGATAGAGACTTCCGTTTGGGGTCACGTCCACCGAGGCGCTCTCGGGATCGACCACAGCATCAAAGACGTAAAAGCTACTACTGGCAGCATCGAAGAAACGGGTGAGCACCGTACACTCGTAACTGCGCCCTGCAAGCAAATAAGCTTGAATATCAGTATCGAATGAGAAGTTCCCACTGCTTCGCGAAAAATACGCCGGCTGCATAGCGCCCTGCTGGGCGTAACTCTTGCTGCTTAGCAGCAGAAGCAACAGCAGCAGTGCTACTGGAGAAAAATGAGATCGCAGGAGATGCTTGCACATGGTAACTCTCTATTATTATGGGCCGAATGGGACTATAGAAAAAAAGCCTTCCGAGGTCTAGCGATGGGCGTTTATACTACGTTCTCAGGACCAAGCCTCAAGCATATCAACTTTCAGGCCCGCTTTTGGACCCCTTACGCAGGCCCTTGTGTTTCTGCGCACAACCTGATTCCCCGGCGCTACAAAACACGGTCAGTTGCCCATACCGGTACATGCCATGAACAAGGAATCTCTGAATCGCGATAAAAGGACGATATCCTGCTCACAGAGCGCATTCTTCAACAAGAGGCTGCTGCCCCTGTGCTTTCCCGCGCTTGTAATCCTGGTGGCTTTTCTCGTGCTGGCCGCTCCCGATAAAAGCAGCGGCGAAAAACTTGCTGACCTGCTTGGTATAGCGGCGGTGAGCCTGGCATTTGCCTATATAATTCGAAGGCAGCTCACCGGAATCGCAGACCGGGTTATAGACCACGGCGACGCGCTCACTGTGGTCTTCGGAGAGGAGCAGGAGACCCTGGCGTACCGCGACATTCTCTCAGCGACCTATCTGCGTTTTGCAAGGCCGCCACGGGTGATACTGAACCTCGGCAGGGACTCCAGATTTGGCTCGGTGCTGTATTTCTTACCCAAGCGCCGATGGTATGCACTTCCCTTCACTT
>JAUIMJ010000280.1 GCA_030433295.1 bacterium | reverse complement strand
GAAACGAATACTTTGATAACTTGTTAAAGGTCACGTCGCACTCCAAAGCTGCTATTGCTCAGTCAGACCAGGACAAACGTCCGGGACCATCATGCACTAAGCAAGAATCCTGTGACAAACAGATTGATCTCAAACTCCATCTGGAGCCTTGGACGAAGCACCGATGAAGGAAATTCTTCAATGCAAAAATAAGCAGACATTTACCAGTAGATTCACTATGAAATAAAAACTACTTCTTGTAGCGCTCGGTAACAGACCTCTCAAGACGCTGTGCGATGAGCAGACTGCGCAAAAGACTTTTTACATTCTCCTCAATATTGAGCGAAAAGTTCACCTGTCGGCCGTTTTGATAGCCAGGATTTCGGCCTTTGAGTCTGCTTTTGAGCAGCAGAGAACCGTCCGGCTGGTAAAACACCTCCACCCGCATTTCATCGAAGCGGTAATCATCTAAAATGCTCATCGCGTTTACCAGGGCGGCATTGCCGGAATTTGGAATGTTGCGATAGCGTATAACACCGTCGACTGAAATCAGCTCACCCCCCTCGATCGAAAAATCCCCGCCCTTTATGCGCAGCGGCAGGGACCCGTCGACGGAACCACTCATTTCCAGCCCGCTCTGAGCGGCCTGCGCAGCTACTTCCTTAAGGTCTATCCCCCGTAGCAGAAGACGTACCGCAGAGTGCGATTCGTCACTACGAAAAAGCATAGTATCTTTCACTGCCAGGGATCCCCCCAGGACCTCCGCACCAAGGGTATCGACATAGAGGCGGGGGGAGCGAAATGCATTTTCGACGGCAAAGGTAGCCGCAATCTCTCGCAGAGGAATCCCCGGGTTGAATTCATTTACTTTCAGAAGTCCCTGCAGGCGACCGGAGGAAGAAGATTTCCAGACAAGTTCGGCGGAACCGCCCTGTAAGCGACCGGCACCGGTCACCGCCTCAAGTCCCGCAAGGGACAATCTGGCACTCCAGGGTTTTGTGTCCTTCCCCCAGGTGATGTGGGAGCGAAGAGACACCGTGCCTGAGTCAACGCGAAAGCCTGCTGGCACAAGGCCGCTTGCTCGGGCAGACAGAGAAAATACGTCCTTCGCCTTGGCATCCAGGCTGAGATCCGCAGCACCCGAAAATGAATCCAGGTCGTGACGAGCAAGCACCTTAAGCTCCAAAGGGGAAGCATCCGGAGAGAAGTAGATTTCTTGCGCAAGAACAGAGTCCTTCAGTGTCCCCCTTCCCCGGACAGAATGGTTTCGAAGGACCTGCGGTACACCGCTCAGGCTCAGAGCACTGCCCTTCAGGTCAGTGCTCAATGAAAGCAGTGAGAGCATGTTCGCACCGGATTTCCGCAGAAGCGAACCGCTTAGCAACAGGGAAATCTGTGCGGACTGTAGATACGGAACTGCAGGAACGACCTTCTCCAACGTAGCGGAACTTGCAGAAACCCGCAGACTCCCCTCGATGAAAGACTTCTCATCCTGAGGATACTGTAGATTGAACTCCCCAAGGGAAGTTCCGTTCAGGCGTATCGCACTGGCGAGGAGGAAGCCTTCCTTCGCTCCCCCTTCAAAGGTGACTGAACCCCAGGGTGATCGATACAGGGCTATCCTATGGGAGATACCTACATCCTCAGAACGAAGAAAGGCGGTTAACGACAGGGGCTCCGAGGTCGCACCCTCTATCGTGAGGGAAGCAACAACTATTTCCGCAATCGGAAGATCATCAAGCAGCGAGCGCACCCCGGGCCAGCTGACACTCTCAATCGATTTTGTCCCCGCATTTTCCTCAGAACCCTTTGGCAGCGAAATCCGGGCATGCGCAACGTGCAACTGTCGCATATAGCCTCTGATAAGCTCCAGCGGATGGTAGCTTATTCGCAGCTCAGCAAAGTCTGCGACTACTCCCCTTGAGGATGACAGGGTAACGTTCCTCGCGACAATCTCGGAATAGCCGGGCCTACCGAACTCTGCCGAGCGCAGTTCGATTTCATTAGAACTGAGAATGTCGTCGATGAGATACGGAACGAGACGGGGGAATGCAAGATACGCGAGCAGAAGCAGCAGCCACACACAGACGCCAATTAACTTCAGACTCAGGCCAAAAAACTTAATCCCCCAAATCCTTGATACTAAGGAACGATGTTCGGCTTCGCTGCGATCACTCATAGAGCTTACTATTGGTAACTCACTTCTTAAGCGCGACGGGTATTCATGACAAACATCTCTTCACGGCGCGGCCCTTGTGAGGATTCTATCAGGGAACTTCACTACCTGCTCTACCGTATCAGCTGAAATTGAACAAGGAAGCAGGATTTGCAGCGAACAACTCAACTGACAGCGAAACAAGGCGATAGGCGTACTACTGAAGTATGCCGGAAACAACTACCAGAAATTGGTACCTGGAGCTCTATTGTACGTTTATTTGGAAAATGGAATCGGATGGAGAACGGGGAGGAAGACTGATAGGCCTCCTCAGGCACCCCTGCGACGCGCAAACGCCGAGGAGTGCCGAGGAAGATTCTGTATTAGGTCGCTTCGAAGTCGACGTAGTCGGCACCGAAGAAGAGCGATACCAGTGCTCGTAAAATAAAAGCACCTACCGCAACGACGAGCATACCAACCGCTGCGCGGTAAGCACCCATTGCTGCAGCTACAATAGCTCCAAGTCCTGCTACAACCATGATAAGAGCACCAAATGCACCCTCGAGTAACTTAAAGAGGTTTGCTACTGAGTTTCTTACCAGATCATCTTCATAAGCTGCCTCGGAGAATGACCCGGTAGGACCACCACCCTGTGCCAGGGATATCTCAACAAGACCACTTGATAGTAGGACCACGCCCAACAGAAGCAACAGCGGCGTAGAATGACGCTGAGCTTTGAGCACTAGTCCAACGCATGCTGCGTCATAGAGTGCAGCACCTCGTTTGATTAGCTTTTTCATTATTCTATTCACTCCTTGTTGTAGGCCGCTTTCGACCTACGCTTCATAAATCCCCAAAGTTATTGGGTTTTAACGACACTCTTGTGTCTAACTACGTTATGCGGGTGACGAGCTTTGAAGACGCTTTTAAATGCAAAAAAAACCGGGATAATCGCTGAACTCCCTTACTATTTGTAAGTTTCGGTATGAACTTGTAGTATGCGCGGACGTTTACGCAGCGAACATCACCTGCCACCATAGCGGGGATTGGGGAAAACGCATAGTAAAATCAAGCTCTTAACTAAGAAAAGCCTTAGAGGAGGCAGAACATTGGAACAAGTCAAGAAAACAGCTGATTACACCATCTACCAAAAGCGCTCCAAGCGCTATGCCGTCCGTGATGCAAAGCGCGCCTGGATCTCGGGTGATGAAAAGGTGAAAATACTTCTGGCGGAAAAACTCATCACAGCACCAGCTCCAGAACCTAAGGAAGAGCCGGCTGCTGAGGAGGCCGCTGAAGAAGCAACTGAAGAGGCGACGGAAGAAGCCGCGGCAGAGTAAGCTCTCCTTCCTCTCAGTACTCCGAGTATGGTGTAAGCATACTCATACTATGCCCGTCCCACCCGGATGGGCATAGTAAATACCGGGCTACCGGCTTTTACGATAGCCCATCTCTTGCGAGAACCCAGCTCTTACGAGAAGCCATCTCTTACGATAACCCATCTCTTACGATAACCAGGAGTGGATTCTTGACCCCGGCTCCTGATTTTGGATGATCTCCGCTTCGCCATCCAGCATCTCTGACCATCGCTGCCGCACCTCCTCCTCACTGCAGACAAATGCCGCCAGTTCCAAAAATATTCGGTAGTGGCTGTGCTCAGAGCTCCATAAGCCGGAGTACAGTTTGCGAAGCGCAACATCGCTCGTTGCATGAGCAAGGAGACAAAAGCGCTCACATGAACGCGCTTCGATGAGTGAGCAAATGAGGAGGCGATCGATCAAATCGTCGGGATGACTTCCGTGTCTCTCCAGACTACGCAAATCTCCCGCATAGGAGTTCTCATGGGATCTGCTGAATACTGCTCCCATCCTGTCCAGATGCTGTAACACGATATTCAAATGCAGGATCTCGTCCTTCGCTATCTCACTGAGAACCTGTGTCCAGTATGAACAGCGTTCGGGCAAATGCTCTGGCCAGCGATGCAGGAGCCCGAGGGCATTAGTTGTTGCCTTCTTCTCAAGGTGGGCATGATCGGACAGCAAGGCCGGCACATCGAGCAAGGCATGCTCGGCCCAGCCGGCTGGCGTGTAACAGCGCAGGGGTAAAAGTTCGGGAATATCTTCCGGTTTGGTTTTCATAGAAACAGCCTGGTTTACATAAACACACAATGAGTTCCGCACAAATGAGTTCCGCCCCCCGGACCATCGACTCTGGATGCAGCCGCCCCGCTGAAGGAGTATCAGAAACAGCCTGTCCCGCCTCGTTAGCAACAATACTCAATTCGAGGCAGAAATTTAGTGCTAACGTACTTGAATAGCGCCCCTTCCCGAAACTATAATCGGGAATGACGCTCTTTCTCAAGTTACTATCGGGTAGCGCACAAGCCTCCCCCTCTTCAACGTGAAAGAAGTTTTCTATCGAAAATGCTCTCAAATGAGAATTTAATTTTCTAATGCGGAAACCCTTCGACAGGATGCTTCAATTTGAATCCTTTATTTCACTACGACAGCAGGAACAGGCACCTTACCTGAGGGAATACCAGCGAAACGCTGTGGAAGACCTTCAGGTAAGCGAACCAAGACTCCTTGGGGTTAGCACTGATCCACACTCGTCGTGTGGTTCCCCTACCGTGCCGTCGAAAAACGCCAGTTTTTTGCCGGCACGTGCAGGCAAAGCCTGCCCGAACGCCGAACAAGGCGTTCGTTTCGAATACTAGAAAACATGTATCGCATGTTTTCTAGTATTCGTTAGAAACAAAAAGGAAAGAGCGGGAGAAGTGACTCGTTTCGGAGATTGACTCTTCCGAAGCTAGAAAAGTTATTCCGCGACCTTCCCTTGTCTTCTAGTGCTTAGCCTGGGGCTAAGCCGAGCGCCTCCTTCGGCGCTCGCGCGAGCTACGCTCGCCGGGATTGGCAAAAAACTGGCGTTTTTCGACAATCCCCTTCGATGCTTTGCAAAATTGCGGATGTTCGCTTTACGAATTTTTGCAAAACATCGCAGCAGCGGTATGTCACTCCATACACAGAAAGGTTTTCTCATGAAAATTCGCATGTACCCACTCATCATCATTTTGAGTATCCTCCTATGCAGCTCGGAGAGCTACGCCTGGCAGGGATACCGGGCCCCTCAACTCGCGCCGAACACCACCGGGACCAACGGACTGCTTACGGATGTCCCCGGCTACAGCATTGCCTACACTGAAGGCGATCGACGGCCGATGGCAAACGTCGTCAGGACCAGCCACTTTCGGCTTTTCTTCCCACGGGAATACGAAAAGACCCGAACGCAGGCTGATGTTCTGAAGGAACTGGATGTCGGACTGGAACGTTGCCGCAAACTCCTTGGGGCGACGAAAAAACCGGTAGACATTTACGTCTGCACATCGATTGCGCCTAAGCGATCGGCTTGCGAGAGTGGTGTCGAAACCGCGGGAATTGCATTTTCCGGGGGCGACACCCACGTGATGGTCTTAGACCTTGACCACCTCGACCGAAGTCTCATAGCCCATGAAGGCCTCCACCTTCGACTTCGAGACCTTGGACTCCGGCCACCTGGCTGGTTCGAGGAGGGCATGGCCGAGTTTGTTGAAACTGAGGACGGTTTCAACAAGTGGCACTTCGACAATCTGGCGAGCAAAGGAACGTTGAGCATCGAAGAGATGAACTCATTGA
>JAUIMJ010000279.1 GCA_030433295.1 bacterium | reverse complement strand
AGAACGAAAGATCGGGGCTTTGAGCAGGCAAAGCCTTCTAAACTATACACACTTTATCGGAAAACTTCTCCTGCTAACAGGGTCTTGGCATAGGCGGACGCCCGGCAGTATCGAACACTCCCGTAACTGTATGTATTTACTCAGCTTTCAGTGGTTTGCCCGGGCTCTCGGGCGCTTTCGCTGCACCTTCTGCGGACCATTTGTCGCGCTGCTGCCGCTCTTTCCTTCGGCGAAAAGCGCCTCGACAAAGTCGTCAGAGTCAAAGACCTTCAGGTCATCAACGCCTTCGCCAACCCCGATGTAGCGGATGGGAACTCCCAGTTCTTCGCGAATTGCTACCACGATCCCTCCTTTCGGGGTTCCATCCAGTTTGGTCACCGCGATGCCACTTAAATCCGTCTTCTCATGAAACTCACGAGCCTGTTGTAGGGCGTTCTGACCAGTGGAGGCATCGAGAACCAACAAGGTTTCATGGGGAGCCCCCGGTATTTCTCGATCGATAACCTTGATGACACTAAGGAGCTCATTCATCAGATTCACCCGGGTGTGCAGCCTCCCCGCGGTATCGACAATCAAAACATCGACGTTCTCATCAAGGGCCCGCTTCGTAGCCGTAAATGCCACCGTCGAAGGCTTACAACCTTCAGGACCCGCTTCCACCGGGACATCAACCCGTTTACCCCAAACCTGCATCTGCTGCACCGCGGCGGCTCGGAAGGTATCACAGGCTGCGATCAATACATTTGCACCCTCAGCTTTAAACTGAGCAGCCAGTTTTCCGATTGTCGTGGTCTTTCCGACCCCATTCACTCCGACGACAAGAACAACGAGCGGCTTTCCGTCTCGTTTCTCTGGCCTGATCGCAACGCTATCCTCGCTGCGCACGATTTCCAGGACAGATTCCTTAAGAAGACCTCGGACATCACTGGCGGACAGTTCTTTATCGGCGTCGACTCGCTCCCTCAGGCGCCCCAATAACATCCGCGCAGTATTGACACCGAGATCGCTGGTGATGAGTAACTCTTCTAATTTTTCAAGAGAAGCGGCATCAAGAGCGGATTTTCCGCCAAACAGTTCGCTTAAGCGAGAAAAGAACTGATTTCGCGTCTTAGCCAGTCCGCTATTTACATCTGAGGTGCCATGCGCCTGCCCGGAATCAGGCTTTTTTTTTACGTCGGACTCTTTCGTCGCACTAGTGGAAACATCTCCTGCCACCACCTGACCGGCCGAGGATTGTTCAGATAAGCGTTCTACGGCGGATGTCAGTGCACGAATCTCCTCCTTGTTCTGTCGCTGCCCACGGATGGTCAGAAGGAGTGCGAAAAGGGAAACCAATAACGCAAAATACAACAGCGGAGTTTCACTAAGAAGCCCCAAACCGTGAAGATACTGTTGCAATGAGTCAAAATGTTCGGACACAGGTATATTTCCAGAAATATATAAGTCCCGGCATTTGCTACGCCGGCCTTTACCATTCTCAAATCGGGCTCAGCCGTAAAGCGCTAACAGCCCGTAGCGCCAAAAAAATCTCGCGTCAAAAAAGAAGAACGCTACAGACCGGAGGCACTACATGTTTGCTGCCCACTGCTCAACTTCCGCCTCCGCTTCGGAAAAGGACACGCTGAGCGCTCGAGACACACCTCTCTCCTGCATGGTAATTCCAAGCAAGCGATCCGCAGCAGCCATAGTCACCTTATTGTGAGTAATGATCAAGAACTGCGTCCGGTGCGCGATATCGGAAATCACCGCAAGGAATCGCTCCAGATTCGCGTCATCAAGCGGCGCATCAACCTCATCAAGCACGCAAATCGGACCCGGGCGGTAAAGGAACATGGAAATTAACACCGCCGTTGCCACCAGGGCTTTCTCACCACCGGAGAGCAATTCCATGTTTGAAATCTTCTTACCCGGAGGACGAACGTGTATTTCCACCCCACTCGTCAGCGGATCCTCTGGATTTAGCAACTCCAGGTAGCCTGCCCCCCCGCCGAATAGCCTTGGAACGAGTTCCTTAAACTTACCACTCACGAAGGTGAATGTTTCGAGGAATCGCTCTTTTGAAATTTGCTTCAATTGGCGGATGGTGCGCTCAAGGATCTTTATGGCTGACTCCAAATCAGCATGTTGTAACTTCAAAGAGTCAAGACGTTCCTGTTCCTGCTCATAGAGTTCTATGGACTGAGGGTCTACCTCTCCCTCACGCTCCAGGCGTCGTCGCAGCTTGCCTACACTCTCCTGCAGTTCCCGAACATGTCCGCTAAGACCTTCACCGAGAGAATCACATAATTCACGTGCAGCATCATACTCAGGAATCGCACAGGCGTCCTCGTAACTTCGAGAGAAGTCTTCGAACAACATCTGTAATTCAAGCTCCAGCTTATCAGCGGCAAGCTCACTCTGCCGATCTACATCGGCAAGGCTATCGTATTCTCGACGAAACCCACTGACTCGTTGCGAAACTTCGGACAAGGCAAGAGACTGAGCCGCTCGCTGTTCTTCCACTTCGCGAATAGATTCTTCAATTCGCTGGAATTCCTCTTCCAGGCCACGCCGCTGAGATTCAGATTCGTCATCAGCAGCACCCTGAAGTTCTCTGCGCAGGCTCTCCCCACGCTCAGCCAGGTCCTTGAGCTCACTCTGGAGTCTCGACTCGCGCTCACTGAGGTTCTCGTCCTGCCGGGCAATAGCGTCGATTCGCTTGCGCTCGAACTCAACCGCGTGGCTGAGGCGATTCAGCTCTGCAACAACAGATTGGACAGCAGCAACGGCTGAACGCTCTTCAGCGCGAAAACGCTCACGGCGTTCACGTTCCTGATCCCGCAGTCGCTGTTGATGCCGAGCCTCCTCCGCTCTTTGCTCCCGCATAAGGTTCGACAGGTCTTTCTGCTTCTGCTGAAGCTCGTCTCGCTGCGCAAGCAATACGCTCAGGGCATCTCTTGCACTTTGAATACCAGCCTCTGCCTGGCCAACCTCTCCTTTCGATGTCTCCACGACGCCCTGCAGCGCTGACTCTTTTTGAGTGAGTTCGTCAATGCGGCGAGCAAACGACAACTCGACTCCCTGACCACTGGTGGTATACCAACCCCAGGGAGTCACAACCTCGCCTTCACGCGTAACCAGATATCTGCTGCGCTCGCCTCTGGCGTGATAATGTGCAGACAGGGCCTGAGCCTCGCTGATGCTGTCGACGACAAAATAGTCCTGTGCGAGCATGCGCACAGCGTTTTCCACAGACGCGTCCAGCTCTAGCTGAGACAGGAGGTGCGCAATACTCGGAGCAAGGACTCGCTCTTCATCGCTGAGTTCTGCACTGTCTGCAGAGGATGGAGCAACGGCGCCACTAATAAAGCCAAGCTTCTCCGAACCAATCTCGCCTGCGGCCTTGCGCCGCACATAGCCCTCGAGCACCTGGGCCGGTGCAGGACTGACAAGTAGATGGGATCGCTCACCCAGGACCGCCCCAACCGCAGTTTCAAGCTCAGCCGGGACGCGCATCCCCGCGGCCAGCGGCTTATCTATCAGTCCCTGCATACTCGCAGCAGCATCATCAATTGCTGACTCGCCTGAGCCATTTGACTCTGAACCGAGAGTAGACTCGGAGGCATGGCGGGTTCGAATATCCAACTGCTCCTGAAGAGAATCGATTTCGGCCCTCAAGGAAACCAGTTTAAGCTCATCGCCGTGTAGTTTACTTGTAGCATCTCGCAACTGCCGTCGCGCTGCAGCGACCTCCGCTTCCTGCGACTGAATCTGGGAACCGAGCGGAGCCATCTCATCAATCTCACTGCTGAGTCGCTCAATGCGCTCGGAGAGATCGCTGGAATGCACGTCTGTCTCGAATTGCTCTCGCAGCGCGGCTTCTTCTTCTTCGGAAGAGCTGCGCAGAAGTTCAAGAGCACGCTCCGCATCAAGCTTTCTCTCTTCAGTAGCAGACAACTCTGCCTCTTTTTCCGCAATTGCCTGCTTTTTCAGCTCTACTTCGGCAACACCCTCCTGACGGTTCAGTGCTATTCGCTCCTGTTCCTCCGCAATGGATCGCTCCCGCCCCTCAACACGGGCGATTTCGACGCGATACTCCTGCAAGCGTTCACGTTGTGCCGTTATCGTCTGATACACTTCGTCCCGGGAACGACGAAGCGCGGTAAGCGTCACGTCCAACTCCTCGATGGCCGCGCGAAACTGCTCCTGCTCGGCGTCGGCCGCTGACATGGAGCTCTTCTTTGCCTCTATCTGTTCGAGGACCGCTGTCCTTCTCTGAACGACTTCGTGTTTCTGCACAACGAGGCTTGAGGCTCGTGTCTTGAACAACTCAACGTCTATGTTCGAGAGTTCCTCTTTCAGGTCGTTACGAGCACGAGCACGGCTCGCCTGCCTCTTCAGGGAACGCACTTGTTTCTCTACTTCAATGATAATATCCGAGAGGCGAGACAAATTGTCGTTCGTGCGCTTCAGCTTGCGCTGTGCGGCCTCCATGCGGGTGCGAAATCCAGAAATCCCGGCCGCTTCTTCCAACAGCTCTCTTCGCTCTATCGGCTTCTTTGAGATGAGTTCGCCGATCTGACCCTGCTGCACGATACTGAGTCCTCGGGAGCCCAGTCCAATCAGACGGTAGATATCGGTCATGTCCCTTAGACGGCAGGGCACTCGGTTGATGAAATACTCGCTCTCGCCCGAGCGATAGAGACGCCTCGTCAGCTGAATTTCAGCCGCCTCAAACAGTCCGGGAATAGCCATGAGAGAACTGGGAACAATTTCATTCTCCGCGGGATCCAGTTCTGCCTCTGTGAGCTCAAGGGCGACCCCGTCATGCGCTTCCTCATCCTGGGGTATCTGCTCTCCCTCCAGCACAAGCCGAGATTGCTCACCATCCCCAGCGGACGTCACTTCAGACGTCTCTTTAGGAGAATCCGCCTCAAGAGATGCAGCAGACGCCTGATCGGCCTGCTGCTCTGCGCTTTCAGAATTTGCTGCCTGCTGCGGAGCGGCGCTAGTTTCAGCTTTGTCAGGGGATTCACTTACCAACGACTTACTCCAGCCGTCATCAGGGCGGATCGTAATCGACACCTCGCACATACCGAGCGGACGGCGAGAATCAGAACCATTAAAAATAAGGTCCTCAAGGGATGCGCCCCGCAACTGTTTCGCGTGGGTCTCACCCAACACCCAGCGCAGAGAATCCACGATATTAGACTTTCCGCAACCGTTCGGTCCGACAATACCAATTACGTTCTTGTCGAAATTAAGCGCAAAACGTTCGACGAATGACTTGAACCCAAAGATCTCTAAACGACTTACTCGCATCTTTACCGCTCTAAAAAATACTCTATATCAGTCCAATCTGCCGCCCCAGATGAAGACCCCTCGCAGGAAACGTCCAACGAAAATCCAAGCCGGGAAAATAACGGAAGGCCCCGAAACTCAGAAGACCCAGCACTCAGGCATAGTAATTCATACCAGAACACTGTAAAAACTCAACACAGAGGTCTCGGGGCTTACTTTAAGTAGCTAGTAGTAACTCAGAGGCAAAAAAGTCGCTAGCCCGAATGAGAGGTATTTGCACACTCCGACCACAAAAGTGCTAAGTGTGCGTAATTCGGCACTCTTTTCCCTTTCAAGTGCAGACATTTCTGCGGCGTGGGAGGCGGACCCGGCCCCTTGGTACAAGGGTGCCGCACGGTGATGAAAACCTCTACCCAACAATTACGGCAGTGGAGAGTCCCGAAGAAGGGCCTTCCGCTGGCCCAGCGGCACGTCGGCTTTCTGCCCGCGACGTGCAGCCCGACCCTCGGAGTTCGCCTCGCCTGCACAAAATCTCTGTCGATGAAAT
>JAUIMJ010000278.1 GCA_030433295.1 bacterium | reverse complement strand
CAAGGGAGTGAAAGTGAAACCAATCGCAAAAGAAGGACGGCTTTCCTGCACCGGGCATCAGCACAACAGAGGGGCTAGGTAGAAATATTCTATTGTTTTGTGTAGTTAGGTATCTTATCCACAGAGTCAATGCCCCACAGAGCCAAGGGATAGAACCCGAGGAGGGATGGCTGTGGTATCACAAGTGGGGTGGATGATGGGATTTGAACCCACGACCCTCGGAATCACAATCCGATGCTCTAACCAGCTGAGCTACACCCACCACATGGATAACCAACGACTGTTAGCCGGACTGTGAAAATGCTTAAAAAGTTACACGATGTCAATCTTGTATTTGCGAGCGTAACAATCTCCCTCCGTGCGCTCTATTGCTCCCCGCAATTCAAGGAGTGCTAATTCGGAGCGTATCCGCTGATCCCCGACGGGAATTCTACTGCCAATCTCGTCGGTGCTCATGATGACCCCACCCCTGAGCAAGGAGAGAATAGCGGCCGCAAGTTCGTCCCACTGGCCTCCAGAGTCTGGCGGTTCCGCGGAATCCTTTGACCTTGCGTATTCCGACCCAAGGCAGGCGAAATCAAGAAAGGGGGTAGCACCCTGCGCAATGAGTTCATTACATCCCCGACTGAGAGGGCTGTCGATCGGGCCCGGAACTGCAAATACCTCCCTGCCCTGCTCGTTGGCAAAGGCGGCAGTAATTAAGGAACCGCTTTTTGCCTTCGCTTCGACAACAACAGTGGCTGCACTTAATCCACTGATTATCCTGTTTCGCCGGGGGAACAGATGTTTTGCCGGTCGAGAACTAATTCCGTATTCACTCATGACAAGCCCTCCCGAATTGAGAATGCGCTCGTACAAATGACGGTTTTGCCGCGGGTAGATGTAGTCCAGACCGGACCCGAGAACCGCGACGATCTGACCATGGGTTTGCATCTCGGTCTCCCCGCACAAGGCGCCCTCATGCACTGCCGCATCGATCCCTACGGCAAGTCCGCTGACCACAGCGACCCCGTTTCGACAGAGTTTTGATCCAATCGCAGAAGCGATTTCCGTCCCATATCGAGATGCTCTGCGGGCGCCCACCACTGCCACCCGTTTTTCAGCCCTCAGGGTTCCCCGACAAAATAGTATCAGGGGAGGATCGGCTATGGTGTACAGTTCTGCGGGATACTCTTCGGAACCATAGCGCAGGCACTGCGCACCCTGCTCTTGGGCACAACGTAACTCCTTTTCGGCCCAGGCCAGGTTCTCTGTAGTCAGGAATTGGCGGAGATGCCGCCGGAAAGCCGGACTCCACACCTTATTCGAGGCGAAAATTCGGCACAATTCGGTGCTATAAAAATTCTGGCCCCGAGATAGAGCCAACAGTACAATATCAGACATTGCGGGGAAGGAATGGCTCCCTTCTTCAATCGTTTTCTTCATCCTACTTAATGTTATCTCGCGGTGTTCGATTTCGTGTATCTAAGGGGAAAAAGGCAAAAAAGCGTGGAAAACTCCCGATAATCCTGCATCTAATTTACTTATCGCCGCTTTTGGGCAAAGCGTTCACCAGAGAGTATCGATGGCTAGCCCGATCTCAACGTCTATCTGTGTAGGGGCGAGAGTAAGCGTGAGTATCTGCAATGCGGTTTGGCAGGTAGAGCGGAGTCAGACCAGAATCTGTTTCCGCAAAGAGATGTAAATATTTCTTCGTTTGAGAATTTGTAGATGCAACTATTCTTTGTAATTTTACACGACGCGGTACCGCCGACCCCTGAAGGGCGAGCCTCGCTGAGCGGGAAACTTGTAGAGCGTCTAAAGCTCGACCCCGCAGCTGTTGAACAAATCTTCAAAACTCTCCCCGTCATAATTCGGCGCAACATCAGTCAGGAAGACGCCGAGAAATATGTGAGACTTCTTGAGTCGCTCGGGGCATCAGCCGAAGCCCTGCCAGAGGTTGAACTCGCTTCAAATGCCGGAGACGGCAGCTCGTCGGCTGCAACAGTACAGACGGAATCTGCGCCACCAGCAAATGCACCTAAGCCTGATGAAACCGACTCCGATGACCTCAGCCTGAGTTTTGACGACCAGGAAGAACCTCATGGTGAAGAGACACAGTTTTCCCTGCCGGAGACTCCTGATATGGGAGAAGACGATTTCTCGCTTGATTTTTCAGATAAGGAAGCCGCAGAGGATCCTTTCAGCGAGGCGAGTGATACCACCGCCCCCTTTGCAGATGACGGTCCGGGCTTTGATGATGACGGGGGCGCAAGTTTCGAGGATGCGGTAGCGGGCGCTTCTGATTTTAGCTTTCCCAGTGATGATAAACCATTTGACCTGGAATCCGGCGGCCTGTCCTTCTCTGACGCCCCTCCTTCCGAGGCATCTACGGAGCAGTCGGAATCTCCTGAGTTTGATTTCATTGGCGAGGACACCCCGTCGGAAATCCCTGAGACCTCAGAGCCCGAGCAAGTCGCAGGCCCCACTGCTGAAAGCGATCCTCTCGATTTTTCTATTCCCTTTACCGGAGATCCACCCCCGCCGGGTGAAATCTGGGACCAGGGAATCAGCGAGCACACAGTACAAGCAGATGCTCAAGAGAATGTACCCGCAGAAGCATCTGCCGAACCGCCGACGTTTGAATACTCCAATGAGCCGAATGCTCACGCAGAAACAGAGTCCGGCTTTCGTGAACCGGAAGACAGCCGACCGGCCTCGGATGTCGGCTTCTCACCTATTGCAGATATTGCCGAGGAGAGTAATCCGAGCGGCTCAAATCGTCTCACCTCTGCTATGTCCGACGCAGCCTTTGGCTCAGCCGACGATGGCGACCATGAGGGAAGCGACAGCACGGAGCCTTTTGACGACGTCAACATAAGTGACGAGCTGGGTAATACGGACGATGAGCAGGGCGTGCCCCTTGTTAAACTGGTCGGGGGCTTTCTCGTAGTCGGAGCGGCTCTGTTGTTTGGCCTCAACGCCCTTTTTCCCGGACCTGAAGAAGAAATGGCCGAGGTTACTCCGAGCGTCGATCAGGAACAAATCGCCAGTATGCTTAAAGCCCAGAAGGAAATTCTAAGTAAAAAACCCGATCCGGCTGAATCGCAAGATCCGCAGGAAGACGTCATAACCGATTGGTCTGGTGAACTGCAGGAGAATGGTGTCTACACGAGAGTTTCGCTGGTTACCGTTAACGGAAGCGTGGCTGGCATGGCGATCGAAATTAAGACCGATGACGTAGGACCTCCTTCTGACGAAGAAGTCATGAGCGGAAAATACCAACCCTGGCTTAAGCGGTTTTATGCGAAAGCGGTGGCGCCGGTGCCCGCCAGTGAGACACCCGACGGAAGTCGCAGACGCCTTCGAGGTAAGGGACGAGCCTATCTGGTATACGGCCTGACAAGAGAAAGAGCGATATTTGAAATTCTCGTTTCTGCGCCGGAAGCGGAGGACGGCGAGCCCCTTGAAGGCGTTTGGCTGATCGAGGAGGGAGAACTACCGGATGGCGAGGAGAATATTCTGCGTCGCCAGGGTGAAAATTCGTATGCGATTCGTCTGTCAGGCAGATTTTCTGCCCTGCCCGTGGTAAAAGCACCACAGAAGGCCGAAGAGAGTTCATAGCGGTCAGCGTTGGTACTGAGTCAATGCTGCTATCCTACTCGCTACTGTGATAGTATGGGGGGGGCGTGAGCAAAAGCCTGGCAGTCACCTGCTTCCACTATTGTGTTCGTAGTAGACTTTTTGACTTCGCTGACATTTGATCTGATGCACATCGACCCTGAACGCCGCGGTAAGGCTTTACCGTTTTTTAATCAAATTTTGCTGTTATCAATACCAGCCGGATGTCATTATACCGGCATAGACACTTTATACCGGCATAGACACTTTCTTTTCCAAATAGGAGAACCCGATAATGCGTCGCCCGAAGAAGCGAAAGACCAAGATTGTATGCACCCTTGGCCCCGCCTCGAACTCGAGAGAAGTCATACGACAGATGATCGACACCGGTATGAATGTCGCTCGACTGAATTTCTCACATGGCTCCTATGACGAGCACGAGAGAATTCTTAATATAATTCGAGAGGAGTCGCAGCGAACGCAGGATCATGTCGCAATACTTCAAGACCTTTCCGGACCAAAAGTCAGAATAAGCGATGTTCAGGACGGGCAAATCACTATTGCCGAGGGGGCGCACATCACGCTGCGTTATGCGGAGGACAAATCCGAGTGCCTCGGCGATGTAGACAACCTCTACGTAGAATCTTTCAACCCAGGGCAAGTGCTAAAAGTCGGGCACAAGGCCTTATTGGCGGATGGTCGCATAGTTCTGGTAGCAGAAACCGTAGGCGAGGACGAGGTCCGCTGTAAAGTGCTCTCTGGTGGACCACTGCGCTCACGTTCCGGTATCTCCGTTCCTGAGTCACAGCTGGATCTGCCCTGCCTCACCGAGAAAGACCGCAGGGACCTACAATGGGGTGTAGAACATGGTGTCGACTATATCGCTCTTTCCTTCGTCGCAAGCTCGCAGGATATCATCGAGGCAAAGGCCCTTATAAAAAAGCATGGGGCCGACATACCCGTTGTCGCTAAAATAGAGCGCGCGGTGAGCATGGACCACATCAGTAGCATAGTCGAGTCTTCGGATGCGGTAATGGTAGCGCGTGGTGACCTCGGACTCGAGCTTCCGCTTGAGAGAGTTCCCACGGCGCAGCGCCTCATAATTCGCACGGCAAACTTCGCAGGAACTCCGGTTATTACGGCAACCCAGATGCTCATGTCCATGGTCAACGAATTGCGTCCGACACGGGCAGAGGTTACTGATGTCGCCACCGCGGTTCGTGACGGAACTGACGCGGTAATGCTTTCGGACGAAACTGCCATGGGGCATCACCCGGTAGAATCCGTGCGAGTTTTGTCTAACATAGTGATGGAGGCGGAACGTGAGATGAACTACGAGAGGACAAGGTCCTCTCTGAAACGCTCGGATAGTGCGAAAGTGCCGGATGCTGTTTGCTACGCTGCCTGCTCCGCTGCCGAAAAGATCTCTTCGAATTGTATCGTCGCCTGTACAGAGTCCGGATACACCGCTCGACTGATGGCAAAATACCGACCCGTCCAAAATCTTTTTGGTGTAACAAATCACGTGAAATCGCTGCGGCGTATGGCACTGTATTGGGGAGTGCAACCGGTGCTCATTTCGCCGGAAGACGCGCAGCCTGATGAAGATGAGATTCAGCAGACAATCACTCTCATCCGTGACACCTTTGGGATAAAACCCGGCGCACGTGTTGTGGTCACCGCTGGACTTAAGTCGCACCATGTCGGCTCGACAAACATCATGCAAATTCGAGAAATACCTCGCACCAGTTAGAGAAAAGTAGCGGGAATCGCCTGGGTGGCGCCTACCGTACCCGAACGTTCTGAGAGAACCTGCACGGGGGGTATGGTAAGAAATCCGGAAAGCGAAACGACGCCGCCCCTTCGGAGGCTCAGCACCATGGGTCTTCTATAGACACACCTTCAGATACGTGAAGATAGAGATACGAAGAGGATTCAGATAAGCGGGTACAAAAGGCCGCAGCAGGTAAAAACAACAGGACGAAACTACTAGGCCGCGTGCTGTACCTCTTCCGGAAAGACTCGAAGAGCCGCTTCTTTAAGCTGCGAAGCCAGAAGTCCTACGTCAAAGCCCCAAAAGAGACCCAGGCCGGATTCACTTTCAAGCATTGCCTCAAGGGGCTCTGGATCCTGCTCAGACCCGGGGAAGCTCAGTCCGATGCGTCCACCGACACCATACAGACGGCACCCCTCGCCGACTGCAAAAATACGCTCAGCTTCTTCCTGAA
>JAUIMJ010000277.1 GCA_030433295.1 bacterium | reverse complement strand
AATTTCGATGCTGGACGCGTTTCTTGAAGAACACAGAAGGACTCCCCTGGATCCTAAGCGCCTGTACCCGAAACCCGATTGGAGAAAAAGTACCTGGTTTCGAAAACTGATGAACCTGAAGTATCGATGCGACCGCTTTCGTATTTGAGTCTAAGAGTTATTCCGCGTTTCCTGCTCGTAGCGCGGCATCGGCCTCTACTGCTTCTTCCAGTATCTTCCCACCGCGTCGCTTAACATACTCGAATGCCGCCGGAGCAAGTATGCCGAGTACGAGAATATTCACAACGCGATCGAGCAGAGAAACCGCAAGCGCGTAACTTGGTGATACCTCTATCACCTGAGAGACCATCATCATCAAACTTTCTCGAATACCAAGCGCAGCGGGGGTTATTGTTATGAAGAGTGCCAGGGAGTTGACCAGCGCAAGAAAGAGGCAGCGCCAGATTCCGATCGGATCACCATTGAGATCCCTGATCCCCATGGCTTCAAACTCTACGTAAAGCATCAGTACGGAGAGTACGACATTGATAAACGTTATCCCATACAGTCGTGCGACAAGCGGTCGTGAACGGCGAATAATGGCCCAGCCTTCGAGTACAGTTTCGACCTTGCTCCGAATGGCATGAATGGGAATAATTGGCGCCCTCACCGGCGCAAAAACAATAGTCGACGATGTTCCGACAAGGATTCCGAAAAAAATCAAAGCGATGATCGCGTTGAAATATCCGGAGTCGACCCAGAGAAACCACATCCCTGCGATTGCGAGCAAGGCGCACAGGTTGAAGGTAATGATGTAATTGCCGGCAAGGCTGGCAAGAAAATGACCGTAACTGAGCTGATGAACTTTTTTCAGATAAATTGCCCGTAGCCCGGCTCCCCCGCGCAGGGGCAAAAAGGTGTTTCCGAAGGAGGTAACTATTGAGAGAGAAAAGTGCTCGGGGACTGTAAGAGAGACCCCGAACTCCTTAATGAGCAGCTGTAGCTGGAAACCGTTTGCAACATAAAAAAGAGTGTAGAGCAGGGCAACAATGGCGAGATAGCCAGGTGCCACCTGGCCGAGAACTCGAAAGTCTTCAGCGTTCTGCCAGATGTAGGACCCCAGGAACCCGAAGATTGCGATTGATGCAATGAGTGATAGGCTTCTTTTTCGATTCACGTGACCTGCCACATTAGGGTAAGAGGCGTATCAGTTCAGGCCTGTTCTGCGCGACTATACGGCAATCGCCAATGGGTCTGCCAGCGGATATCCGAGCTCCTGCATAATCGACGATACGATGGTCGCCGATGGCCGGATATCTGATGTAAGGCCTTCGCACTCGTACTTTGAAAAGTTCCTGGCGAAGTCTTGAATTATCTTGGGGTCGTAATGAGAGAGAACTACATTTTCGCCAATTCCTTCATTCCTCTCGGTTTTATCTCTCATAAGCAAACAGGGTTTGCCCAAATAGAAGGATTCCTCCTGATTGCTGCCGCCATCTGATATGAGGAACGAGGACTGATGTATCAGCCCCATAAAGGTGAAGTAGTCGTAGCGCGGACGAAGCTCAACGTTTGGCATGTCCTCAAGCTTCTGCATCAGGTCGAACTTAAGAAGCTGCTGCCTTGTGGGGCAGTGTAGAATAAACAGGACTTTTATGTCCCTCTGGATTTCCTCAACCTGAGACACCAAAAATTCCAACTGCTTCTTTTTGAAAATGTTTTCGAAGCGGTGGATCGTGCACACTGCAAATTTCTCTTTTGGAACTTCGGCGCTGCTTTCTTTCGGGGTCTGACGAACCGCGAGCTGCAGGGCATCGTAGAGCGTGTTCGCCTCGGTGTTTACCTTGAGTCCTTTGTGGGAACTCACATTTTTCAGCGCCCAATCGCCCGGGCAGTAGTAAATATTCGAGAGGTAAAACGTGAGAACACGGGTGAGTTCCTCGGGGAACGGGTGGAAGTAGTTAAATGATCGCAGACCCGATTCAATGTGGCAGACTCGAGCGCCGAGCAGGCGTCCCACGATGGCACCAAGAAGCGTAGAGATAGTATCCCCATGAACCAGAAAAAGATCACTGCGATCTGTTTTGCCGAAGTATTTTTTTCGGTCTTTCAGGCAGAGCGCGATAACGCGAATCAGCCACATGCCCATCTGAAAAACACCGGTGATATCCTTGCCCTCATAGAGCACATGGTCAGGCTTCTTGATACCGAAGTTCGTTCTTAGATCGTCAATGGTTTCCTTGTGCTGTCCGGTAAGGACAAGGTTGTAGGGAAGATCACGGTCCTGGATCTCCCGCAAAACCGGAGCCATTTTTATAAACTGGGCTTTTGTTCCTACGAAAGCGTGAATACGCGCTCTATCGGTCATAGTGGGCTTTTTTGCTGAAGTACAACAGGCGTTCCTGGTTAGTTCGAATTCGGCCCAGCATATCCGCAAGGAGCGCCAGAACGAGGAAAATTTGCGCGATTATAACCAGCGACAAGCTGATAAAGCCAAAACTTTTATACGGTGAAACGCTCCCCGTGGACATCCAATGCCAGCCAACGAAGGCCCCGCCAAGCAGCCCGAGAACAAATACTCCGAGTGCGATAGAGGCGAAAAATGCAAAAGGCTTGTGGTCCCGAAGCGAGCGAATGATGATTTTGAGACTTTGGAAGGCATAGCGGCTCAGATTGTGCGCTACTCGTGAAACCCGACCATCGAAATACCTGACAGCGACCGGTACCTGGGCGGGGTTGAAGCCTTTCTGTGCCAGGTCAATGATCGTCTCGTGTGTGTAGGTGAAGTGACCCATCAGGTTGAGATTGAACAGGGCCTCTCGCGAATACGCACGAAAGCCACACGAGGCATCGGATATCGGAGTATTTGCAACCTTTGAGACGATGCTGTTTACGGCGTGGTTACCAGCGAACTTGATAAACGGCATGTTGTCGGGCTTCTCAGTAGTCTCAAATCGGTTGCCGATAGCAAAATCTGATTTGCCGGCAACTATCGGGGCTACCAGGCTTGGGATCTGCGCTGGGTCAAACTGGCCATCCGCATCAATGCTTACAAGTACTGCAGCTTTCATGCGCAGCGCCTCTTTGGCAGCGGTTTGAAAAGCACCGCCGACGCCTTTGTTCTCGCGATGGCTTACGACGAATGCGCCTGCTTCTCGGGCCAGGCGAGCCGTAGCATCTGTGCTGCCGTCGTCGACTACTAAGACCTCGACGGTGGAGAATCCGGGAAGTGATGTCGGAAGAGAAGCGATTACGCGAGCGATGGACGCTTCCTCATTGAGCGCCGGCATATAGATAAGCAGGGTGCCTAAATCCTGTTCTGCCTCAGGCCCTTTTTCTTGAAGTATGACGTTAGAACTCACTACCGCCTTCCTATTTTTGATTTACGCAGCACGCAGGAACGTTGGAAGCAGCACCAGAAAATCTGGGTGTCACGAGTTACCTACTTTTTTACCAAGGATATCCGGCATACTATGTACATAGCAGCTAAAGGTCAAGACAGTGACGTTGCGGCTGAAATGCAGAGTAATTACAGCAGGTTGCGTCAGTAAAACATCCTTCCTGGAAATAATTATCCCGCTTGTTTGCGCCAGTGAATTGCCAGGCCCTTACAAACGCCGAGACCGAAGGCGATTACGATAAGGGGAAGCATACAGGTAACCTGTACTCGCTCCAGCGGACTTGTGCTTACTCGATCGGCGATGAGCACGATGACGAGCACTAGTGAAAGCAGGGTGATTATAAAAAACAGGCTCCCGGGGTGTATCAGAGCGGTCAACAGGAATGCCGCAGCGAGGAGCAGTCCCACATACATCAGGCAGCGGTACAGGGGGTGGTGCTCATGATAGTACTCAACAAATCTGGGTCCGCGTTCGTACAGGTGAATGAAGTTTTCACCTATCGACGTTCTCTGCGCATAGTAGACCGTGGAGTTTCTGTTTTTAACAATTGATTTTCCATCTTCGACCAGGATTCGTAGCAGGCGAATATCTTCGGACACGTGCTTGTCGTCGATATCCATCTTGTCGGATGCATGGAGGAAGGTGTTTTTGTCTGTAAAGAAGAGACAGGTTGTTCCCTTCGGAGAAGAATCAAAGTTCTCGGCAGTGATATGATAGTACGGTTCACTGCTAGCGCTGGCCTTGTAGTAGACTGAAAAGGTCTGCCGTCTCAGGAGTTCGAGTGTGGTGCCGATCCAACTAGGCTTCTGCTGTTCTACGTTACCGACCATGACAATAGGAAAATCGGCGACCAGTGAGTTTAGAAAATCCGGTTTTGCGAACAGGCGAGAGTCAAAGAGGACTATGGCATGGTGTGTAGCCTGTTTTGCGCCAAAGTAGCGGGCATGGGCGCGCCCCTTATTTTCTTCGAGGTGAAAGATCCGAAGCGTATGCTTTGCCGATTTGTTTGAGTCATTTGCTGCCAGCAAAGAATCCAGGGCTTCCCGTGTGCCATCTGTGGAACCGTCATTGACGACAACGATTTCGATCGTCCCGCCCTGGTAACACTGCTGCAGAAGCGATTCGACGGCCGTAACAACGAGCTCGTGTTCATTGTATACGGGAATAACGAAGGAAATATCCATAGGTCGTATGCCAATCTATCTGAGGCGTATCGGTAAGCGGGAAACAGCTGCAGGCAGCGGAGCCCACTATAGTGCCATTTTCGGCGAGTGCAAATAGATACCACGCTCAATTGGCGTGACAATACACCCGTATTCATTATAAGGAAGCAGTAGCCCTTGTCCCGGGATTTGCTTCTCTGCTCCTGTTTGAAAAACAAGAAGGTCTCCTTTGGATTTTGGAGCTTCGCGAGGATACTTCCAGGCAGATCGCATATCTTCGAATAATCAAAGCCGTTTCATGTCGCAGCGTAAAAATAACAACAGCAGCATCAGGGTCTCCGAGGACTCAGAAGATGCTGGTGGGCAGATCCTGCGCCAGGCCACCAGCGCAGCGACGTCGGGTAAAGAATTGCCAATCCGCTATATTGCATTCATAGCGATACTTACTTTTGTCGCTAAGCTTGCCATCGGTGTTGATGTTCCAACATCAGCGCTGTTTGCTGACGATTACAACGCACTGAACCGTGCGATTTACTATGCGCAGGGTGTGCTCGAACTTGATGGCACTGACTATCCCTTCGAGAAAAGCTCTGCCGGAATTGTGTACTACGCGCTGATTGCGCCCTGGGTTTTGTTTTCGCATCCCCTGCGCCTGCAGTTCGTATTCGGCGTTAATGCTGCACTTGGTTCTCTGATGCTGTTTTTTTCAGCTCTCGCAATTCAGCGGCTTACCAGAGACAGATCAATTCTGATTCCCCTGGCCCTTGGCACGCTGGCAACTCCTTTTGTGTTTAACTACTATGTGATGACTGAGAATGCGGTGTTTGCTTTTCTCGGGATTCTTGCGTTTCTCGTCGTTGATTTTCGGCGAACTATTGAGAGCAAGGTTCATTTTTTTGCGCTGCTGATAGTCGTTGCTCTGTTGCCTTTGACTCGTGCACCGGGGATTGCTGTGCTCTGTGGGCTTATCCCGCTGCTCTGGGTGTATCGCAGCGTGTTAGGGATCAAACGGATGCTTCTCATCGCCGTAGCCTTTCTCAGTGCCGCATTTCTCCCGTACCTGAGCTACATTAGAATTTTTGGTTCATCCCGAGAATCCGGCTATGCGACAAGTCTAAGCTCGCTGTTGCAAAAGCCTGAGACCTGGATCGATGCAGTCCAGTTATCTCTTTGTCAGTTGGGCTATGTCTTTCTCTCCGGGGCCGCGTGGACCCTTCCTCTTGCTCTGCTTATCGCCTGGCAGCTGCGCCGTATTGAGGCTGCGCTCAAATGGAAGGGGTTTCTTACCT
>JAUIMJ010000009.1 GCA_030433295.1 bacterium | reverse complement strand
ACCCGGTCCGCCCGACTCAATAAAAATTAAAATGTTCATCTCTTCTGACAAGTCCAGGGTTCCTTCTCAGGCGATTTTCAGTATCTGCAGCACATACTGCTTGAGCTCAACAAGGAAGGGACGAGGGTCCTCCATTCGCAGCACTTCGAGCTTTGTGCGTACTTTTACCCCGACAGTGTCCCCGGAGCGAACAAAGAAATGTAAGGCGTTTCTCAGCAGGGTATCGCCGAGAGTTGATCCGGGATCCTGCTTGAGGCGAATGAGGAAGTGATCCAGGCAGCCAAGTGTCCAGCGGAGTCTGCAACCATGGGCAAAGGGCTGCTCAGATGCGCGGATACTGTCGATTGCCTCCCGGTCTGCTTCTGCGCCCGAGGGAAAAATCTGAAGTAGCAGGGCAGGAAAATCCCGGCCTGCGTCAATGGCAAGCTGCAGGGAGCCCCAGAATCTCGGATTGATCTCCATCAGGTAAGAATCACCGCCCTCGTTCTGCTTGAACTCGACCATGGCCACCCCGTCCCAGCGATAGTGCTCAAGCAGAGCGCGAGCCTGTTCTACCGGAGCCTGCTCAAAACACTTCTTCCTCCGCTGGGAGGCTTTTCGAGAATACGTCGATGGGCAAAGAACTGTATGGCCTGTCCTTCTGCACAAACGGCAAACACCCCAAGTCCCCGTCCCTGAATTCGCTCCTGCAGAAGATAGCGAACTCCTTCGTCTGTCTCCTGTCGCGAGAAGAAAGCGACAGCGTCCTCCGCCGAATCAAAGTATCGAATCTCGGACTGAATTCTTTTTTCTCCCTGATGTTCGCTGGACTGAACCGGCTTTGCGACAGCCGGGTAGCTGAATGCGCGAATCTGCTGTAGCTGTTCTTCGCTCTGCTCATGATGTTGCAGAAGGCTAATCGACTGCGGGCAGCGAAGGCCCAGACTCGAGGCCTCTGCAAGTAAGTGGTCCTTATTGCTGACTGCCTCAAACACTTCAGCGGAGACGAAGGGAAGAGTCGTGAGTTTTCGAATCTCCTCTTCAATGCTGAGAGCGAGACGAAGGCTGGTGTCGGTGATCGGAAGAAGATGAGTGAATGTCTCTTCCTGCAGCGTAGTTCTAAGCCAGGAGCAAAAGGTTTCCGGGTCTTCATCTGCGCAAGGGCAGGGAATGTGCCTGTCGGCGTACTTGCTGTACCCGGCAAGTCCCTTTTGCTTGAAGGAGGCGACAACAACGCGCTTTCCCTGTTTCCCCAGAGAACGCACGACGGCAAGGGCCGCGCGACTCTCACCATCAAGCACGAGAAGCGTTTCGGCTGAGTCGCGATTCATTCCTCAGACCTCTCTATGGCAGGCTGCGGGTGAGCCAGGGGCCGACCGTATTAGCAAGCGGCAGGGGAAGTTTGCTCCAGCATTTTACCACTGCGGCGTATTTTGGATTTGCCGGGTTGATATCCGGAATCTCACCGCGATTAATGTGGTAGTACCAGTGCAGGGGCACGGGAGTGGCTCCCCACTGCTGTTTGAAGCGCTGGGTGCCGGTGTTGAACGAGGATCTGCCGAAATCAAAAAACTCTGCGCCTTCATTGGCAGCCGTTTTTATCGCCTCCCAGTAGAGCAGCATATTTGGCGAGTGCTTGTTAAAGCGGCGAAGAGCAGATGCCCAGGGGATCTCAACGGTATTCTGCTGCCTAACGGTGATACCGGCGGCCACCGGATTACCTTCCGACCACACCGTGATAATCCTGCAATTGTCGCCGAATCGTCGATGGGTTTCCCAGAAGAGCTTCTTGGGAAACACCGGCGTTCCCAGGTCACGCATATGCTCTGAGAAAACGGCAAAAAATGCAGACAGTGCTTTATCGACCGGAATATCATCGGTGGAGACCTGCGCGTACATACCGCTTTTTGACGGCCGCCGTATCTGACTTCGCAGCTTGGGTTTAAACGAAGAGAACAGCTCCTCGGCGCTGGCCATAAGCGGCAGCACCATAGAGACCTTGTGTGAACGCTCCTGCAAGCCATCGGGAATAGGATTAAGGGCACCGCGGTGTCGCAGCTCAAGATAATCGACTTCCAGATTCCTGCTCAGCTCAGCGGCCGCTTTGAGCAGCTCGTCAAATGCCTCGTCAGAGTTAGCAAGAATACCGCCGCTGTTCAGATAGGGCATAGAAATAAGTGCCGAACCAAAGAGCATGCTTTTTACGTGATAGAGTGGAAGTATGCCGACGACCTCTTTTGTCTCGGAGGTGTTCTCCGGGTCATCGTTTTCGGCAATCAGGTAGTGGGGAGTATGCGCGAAGGATTCCCGGATGATGCTGCGCCAGTGCCAGCAGTAGGCATGATGGCTTACATTCGTAGTCTGGAGGTAGTCCTCCCATCGGCGATGGTCTACATCGCTTGCTTCTGTGACGCGTATCATCGAGTAAGAAACTAGATCGTTAAAAACAACATTGGACCACAGACATGTGGCCCCGGGGAAAATAAATCAAGTAGAATAAAAAATCCAGAGTACTTCAGGGTTTAAAACACCGCAATCAAATACCTGAAGTGAAGTTCTGAGCATTCAGGGGCTTCTATATGCTGTTTTTGCACATCAAGGCATCAGCACCCCAGCTCTTTTCCCCTCTGCGTGCTCTGTGTGCTCTGTGTTTAAAATACCTTGATCCCCGAGCAGCTGTTGTCCTTTCGGCGAAGGCGATTAAGCGCAGTGAGGGAGTTCATGTGTGAGATGGCTGGCTTTTATGGTTTCGGGGAATTGAAACACAGAGCACACAGAGCACGCAGAGAGGTGTAGGGGAGGGTGTCGCTTCTTGTGTTTTTGTATTGCTTGAGACTTGGTCCGAGATGTTTCCGCGCACGGCGAGCCTGGATTGAGGGAGCAATCAGAGAGCGAGAACCAGCTCTTTACCCCTCTGTGTGCTCTGCGTGCTCTGTGTTTAAAATACCTTGATCCCCGAGCAGCTGTTGTCCTTTCGGCGAAGGCGATTAAGCGCAGTGAGGGAGTTCATGTGTGAGATGGCTGGCTTTTGTGGTTTCGGGGAATTGAAACACAGAGCACACAGAGCACACAGAGCACGCAGAGAGGGCTTTGGTTTGGGTTTAAGGAGTAGGTAGATCTACAGCTTCTGCGATCGATGAGCTTTGTTTTGCTGCTTCTATGAGTGGCGCGAAGGTGAATCGCTGGAGAAAGTAGCTGATGGTATCGTCAAAGCACTCGACTCCGCCGTAGTGCCTTAGTCGGGTTAGAAATCCCATTCCTTTGACGATTGGTTGTCCTGCATCCAGTTCCCAGGGGTGGAAGTAGGTGATGAAGTACTTTCCGTTTTTGTTGATTTGCGAAAGACCGTGTTTCATCAGGCATCGCGGAAAAAGCCGCCAGTAGGCACCGCCGGCAACGGGAACGCGCAGTCGGCGTCCGAATAGCTGATACTCGGCAACCGCCAGCGGGAAGACGGCAATCTGACCGCTGTCTCGGGAAATGATTTCAGCATCCAGACTGCGCTGCGTGTTTGCGTAGCGAGGATGCCATATGGGGTACAGACTTGAGTCGTAGCGATAGCCAGCTCGAATCAGTTCATCGTAAGCCCAGGCGTTTTCTTCCTTGATTGAAAAATTCGGAGCCCGATATCCCAGAACTTCCTTGCCTGAAATATCTTCGAGTATGCGTTTGCTCTTTACGATGTCGCGATAAAAGGAGCGGGGAGACTGTTCGTAGGCGAGCCGATGCCCGTAGCCATGTGATGCGATTTCGTGTCCGGCGTCAGCGATCCTGCGCACCAGGTCCGGATGTCTTCTGGCCGTTGAGCCGAGGATAAAAAACGTTCCGCGCGCATTCCCGGATGCGAAGAGCTCAAGCGTACGTTCAGTCGAAGCCACCACCCTGCTCGGAACGCTGTGCCAGCGCTGCGGGCCTATGAAAGGCTCGAGGTTTGCTGCGTGGAAGTACTCCTCGACGTCGACTGAAATTACGTTTAGCATTACAGAGCTTGGGTATAGTAGATCACAAAGTCATGGCGTATACGAAACCAACACGTTTAAGAGTCCTTGCCCCCGCCGGGGGATTCTCCTCTCCCTTCGCTATTATTAGAGCGTTGAGAAGCCTTGCGCAATCACCCGAAGGTTCCTGGGCCCTGGCGTGTGCCGGGGTATTGGCGGATCGCTATGCCAAAACCGATGTTTTGCTCGAAGGAAGCGGAAAAGATGCGCTTCGACGTTGTTTTACCGAGATTAGAGGCAAACACGACGGGCGTTCGCTGCGCATCGGAATGAGTGCCTACACCTGTCCGGATGTTGCGGTGGCAGCGATTCAGGCCGGATGTACTATCGTCGCATTGGATGTGGATGCAGAGACACTTGATATCGCCGAGGGGGTCGACGTGTCTGAGTGTGATGTGCTTCTTTTTTCTAACCTGTACGGACTTGCGGATGATATGCGGCGCTGGCTCGGAAAAGGGCTGACGCTCGTCGATGATGCCTGCCAGGCAGCCCTGTCGTACGATGGGAAGGCGCTTCTCGGTGCCCGCGGTGCGGATTATGGTGTGCTGAGCTTTTCCAGAGGAAAGGCGATTTGCGGACTCGGCGGAGGGGCAATGCTTCGCGGTGCCGATCGTGGCTCAGAGGTGCCCGCTGATCGTGACGCTACCTCTGCGGATGCATCAGAATCGGCGGATTGCCATGCCGTAGCGCAGAATATCGCGTCCGAGTGTAAGAGCCTGCTTCTTTCCCTGGCATACTTTCTCTTTGAGATGCCCTGGCTCTACGGCATACCGGCGAGGATTCCGGCTCTTGGGCTGGGAGAGACGCATTGCGACCTCAATCATGAGCCGCAAAAACTTTCTCGCATGCAGGCCGCTGCCGTTTTGGCGCAACTTCATGACGCGGGGAGCCGAGCTTCGGGCCTGAAACATGCCGCAGATGCCTGGAGTGAGATTCTTACGGAATTACCCCTGGTCCAACCGTATAAAATCCGGGCAAACGAAGGGGATTGTCCGATTCGCTACCCCCTGGTCTTTGCCGGGGAAAAGCAACGCGACGCCGCACTCAGCGCTTTGCTTCGCGCAGGACTTGGCGCCAGTGCCTCATACCCCTCTGTGCTCAATGAGTATCCGGCCCTGGATGGGCATGTGAGCGGTGAAGATGTAGCGCAGGCGCGCTCTGTTTCTAAGCGAATCCTTACCCTGCCGACCCACGTCTATGTTGGAGAGAGAGATCGAGAGAGAACACTCGCCATTATTCAAAAATGCATTTAAGTTTATAGCGCTGCAATTGGTGCAGGCTTTAGCGCAAAAATAAGACACAAGCATATGCAACTTCTTACGATTCTGTGCCTCCTCTTTGTTTTCTATGCATACGTGGGTTACGGGCTTTGCCTGCATGGATTTCGAAGTCTTGGTCTGGGAAAGGGAAAGCCGAAAGTAAGTCCCCCTGAGCAGAGTGCTGCGCTCCCTGCGCTGAGCGTGATTATTACGGTGCGTAATGAATCTGCGGTCATTCGCGAGAAAATCGAGGCGACTCTGGCGCTTTCCTACCGCAGGGTTGCTCTTGCGCGCTGGATTGCTGACGCAAACTCGGATGTGGAACTCATCGTCGCAAGTGATGCCAGTGATGACGGTACCGACGATATTGTTAAGAGTTTTGCCGGGAAGGGAGTAAAGCTTGTGAGCCTGCCCGAGCGTGGCGGTAAGGAAAGCGCACAGAAGGCGGCAATAGAAAGTGCCAGAGGGGAGATACTGGTATTTACCGACGCCAAGATTGAACTAAATGATCAGGCGCTTGAATCCTTTGGACGCTATTTTGAAGATCCTTCAATCGGTGCGGTAAGCAGTGAGGATAATGTCGTCTCCGACTCCGGAACGAGCAGTGGTGAAGGACTCTATGTGGCCTATGAAATGTGGCTGCGAGATCTGGAGTCTGATTTTAACAGCCTCGTTGGACTGAGTGGCTCCTGTTTTGCCGTTCGTCGCTCGCTTTGTGCGAATCTGCAAACTGATATTCCCAGCGACTTTGCTCTTCTGATCGAAACAAAGCGCAATAAACTCAGAGGAGTGCATGCGCCCGACGTAATCGGGTCGTACAAGGCTGTGAGAAGCGAACGAGAGGAGTTTTCCAGAAAAGTGCGCACGGTGCTGCGTGGGATTACGACCTTCATGTCGAGACTGGAGGTCCTAAATCCGATTCGATTCGGCCTGTTCTCCTGGCAGATCGCAAGCCATAAGCTCTGTCGCTGGCTCGTGCCCTGGTTTATGGTGCTCGGAACGCTTAGCTGCCTGATAGCTGCTTTTTCTTCAACCTTGTTCGCTATCTTACTTCTGCTTTTGCTGGGGTTTTATGCTCTGGCGCTGCTTGGTTTTTACATCCAGCCCCTGGCGCGGATCCCCTTTGTGAAGGTGCCTCTCTTTCTCTGCGTATCAAACGCAGCAATTCTTTCGGCATGGATTAAGTACGCACAGGGTGAGCGGGCGGTGGTCTGGAATCCCTCGGCTAAGGGACAATAGGCAGTCCTACTCGATCAGACCGTATTTCACCGCAAACTGAACCAGCTCGGCATTGCTGCTGATGTCCAGCTTCTTCATGATGTTTGAGCGATGACTGTCGATCGTCCTCGGAGATATGTGCAGAAGCTTTGCTACTTCCCGATTTGGCTTTCCCTCACTCAGGAGTTTCATGACCTCTCGCTCACGCGCGGAAAGTGCAGACAGAGGTGAGGAGTTGTCCTCTGCGGAGTTCGGATCTCTCTGGAGCACGCCGTTGGCAACCGAGGGACTGATATACGAGTGACCTTTGAGAAGCGCTTTAATGGCAAAGGTAAGTTCCTCGTGTTCGGAACTTTTCGGCAGATAGCCCTTTGCGCCTGCGCGGATTGCCTCAGCAACAGAGATGTCATCATCTTTTGCCGAGAGCACGAGAATGCGGGGAGTATCCTTTAACTTCTGCAGTCGAACGATGGTCTCCAGACCGCCGAGGTTCGGCATGGTGAGATCCAGGATAACGAGATCCGGGGAGTGCTCTTCAATGAGTGGGAGAACTTCAAAACCATCACCAGCTTCAGCGACAACGTCCCACTCCTCTACGGCGCAGAGGAGAGACTTTAAGCCTTTGCGCAAAACTACGTGATCGTCTGCGATTACAATTTTAACCATATGCTCGAACTCTTAGCTCAAACCCTGCCCGGCAGATTCACGGGCCATTGCTTTACACGCATCGGTGCGCTCTGTCCGGGGTCTGCATCACGTTTCCCCGTAGTCACACCACCTTAGAGAGCGCTCCTTGTGAGCAACCCTATATGTTCTATCGGAATAACTGGGTTTTTTCTGGAAAGGA
Source organism: bacterium (assembly GCA_030433295.1). Classification (GTDB taxonomy): domain Bacteria; phylum Bdellovibrionota_C; class UBA2361; order SZUA-149; family SZUA-149; genus JAUIMJ01. Next base: position 26,876 of record JAUIMJ010000009.1, on the reverse strand, counting down.
ATTTTAGCTGCCGTGCCAAAGTGGTTCGCGAGTTGCAATATCTAGAGTGGCTCAGGCTGCATCGGGATTTGCGCTTTGAGGGTCTGGAGCGGAGGTTTCTGATAATTGTGTAGTAAACATAGGATGTTATCAGTCTTCCAGACTCCTGCTACTGAGATGGCAGGCTTTGATACTCTGCTGTTTTCGCCAAACTTCTGACGAGGGATTTTGGCGGGAGAGACATTCTCTTGACACTAATGGCTATTAAATTAGTGCAAGAAAGGCGGCAGGGAGGTTTTACATTCTGTTTGTAGATAAACAGCACCGCATTTCCGGAAACAGGCAGGTTTCAGGGCATGCGGGGGAGAAGGTTAATGGCACTCGAAAGTATTGATATGCAGAGCGTGATAGACACGGCATTTGTGCTCCTCGTTGCACTTGTCTGTGGTCGCAGTTTGTTCACCGCATCTTCCGGTTCAGGAGAGGGACGTCGTTCTCGTTGGAAGGATGAGCTGGAAGCCTTACAGCACGGTCTTAAGGATCTCATCGCCGAGGCAGGTGCGGCAAGCAGCCGGCTTGATCGCAGTCTGCAAAAGCGACGCACAGAACTGGAAACCCTTCTCACTAAACTCGAAGCGGCAGAGTCGCGGGTGACTCAGAACGCAGGATTATCAGCACAGGAAGGTAGCGGCGCTGATGATGATTTTCCAAACGAGACCTGGTGCACAGCAACAGATAGAGAGACTTCTTCCTATCAGTCTGCCCCTGCCCCATCACTAAACAAAGAGCCCGGAACGGGTGCGGGTGAAGGACCATCTCTTCAGGGATATACCCGCTCCAAAGTTCCACCAGCGGCTTTCTCAGAGTCTGCGTTTGCGGATGCGCAGTCTGCGGGGTCTCAGGCTAATGGGTCTCAATTCAATGGGGCACAGTTTACCGGGAAAGAGATGAATTCCCTGGTCGAAGCGGCCCAACAGTCAATGGCGAGTGCACAGAACTTAGCTTCGGCGAGTATGCCGACCACATTCTCAAGAGAGGCGATTGAACTCGAAAAAAGTGAGGAGGAGCTTGAAGAAGATGAGCGTCTTTCTCAACAGACCTTTGAGCAGACGAGCATCATGGATGTTGTCACCTATCGGATAGCAAGACGATTGCTCACCGCGGGTAAGGAACTTCACATCGTGGCGCGCAAGGTTGATTTACCGGTGTCGGAAATACGTCTTCTCGACCAGCTCATGCGCGAGGAAGCGAAGATAAAGGCACGCAGAGAGAACCCGGTAGTAGATTCAGAAGGGGAGACCTCTCTTGATGACACGCTTCCGCTGAGCAGGCCGGCGCCGAAGAATAAACCGCAGATTATCGCACCCCAGCAGGCGGCTCGAGAATTCACTCCGGGAAAATTTGGAAGAATTCTGCATGAGGAGCGCGAAGAAGAGCGCAGAGCGGCTATCGAACTTCAGCAGGAGATTGAGGAGGATCTGCCTTCAAGAAATCTCGATGAGGATATTGAACGAGAGCTGGCGCTCTTATAGCAGGGCAAATAACAGTGAGGAGATACGCAAGTGGATAGAGGAGCATACGTAGCAGCTTCAGGCGGGCTACTCGAATCAAGGCGTTTACAGGTTGTGGCAAACAACCTGGCGAATGTGAACACCGTCGGATACAAGGCGGAGCGTCTTGTCAGCCGAAAACAGGAATTCTCTGACACGCTGGCAAGTGCCGTGAGCACGGATCCCCGCGCTAAAGATGATCACCTGAGAACACCGGGTGTGGTTGATATTGAAACCATGACCGACTTCACCCCGGGTCCGGTGGAGTTTACCGGAAATCCGCTTAACGTGGCCCTTAGAGACCCGAATCAGTTTTTTACGATTCAGGGAAATGAAGGCCCCGAGTTTACCCGGGCCGGAAACTTTACGCTGGATAGCACGGGAACGCTGGTGACCCCGGATGGTAAGCCCGTATTGGGTGAGGGCGGTCCGATTACGGTTGCCGGTGGAATTCCTCGCATAAGCAGTAATGGCTCGGTGCTGATAGACGGAGAAACCGTAGGTACTCTTCGAACGGTCAGGATTGACGATACCTCGCAGCTAACACGAGTTGAAGGAACGCGCTTTAAGCTTGAACGACCGGATGATGCCAGACCGGAGCAAGCTGATGTAGTTCCCCAGTCAGTAGAAATGCCCAATGTGAATGTGGTGGATTCCATGGTGAAGATGATCGCGGCACAGCGTTCATTCGAAAGTTATACGAAGACCATGCAGACCATGAATGAGTTAAATGATCGAGCGATTAGAAGTAGTCGTTCCAGCGGTTAGACAGGCCATTCTGTCTGACTGACGGGAGTTCAGGAGTCCCCTTGATGAAACATCCTGATGTTATAGGAAAACCTAAGGAGGTTATATGATACGTTCACTCTTTACTGCGGCCACCGGGATGATTGCTCAGCAATTGAATCTCGATGTCATTGCAAACAACCTGGCCAACGTAAACACCTCCGGCTTTAAGAAAAGTCGCGCTGATTTTCAGGACCTGATGTATCAGATCGTCGAGGAGCCGGGAAGCGCTGCAAACCAGCAGGGCAGCAGCCCTACCGGTATTCAGATCGGTCTTGGTGCCCGTCCTGCTGCGGTCAGTAAGATCTATTCGCAGGGTGATTTTCAGTCGACTTCGAATCCGCTCGATACGGCGATTGAGGGAGACGGCTTCTTTCAGATTACGCTGCCAAACGGAGATCTTGCCTACAGTCGGGATGGTGCCTTTAAGCTTGATGAAAACGGAATTCTCGTAAACTCCGATGGCTTCCAGCTCACACCGGCTATCACCATTCCCGCCGATACACTCGGAATTACTATTTCCTCTGACGGTATTGTGTCCGTTCGTCAGCCTGGCGCTGCGGCGGCTACCCAGGTGGGCCAGATTCAGGTAGCTCGATTTCAGAACCCCGGTGGTTTACGCGCGATGGGGCGAAATCTTTTTGAAGAAACCGAGGCCTCAGGTGCTGCCACACTTTCAACACCAGGTGAAACGGGAACGGGAACCATTGCACAGGGTTTTCTGGAGAGTTCTAACGTCAGCGTCGTTGAAGAGATTGTTCAGATGGTGACCGGACAGCGGGCATACGAGGCAAACTCGAAAGTGATTCAGACTGCTGATGCGCTTCTGTCCAGTGCGATTAATGTTAAGCGATAATGAAATTACCAGGTAAGGGTATGCACGCTACACTACGTCCTATTCGAAGACTGCTCTTCGCAGCTCTACTTCTGCTTTTGCCGGCGCTTGCCATCGCAGACAGCGGCGATCGTCCTCGTCTGCGCATTGCATCCGAGGTGAGCATTGATTCCGATCGAATTTACCTCGGCGAGATTGCGACGATTCGGGCCAAACACAAAGAACATGATGCCGTTGTTGCTGCCCTCAAGGAGATAAATCTCGGCGAAGCACCGGCACCCCGTATGAGCACCGTTGTTTCAGGGGTAAAGATTCTTGCTGCCATAGAAGCAGCGGGTATCCCCTCGGATACGCTTGGTTACGCCATTCCACGCCTGGTTAATGTAACTCGCGCCGGACGTGTGCTTACCAAGAAGGAGGTCCTTGATGCCGTTGCAGCCTCCCTGCGCAAGGATGCCAGTCTTGATGTGAAGGTTCGCGATGTGCGCTGGACCCACGGGCAGGTAGTTCCGGAAGGGACCACGACGTTTGAAGTAGCCCGCGTTGGACAACTCAATGGCGGCAAGGTTCCCCTGAAGATAAACGCCCTTATCGACGGTGAGTCAGCCGCAAGATTTCTGGCAACCGCTGTCGTTGATGATTGGCGCGAAGTGCCCGTGCTCAATAAAACGCTGGAGCGCGGCATGCTGATTTCTCCGTCTGATGTGGAACTCGTTCGCCTGAATCTCTTTAAGCAGCCTGCTGATATCGTTGCCGAGGTAGATAGTCTTGTCGGTAAGCGACTAAAGAGCAGAATATCTGCCGGCGGACCAATTCGAGAGAGTTTTATTGATATCCCCCCGACGATTGTCCAGGGAAAGCGCGTGACTATGCGCTACTCCAGCGGTGGGCTACTCGCTACCGCAAGCGGAGTCGCGATGCAGGATGGCCTGCGCGGGCAGCGTATTCGGGTGAAGAATGACAGCTCAAGCAAGATAATTCGTGGAATTGTCATCGATGAGAACAACGTAGAGGTCAGTGTAGAATGAAAACGGGCAGAATGAAAAAGCACATTATGAGAAAGCTATGCCCCGTACTATCGGTATTGCTTGCTACTGCGTGCGCGAACATGAGAGCGAATGAGCAGGAAGCGCCGTCGATAGTTCCTGCAGAGTCTTTCGCACGTGCGGTGCACAACGGCACGGCTCAGGATTACTCTTTCCATCGTGCGCGTTCGGCGGCACCTGTCGCGGCGGCGCAGGCTCCCCGTCCCTACGGAGATATGCCGGCAGCGTATGCAGATGCCGCGCAAGCCCGCAGGCAGCCGGTATCAGCCTATGAGGCTCGACAGCAGGCGATGGCCGGCAGCACGCCGGCAATGGCGCTTGGGAGAAATCCTCAGGACCAGCGCACCCGTGCGAGTATGTCGGCCTATGGTAATCAGCCGACTTCAGCGCCCCTTCCCATCAGGGAGGTGCGTTCACCGAACAAGCTGATGCGAGCTCAGTTTACCGGAGATCGACGCTATCTCGATCAGGGATTTTCACTGAAGGGCTCGGCCGTAGCGCCGACGCCGGTAGATTTTCAAAATGGGGGAGCTGTCCCGGGTACTACTTCGGGTGTATCCGGGCAGTTTCCCCATCCCCCAGTAGCAGCAATGCCCCCGGGCAGTCGCGCTCCGTATCATACCGGGCAGATGCGTCACAATCCTTCACTCTGGCCGGATGAGGCACAGGGAGCCTTTCTGTTTACTGACCATCGTGCCTTTCAGGCTATGGATGTCTTAACGATAACCATTAACGAAAGCACAAAGGGTAGTAAGAAGGCTGAGACCGAGACCACCAATGAGTTTGATCTTCTCGCCGGTATTACTGAGTTCTTTGGAATTGAGACCAGCAAATGGGCGGCAAACAACACCAGTCTGGATCCTTCTCAGTTAATTAATGCATCCACTCAGGTGGAGTTTACCGGAACCGGGGAAACCGAACGGGAAGGCCGCCTGAGCGGACAGATCTCAGCAGTGATTATGGAGGTCTTTCCGAATGGTCTGCTCCGTGTAGAGGGCACAAAGATCGTCTCCATCAATGCCGAAGAGGAAGTGATGGTGATCAGCGGACTTATCAGACCTCGTGATATTTCATCGAACAACCAGGTCGACTCAAACCGCATCGCAAACATGCGGATCGATTTATACGGTCGAGGAGTCGTCGGTGATGAGCAGACCCCGGGTTGGGGCGCGCGATTGTTCAAGTTTGTTTGGCCGTTTTAAACTGCTGTATTGGGGGAAATGCTGTGAGAAAAGGTATGAAGCATAAACTGCTGTTTTTCTTGATGAGCGTCTTGTTGTTGCTCGCTGAGCCGGTGTCTGCCGCTCGTCTCAAGGATATTGCCGACATCGAGGGCGTTCGGGGTAACGAACTCATCGGGTATGGCCTTGTCGTCGGACTCGAAGGCACGGGCGATAAGCGAGGTGCGGCTTTTACTCCGCAGGCGATGTCCAACTTTCTTGAGCGTCTCGGTATACGGGTAAACAGCGAGGACCTGAAATTATCAAACGTGGCCGCGGTGATTGTTACGGCGACCCTGCCTCCCTTTTCGCGGCCGGGATCAAAGATCGATGTGACTATCTCTTCCATCGGAGACGCAAAAACCCTGCAGGGCGGCGTCTTGCTGATGACACCACTAAAAGGTGCTGACGGTCAGGTGTATGCCGTTGCGCAGGGTCCGGTCTCTCTCGGTGGCTTTATCGTAGAAGGCGGCGGTGATACTGCGCAGAAGAATCATGCGACGGTGGGAACCATTCCCCGCGGAGCATCAATTGAGCGCGCTATTCCCTTTGATTTGTTTGCACAGGGTCAGATCCGCGTTGTTCTGAGAAAACCGGATTTCACCACGGTGACTCGGGTGCAGGCGGCAATTAACAGCATCATCGGTGCTCCGCGTGCTCAGGCGATTGATAGTGCCAGCGTGGTCCTGCCACTTGATCCGGAGCTTGCCCGGCAGCCGATTCATCTGCTCGCAAAAATCGAGGAACTGGAAGTAGAGCCTGACACCGGCGCAAAGGTCGTGGTCAATGAACGCACGGGAACCATCATCATCGGAGAAAATGTCCGCGTATCAACCGTCGCTCTTGCGCACGGGAACCTGAACATCAGTATTCGCAATGAAACACAGGTGGCGCAGCCCAATGCATTGGCCGGAGGAGAAACCGCGGTGGTTGATAACGGCGATGTTGAGGTTACGGAAGGTGAAGCCAAACTCGCTATCGTTGAGAAGTCAGTCAGCCTCGGCGAAGTAGTGAATGCCCTGAATGGTCTGGGAGCTACCCCGCGAGATTTGATATCAATTTTCCAGGCAATGAAGAAAGCCGGTGCACTTCAGGCCGAACTGGAGGTGATGTAGTGCGGAAAGCCCCAGTAAAACAATATGAAATGCGCCCGGAGTTTGTTCCGGGGGTGTCAAAAAGGGTGACAGAGCGTGGATAAGATCTCGACACTCGCCGGTGCCTCTCCCCTGGATTCGGCCCAGCAGAGTGCTGCCCTCGACAAGGCAAAGTCCATACAATCTAAGGCACTTACCTCCGATGCGGAGGTGGAAAAAGCGGCCAGCGGGTTTGAGGCATTATTATTGCATCAAATGCTTAAGTCTATGTGGGAAACAGTAGAAACCACAGGGATGTTCGGCGAGGACAGCAACCAGGCCAAGATTTACCAGGATATGCTGAACCAGGCCGTAGCAGACTCGGTGTCTGAGGGGCGAGGAATTGGTGTGAAAGAGTTTGTGAAAAAACAGCTACTGAAACAGACCGACGGTGCATCCTAAGGGTGCAGGGAAGTTTCAGCAAAAATGACTAATTGTTGCGGAAATGGGAGCCCGACGGGGGCGGTTAACGTAAGGAAATCGCGTCACTTTTCGATATTTTGTTCAAGTTAGACTGAAAACCGGCCGAGACACCAAACACAAGGTTCTGTAATTGGCCAAGGATAGTCTAATCTTCCACCGGATATCGGAAGTAAGCGGGCCCATCAACGGAAGGACGAAAACTAAATGGAAATTAAAAAGCTATTCGAGCGTGGCAACGCTCAAACTTCCTCTCAGTCCGTCCAACGCAATCGGGTCGCATCGACATACCAAGCCCAGAATGAGGGTAATGCAGCGCGCCGTCCAGGTCAGGACAGTGTCAGCATTTCTGCTCTCTCAAGACAGCTCTCGCAGTTGTCTAACATCCTGGCCGACGATGAGAGTGCCCGATCAGCGAAGGTGTCTGAGTTAAAAGCAAAAGTACAAGCCGGTGAGTTTTCAGTTGAGTCAACTGATGTAGCTCGCTCAATGGTTTCTTTTGCCGCGGATACTGAATCAATCGCATAAGCATTAACAAATTGCTCGTCTCGGTTTTGCCGAAGGTTTTTTGCCGGAGTGAAAGCTCCGCAGGTGGGCATTTGGAGGAGAACTCATGTCGGATTATAGAAAGCTTCTTCGAATTCTGCAGAAGGAATTATCCTATCAGGACAAGATACTTCGCCTGCTGTCTGTCGAGCGCGCGGCGATCGTAAAGCTCGATCAGGAGCGCATACTCGATATCGGTGGTCAGAAAGAAAAGCTGATTGGCGAAGCGGTAGCGCTTGAGCGTGAGCGCGCGAGTGTGCTTGAAGCCATGGATATCTCCGGTGACAGCAAGGGGGGCACACAGAAGAAGCCGTTTCTTGAGGTTATTGCTACCTGCGATGAGAAAGCGATTAGTGAAGAGCTTCAAAAGACAGGCGAGGAACTCAAGATGTCTGCCGAGTCGGTAAAAAAACTGAACGAGCAGAATGGTGATTTGATCAAGCAGTCTCTGGGAATCATCGCTTCAACGATTTCCATAATGCGCTCATCACCGGCATCTGACCTGCCGACCTACGGTCGCAAAGGCAGGCTCGCCAGCGAGGAGTCCGATTCTGCTTTTGCCAGTCGCAGCGGTAGATACACAAGCTCAGCATAGGTCGGTGTTCTGACCTCGAAATGAGCCCCGCAGTGACCTCGCAATCGCCCCGTACGTATTTTCGCCGTGGCCTCACATCACTATGGAGCCGGCCCCGGCGGGCTGTTCAGACGACCTGGAGGCAGGCGTCGCAGAGTGCATCTCTGCGGCACATCTATGGCAGTCCATCACTAAAGCGCTATAATTCCCGATGAGTAGATATTGCCCCTTTGCGCGGCAAAATCGTTCTGCCCAGAAGATAATTCTTCTGTGGCAAACACCCAGGAAAGCTCTAAGCTGCCGTAATTAATATCTAAAACCCCATACGCTGCACTGTGCACACTTCTTGCGTTTACAGAGGTGAACTTTAGCGGGAAGCAGCATGGGTATCAGTGATCTATTAGAAACATCCAAGTCGGCGCTCAACGCCAACACTCAGGCAATTCGCACGATTGGCGACAACGTCGCCAACGTAAACACGCCTGGTTACACCCGTCGGCGTCCGGACATCGTCACCACGCAGCCTCTTCCGGTTTCCGGAGTTGGGACGGGTGTTGACGTTCAGCGAATCACCCGGGTTGTTGATAATTTCATCAATGGCCAGCTCGAAGATCGCGCCGGTGACCGGGCCTTTGCAGAGATTCGCGAGGAATTTCTCGGCCGCGCTGAGACGTCCTTCTCCCTCGACGGAGTCGCCGGACGTATCGGCTATGAGTTCAATGAGTTTGTCAGTGCGCTGCAGAATCTCACTACCAGTCCCGGAAGTATTCCCCTGAGAACACAGGTGGTTCAGCAGGGACAGGAACTGGTTCTTTCCATACGACAGACCTACAGCGAAATTGCAGCCCTGCAGCGGGAGGCAGATAGTCGAATCGGTATCATCGTTGAAGACGTTAACCGTCTTAGCAGTGCTATCGCCGATGTAAATTCTCAGATTCGCGAAAGTGAAATCAGCGATCAGGAGGCGCTTACCCTGCGCGATCAGCGCGATCAGCTTATGCTGGAGCTGGGTGAATTAGTCGGTTTTGAGCGAGTAGACAACTCCGACAATACCGTCAATCTCTACTTCGCAAACGGTTTCAATCTGGTTCAGGGCACAAACTCAAATGACCTGGAGTTTACGCAGACGCCTTCGTTTGAAGACGCGGCTCCGAATGGTTTTCCCAGCGGCCTCGACGGCATTCGCCTCGGGCATGTGGTTGCAAACTACGCCGACTCAGGCGCACCGCAGCATATTCAGTTGACGGATATTATTCGTAATTCAGGCGAGGGGGAAATTGCCGGGCTGCTCTCTCTCCGCGGGGTTCAGCCTCAGCCTATCCCTCCGGCGCCGACGACTGCATTTGATACCGACGGTGACCTGGTACAGCTTGCAGGGCGCGTTGAGCTTTTTGCTCGTGACTTACTCACTCGCGTAAACCGCCAGTACATTGGGCAGGATGATGAGAATCCGGCAACCCCGCTGGTCTTTGATTCCCAGTCCCTTGATCTTGACGGCAACGCAGCAAATGACAGTTCCATAGGTGTTGTGAATACCGGCGGACTAAATGGCTTTGCACTCTTCGCCTTTGATAATGCTGAGGCATATATCCTTCCGGGGACCGGTGATGTAAAGGGAACCAACGGAGTTCCCGTCAACACCGATCTCGACCTGGTGATTGCAGCGGGCGTGACGAGCTTTGCGCAAACGCTGACCTTCAACATCAGTAACGAGCGCCACTTCGCCGCAGCGCGGGACCTGGACCCCGTTGCCGGTTCCATCGTCGGATCACCCGGTGGTTCCGAGAACGTTGACGCGATTTTATCACCGCTGTCTACCGCTCCCGGTGTGGGCTACAACCTCGGTGTAGTCTCTCTCACCGATATGAGTCTGGAAGAACTGTACTCAAACACGGTGACTACCGCAGGTGGTTTCAGTCGTCGCGCCTCAGATGATGCTGAACTCTATCGCGACCGAGAGGAACAGCTCCAGGAGATCCAGGCAAGTATCTCCGGGGTCAGTCTCGATGAGGAGTTTGCGAAGCTCATTAACTTTCAAAGAGGATTTCAGGCCTCGTCCCGGCTTATTCGAACCGCGGATGAGCTGCTGACTGAATTACTCAATAGCGTAGCCTAATAGCGAGTTGAGAAATGGCATTTCGAGTTACTAACAGCCAGTTTACGAATACCTTCATCAACCAGGTGAACAAGACCAAGATCAACCTGGAGGATACGCGTAATCGTTTGACGTCGGGACTGGATATCGCTGATCCCAGTGATGATCCCGCTCGTGCCGGAACGGTTGTTGGTCTGCAGAATACCATTCAGCGCATTGAACGACACAAAGAGCGCATTGCCTATGCCACAAACTTCCTCGCGGTTCAGGAGACCGCGATGACGACGGCAAATGAGGTGATGATTCGCCTTCGTGAACTCGCCACACAGGGCGTAAACGGAACCATGGCTCCGGACGTGCGTGCGCAAATCGCAGATGAGGTTTTTCAACTGCGTGATCAGCTTGCCTCCCTGGCAAATACCAAAGAACAGGGTGTGTATATCTACGGTGGGACTGACGATGATGACCCGCCATTTGTCTACGAAGGTAACTACTTTGAGAATGCCGGCGGTACGGGTGATGGCTCTCCGGCGGCATCCCCCGAGCGGGGACACTGGTTATTCTCCCCGAACAACGTTATCACCGCAGATGCTGAGCTGGGGCACACGACTACCCGGGATGTCAAGATAAGTGATACCGAGAGTGTTCGAATCAACACCTCGGGAAACATCTTTGAAGATGCCATCTCTGCCGCCACGCAGCTCGGGCGAGCCCTGCACGGCTATCAGACCAGTAAGGTCGACAGAGATACCGATGGCGTCATCGATGACCTTGAATCCGTAGCAGATGTTGGAAATACCAACCGCCAGCTCGCTCTCAGCGATCCCTCGGCCGCGAACTACAACAGCGAACTCGCGATACAGCTGGGGCAGATTCATGAGGCCATGACCGCGCTCGATCTCGCGCGAACCAATGACATTGAAACTGAGCTGAGTAGTATCGGTGCCCGACTGGCCCGTGTCGAGCAGACGGAGTCAATCCTCGAGAACATCGGTATCAACACCGAGCAGGCGCGAAGTGAGATTCAGGACGCCGATGTCGTCGAAGCGGCGAGTGCCTTCGCAAATCTGCAGACGAACCTGGAAGCGCTTCTTGCCACCGGGGCGAGGATCAGCAATCTCTCTCTCCTCGATTTCATCTAGAGCATTTCGCGTAAGTTCCTACATCTTTTGCTAGGAAATTAGTGCGGCACAGCCCTGTTGAGGCCTGATTGGGCCCTCTCTGCCGGCTGTGTTTCCCCTTATCTCCTTTGCCTAATAAATTCTCTCTATTGACATGTAGGTATATCTGCTATGTTTTTGCTGACGGACAGGGTTTTTGTGCCGCATGAATTATATGTGTCATCGTCCGCGCGTTGACCCGGCAGGATAGCCGGGTGTTGTTTCTTCGCGCTTCTGCGCGAGTGTCACTCCAGGGAAAAGGAGAAGGTAAGAAATGCTAGTACTTACACGTAAGCCGGGCCAGAGTGTGTACATTGGAGATGATGTGAAAATCACCCTCCACGGTATTCGAGGTAATCAGGTTCGTATCGGAATAGATGCCCCTTCATCGGTGAAAATTTATCGCGAAGAAATTTATCTGCAGATTTTAGAAGAGAACAAGGTTGCTGCGGCTGATACTCCATCAGACCTTGGAGATGTCGCAAAAGCCTGGGCTGATAAAAAACCTACCATTGCTCCCTTTACCGGTAAGTCCGAAAAGGAGGATGAGTAGGCAGAAGTCTGCTTGAGTGTTGAGAGATGGATGCACCCGGGATACCCCAGGGAGGATGATCTCGGGCTGCGTTGTGGGTACATTTTTGCCCGTGTTGTAAGCCGTTTCAAGGGCGGTGCTTAAGGAAGAGTTAGATGACGGATACAATTAAGGTCAGTACGACGCGCTTTGGTGAGATCGAGGTCGCAAAAGACTCGGAGATCACTATCATCAATGGTATTATCGGATTTCCGACAAGTACCAAGTATGTGCTTCTCGAGTACAACCCCCCGTTTTCCTGGTTGCAGAGCACGGAGAATGAGGATCTGGCCTTTGTCGTGGTGAACGCGGCTGAGTTTGGCGAGGGATATCAGTTTGCATTGCCGGTGGGCGATCGTGACCTGGACCTTAAAGAAGCAGACGATGTCGCTATCGTTAACCTCGTGTCCGTTCGTCCGGATGCCTCGATGACGACGGTAAATCTGAAAGCGCCGATAGTGGTGAATTCAAGCAATATGATCGGGCGGCAGATGGTGCTCGACGATCCCAAATACCCCATTCGCATGCCCCTCTGGTCCGCCGAGGAAGCCAGTGAGGCGACAAAGAATGTGGAGGAGAAGAAAGACGAAGGAGGCGAAAAGTAGCGCCGTCCCAGGGCAGCCCGCCTGCTCAGTACATCCTCAGATTACGAATTCCAGATACCACTTCCAGATATAATCCTCTGGAAGTAAGGCCGCAGTAATGCCTTCCGGCTTTACATAAATGCCCCGCCCATTTCACCGAATGCCTCGCGAATTTCTTCTGCGATTGGTTCCAGGTCTTCTTCTTTCAGACCAAACATTTCCGCGATGCGAAGCGCTTCAGGTCCGAGATCCGGATACCCTTCGGGATGTCCGAAGCCGAGCACATGCGCGATGCAGTCAGCCAGGGAAACCAGGGCGGTCTGTTCATCGATTTCATCTTCAAAGGGAAAGGTGAGCTCATCGTGGTGATGCAGAATCACCTGACAGGTCTCCATGCTGAAGTTCCACTTCTTGGCAACGAGTGCACCAATGAGTGCGTGCCCGTAGCCGAATTGCTCCTGCTCTGTCGGTGAGAATTCATTCCCCTCGGCGGCAGCGGCAACGACCTTTTTATACTCCTCGGGAACCTGTCGCATGAGCACGAGTTTGCCCAGGTCGTGGAGCAGTCCTAAAAGAAAAACCTGCTCAACGTAGGGCTTGCGAAGCTTTGATGCCAGGATTCTGCAGCCAATAGCGGTGCATGCAGAGTTTTCCCAGATCATCTTTTCTACGTCGCCGAAGTTTCGATTGAGCTGACGCAGGGTCGCCGCAACGATGATTCCCTTGAGCGTCTTAAAGCCGATAATCATTATCGCCTGACTGATCGTGGTGATCTCGCGTTGTCTTGAGAACATCGCCGAGTTGGCAATTTTAAGAACACGGGCAGCAAGAGCAGTGTCGCCACCAAGAAGTTCAGCAAGCTTTCCTGCAGTGGTGTCCGGATCTTCAATCAGACCCAGCGCCTGAGATGCAACATGCGGCAGCGGCGGAAGGTCGCCAACCCAGGCAACGATCTCTTTCCAGTCTTTGCCCGGCGCTACGTGATTCTTATACTCCTCAGGGATACCTGCCTGATCCATTCCGTTTCCTTTCTGAGTTGTGTGCAGATTTGATGTCGTGGTCTGCACTGCTGAACCTACCTTTATATTCGACCTTTGCTAGTGTTCGGGCCGTCGAAATGTAACGCACGCGAAACATATAGTAACATCCGAACAGTAGTATGATGATAGTTTATCGTCGCAGTTCGCAACGAAACTAACAGTACGAGCAGAATTTATTCACCGTCTGACACAATGCTCTTGAACGCTGGCTTCTGTCCTGTAGTCTCGGAGGAGAGGACGGTTGTTTTTTCGCACTATGTATAGTGATATCAAACACTTGTCCCCATCACCAGAATCTTCTTTTCCCAAGCGGCATTTTTCCGCTCCGACAGCCCTTTTCTGCGTTATTTCATCCCAGAGGCGCGCAGGCCCCTGATCCCTCGCATTTTTAGCCACGCATTCACGAAAAATGCATTAGACTCCCGAACAAAGGGTTTAAGTCCGCAGTATCGAAGGCCGATAATTGAAATAGGTCGTGTAGCCGAGCTGTTCTGCCTGAATCAAGGCAATTCACGACGAGATTTCATTTGCAAAGAGGCCATTTCGCCTACCTATATATGGAGAATTACAATGGATTTCGAGTATCAGACCGAAAGTAGCGATGGGAAGGGACTGATCATGATCGAGGGAGACCTCGATAATGAGCAAGCGGGCGAGGCTCTGAGAAATGCATTTAACAAACTGTACAACGGCGGTGAGCGCACTATCGTGCTGGACCTCGGTGCGGTTGAGATCATCAACTCCTATGGCATCGGTAAAATTCTGATGTGCTACAAGCGGCTCAAAGCCGAGGACGGTGTCCTCATGGTGAAGCCCTTGTCCGGCTTTGTGAAAGAGACATTTGAGCTACTCATGCTCGACAGCCTGTTCCCCGTAGATTCATAATTCTGCCACCTGTCACCATGAGTCGGAGGCCTTCAGCGTGGGAGCGTGGAGGATTCCGAACCTTGTGTCGGTGTTTTGCCGTCACATGAGAAGAGCAGGAAGTATCGCTTGGTTTTTATTCCGTTGGTTTTTAGAGGGTCGGTAGATGCCACTTAAGTTCAGGCTCCGGGGATTAGCTGAAACGTTTGTAGACAATATTCAGTGTTGCAATTGCGGCCACGACGGTGGCGATGATGGTGACCAGGCATTCAAGACAGAGCATACGCGAGTGACGTATGCCGGAATCATCGTAGTCATTGAGTGCGAGATCTGCGGACATGTTTTCGTCCCGGACAATCAGCGGCGAGGAGTAATCAACTCCGGCAAGCTTCGAAACGCTGTTGAGAAAGACAGCAAAAACACGGGCCAGCCCATCTTTCAGGGGGTTGATGCCGTAAAACTCGAAGTAGAGCGAATCAACGCCGAAATCGGCAGGAACATCCACTAAAGCAGTCGCTTCTTCACGTAGAAGGTGTCTAGGACAGCCGTTAAATAAGCTGGCGGCTACCTGCGTACAGCAGAAGGCACGCGCGCATGCACGTGCTCTTGCATTCAAATATATGAGTATCCCGAAAAGGTGCAGGGACTGAGGATTTGCGCAGCGTTTACTTGCGAACGTCGTCGAGCGTCAGGCCGTGTTGCTTAAGTGTAGCAGCGAGACCTTTTTTGCTGATGGTGCGCAGCGTGCGTGTTGCGACGCGAAGCTTAACCCAGGTACCGGACTCAGAGTCATACACGCGCTTGGTCTGCAGGTTTGCATTCCAGGTCTTTCGACGCTTGTTGTTAGCGTGGCTGACAGTGTTGCCCTTGTGGTTACCCTTCTTCGTGATTTGGCATCTTCTAGACACGATGTAATTACCTCCCTACAGGTAAACGGAGACCATTAGTTAAAATTGTCCGGCTTCCGCCAGAGCATTGTTGCCCGGCAGTGTTTCAGGCCAGCGCATCTCGTACCTTCCTGCGTCACAAATCACCCGGGTGATTTTTCCCCAGTCTGACAGCTACTTCATCGAGTACGTCTCTCTGGAAGCTGGTTGCGGCACTGCTATCGCGGCCACTGACCTTTACCCCAATTTTTTTTCGAGGATAAAAGTGTCTTCCGGGATAAAAGCACACAAGAATACTTGAGATTTAAGCCAGCGATACTACCTGCAGCCATGCAATAAATCAAGAGGCAGTATTTGTGCTTCGGGCAAAACCCCGGATTACAGGGTTTCAATCGCCACGATGCTCGCCTTCCTGCTGGAGCTGCCCCCTCTGACCTGAAGCGTCGCATGGGCCCAGCGGGTGATATTCGGCATTTTCACTTCGACATAGGCACTGAACTCCCGGCTCTGCACACTGGTTGCTCGCTGGAGCTGGGTATCTCCCTCGGTCAATAACCGCAGGATTGCTATGGTAATTGGTAGATCCAGGCGCTTCTGCAGGACTTCCTGAGCCTGCGTTTCCGGAAATCCAAGAGCGAGGAGCACCGGGTAGGGGGCGGTGTTCACATTCACCCGGGTGTCATTTGAGGTGGAGACCCGCACGAAAGGAGCAATCCTTCTCATGCGCTCCAGCGTCATGCCCGGCACGGCGAGCAGCTCCGAAAGCACGCGAAAGGGCCTGTTGTAGAACCAGAATTTCTCAGAGGATGACTCTATACCTTCTCCGGGATAACTCGCGCTGCTGTGGGAAACTGAGTCGCCGTCGGCCCAGTCGTGCAGCACGGCCACCTGATCCTCGGCGTCATAGCCGATATCACCGAGGGTTCTATACTTATTTGAGTCGTAGCTCTCCCTTTGGAAGCCCTGACCGAGGAGCAGCTCGCGGATGACATTTTTCCAGTAATTTTCTGTTTCTGTCTGAGCCGAGTTCGGATTGTTGCTCGCCTGATTACCCGTCACCTGCCCGGCAAATCCGGCGGGTGTATTACTGGTTGAGATGGCATTGATGTTTATCTTCCCCGATTCATCGACGATGGAGAGGCGGGGTTCACCGATAAAGCCGGATATCGGCAGAGAGGGAGCCGCCTGAATCAGCGCCCAGGGCTCACCCAGCCAGTCCTCCTGAATCCCATCGAGTTTGGGCACTTCGAGCAGGACTTTTGAGAGATTGAAGGCTGATTTAACGACGTAATCAGCCTGTATGCTCTCAGTAAATCCCCGTCCCGCACGCTGAAAGGCAAAGGTTTCTTCACTAAAATCCAGAACGAGTATGGTCGCCAGCGCAACGATAAAAATTGTAAGCAAGAGCGCAAAACCGGACTCCTCCTCACGCAGCGAGGGCGGCGCACACTCGGGGGAAGGGGCGGAATTGGCGTGGTAATCACTCATTGTTTCAGACTATCATACTGAGGGTGTCTCCGGAACCAGGGTAAGGGCAGTAGCATGTATGCACATGGTGTCTTCTATCCCTCGACTGTTTTAGACGGTAAACAGGTAGTTTCGTTCCGGGCCTTTTGTATTCTGATGGTATCCTTGTATTTGAAATTGTATCCGGGCTGAGTAGAACGTAAAAGCCGTTTCATTCTCGGAAGCCCCTTTTGAAGGCTTGAGCGATAGCCGTGGTTGACACACATTCGAATCAGGATCCTGAGGAGAGCCCGGCCGCAGAAGTCCGTGGTACCTCCTTCTGGCCTGAATACCTTCCTGCGCTGGCTGCCCTTGCGCTGTTTGTTCTTGCTCTGTTCTGGCTCTTTCACCGCTTTTCGGCCAACGCTCCTCACGTGGAATTCGTCAGGGGTATCGTCATCGATTGTATGTCCGTCGATGGAACCTTTGTGCCCTGCAAAGGTGCGAATGCAGCGGAAACAGAAGATACGGTCTTGCCCCTTAGTATAAAGCCAAAGCCATACTCTGCGGGATCACGGGACCAGACCCTGCCCCGAAGTCTGATTGTCGATGTTGATATCATTCAGCGCGGCGAGCAGGCGCATGGGGATTACAGCCTCTTCGTCGATGACTGCATAGAACGAATGAGCATTGACGGTCGGCCTGTATTTACCGATACCTTTCCAATCTGCCCCTATCCGAATGCAGTAGAACTCGACCTTGCCCCCTATCTACAGAAGCCAAGAACCCATGTAAGCTTGGCCCTGAGCAACAAGATCGGCGGTTTTCTCTTTGATATTGTGCCAAAGACCTCGGCCTTGAGTTTTGCGGGGGTTCCCCTGCTTTTTGCGGCAGCATGTCTGTGTTTCTTTTGTTTTGTCCTCTGGAGATACTCGGCGGGCAGTCCTTTTGTGCGGGTATCACTTGTCGCCTTGTTTTGCTTAGGTGCCCTGCTGCGCGCTTCGTATTTCCTGGCAACCGCGAGACATGAGCGAGAGCACGACTACATAGAGCATTTGAAGTACCTCGAACTCTTTGTCACGAAGTCCGGCATGCCGGCCTTTAATGAATGTTTCATGTGTCGCCACTCACCTTTGTATTACTGGCTTCAGGGTGTCTGGATGCGAAGCACGGGTGTCTACCCGCAGGATGCAGGCATGCTATTCGCCTGCCTGCATGCAGCCTCATTCTTCCTGTCGCTGCTCACCCTTGCCCTGATGTTGAGCTGCGCGCGAACCCTGCTCGCTGAGGAGTCAAAGGGGCGCTTCTTTCTCCTAATGCTTCTTCTGTCGGTATTCCCCGGCATCATTCTGGCCAGCGGCAGAATCAACAATGACGTACTGGCCTATCCCCTGCTTTTTGCGAGCTGGTTGTGTATATGGCGCTGGTGGCAGCGTGGGCAGGGCAGGTATCTGGGTTTCTCGCTCGCCTTCATTTGTCTCGGGCTCAGTGTGAAGAAACTGAGTCTGGTTTTGCTTCCGATACTGCTGCTCCTGATACTGCTGCACCGGGATATGAAGCTACGAGAGAAAGGAGCTTCTCTGCTTGCGACAGCCTTCTGTGTTGGCCTGAGTTATCTCAGTTTGTTTTCCATGCGAGAGGTGATTCCCGGCAAGGCGAGTCAGCGCCTGCAGGGCGTCTTTGTTCCTAATTCACTTTCTGACTTTACGACATTTAATCTTTCGCGGGTGTTTGAGCGTCTCTACAACATTCCCTGGAATGCAGAGTCGCGTCTGGAGATATTCTGGGAATACTTCTATCGCTCTCTCTTCTTTGGCGAATTTGTGTTTCCGGCAGAGCTTGAATGGATCGCGCGCGCCATGCTGGTAGCGGGAGTGATTCTCACCCTGTTTCTCCTGCTGGGTCTCTATGGAAGTTTCCGCCGGGGCCTGTGGTATCGGGAGCTTCCGTTGCTTGGTATTCTTTTTATTCCCCCGGCAGTGCTGCTCGCGCTGCGCCTCTATACCCATGCGCTTCCCATGCAGGATTTTCGCTACATTCCGCTGTTTGCGCTTGCTGTCTCGTACTACGTAGTCCAGGGGGTGCGCGATGCCGGAGTTTTGGTAGTGCCGGCGGTGCTGGCGGCCTCGAGCCTGAGTGCCGCATTTTTCCTTTCGTTGTAGTGAGCCGAAAAAGAAAACGACATGTGCTGCGAGTGGGTGCAGCACATGTCGCCATAGGGTGAGTGACTCGCGCCACAGCATTGATTGCCGATATGCTGAGACGCGGAGGCACTCAGGGAACACTACATGCTTGGTGGTCTAAGGAAAGAAAGAAGGGTTCATGCAGCATCCCCGATAACGTTTTGTAGTGTTCAAACACAGGCGTGTTTGCGTAGTCTCTCCGTGATGTTGTTTTGAAGCGTAGAATTGGTGATGCGCCTGGACTACAATCTTCAGACATGCATTTCGCTGAGGGCTCTCGTTCGTTCGCGGTTCTCTCTCTGTCGGGGGAGTGGTAAACCCCAATTCGAGGGTCAGGGGTGGCAGTGCCACCTCCTGTGTACTTTCGCGAAAAACACGCCGTCAGATTGTAGTCTCGGCTTTAGCAACACATTTTTAGCAATACATTACTTCTCGTACTTCCTGTTTTGTCTGTGGTCGTGCACTGGCAAGTATATCCCTTGCATCATCGCGGATCATGAATGACAGACCGTTGATGAGTTTTACATGCCGTGCAACCTCCTCCCAATTGCCGAGGCTTGCGTGCCCGCAGAGGGCGGTAGCAAGTTCGCGTTGTTTTTCGAGGATCTCCTCGTAGGTTTTTATTCTGTCCAGCACCTGCTGTGATGGCTCTTTCTGCTTCAGCAGCGTGCTCTTTGCGGTAGAGATGGCTTTTTCAAGTTCGATAAATGATTGGAATAAACGTCGCACAATGATTTTCTTCACAATATAATCCCCCAAAACAAGTAGACACTCAGTGTCTTCACGGTATCAATCCTTTTACAGCTTGCCGGTCCTCTCACCTGACGTCGTTTGATGTTCGGGCATCTCGTGCATCAGTTACTGCGACTGGCCTCCGAAATTGAAAAACTCCAATTCCGCGTGTGACGATGTTCCTCCGTGTTCTCGTCTTCTCGACTATTCCTTTGTCGAAGATGTCTTAGTAAAAGCAAGTTGCTTGCCAGCTTTGAAAACAAATGATTCTAAGAACTTAGGCAGAGGGCTCTGGACATGCATTTGTCTGACTTCCATACAGTCTGCGAGCATGTCGTGCCGGTGCTGAGGTGTATTTTGTAATATTTACAGTGAATTATTGCGCTGTCTGCGCTGAACGGCCTCAGGTGTAGCAATGTCCGACAGCAGGACACTGCGTAAGGACACCGCGTAAGGACAGTCGCGGCGGGGAGGAGTTTCGGAGAGGGGAGACTTCGGTGAAAGCACCTTCGGGCGCTCCTACTCATCTAATCAGGGGTTACTCCTTATAACGAGAAAATAACGAGCAAGAGGACTGTGGGCGGTATTGATACATTACGCGAGCGGCATTCCCTGAGCAGACTGCGCAGCGATCTCTTCGCGTGTATCCGACTGTCTCTTTTGATCGCTGCGAGCTTCGCACTACTTTCTCGTCTGCCCTCTGATGCCTATCTTCTCGACCTGATTTCTCATTTTCAGCTTCAGTATTTTCTCGCCCTGCTGCTGGGTCTTCTTATCGGCTGGCGTGCAGTGAGCCGATACCTGCGAATCTATCTTCTGCTTGGCCTTACTTCCACTTTGCTCATGCTCGCGCAGATGTATCTGCCGCCAGAGAACTGCCAGGACTGCGTCCTCGAGCAATCAGCCAGTCTAAAGCTTGCCTTCGCCAATGTGCGAACCAGAAATAGCAACTATGAGGCCCTGATGGATGCCGTCGCCGAGGACACCGAAGTGCTTGGCCTCATAGAAATCGACACTATGTGGGTCGAGGGTCTTGAGAAGTTAAAGCAGAGATTTCCCTATCACTTTGCCCATCCGCGTCCGGATAACTTCGGCCTTATTCTGTTTAGCAGGTATCCCATACAGGATGCCCGACTCATTAATACGCCTGAAGTGCGAAAGGCGGGACTTCCTCCCACCCTGGTCGCCTCTCTGGAGTTACCCGGCGGAACGAGCACCCTTATTCTTACACATCCGGTGCCACCGCAGACCGCAGAACTCTTTGCGCAAAGAAACAAGCAGCTGCAGATTCTCTCTGCTTTGATTGCAGGCCTCGAAGGCCCGGTGCTCTTGCTCGGTGATCTGAACACCACGCCCTGGTCCTACAGCATGAAACGCTTTCTCTCTGACTCCGGGCTTAAGGACGCCCGACAGGGCTTCGGCCTTTTGCCGAGCTGGCCAAATCAGATATTCCCGCTGCTCATTCCCCTGGACTATTGTCTCATCGACGAGCATTTCTCGGTGCGCGACGTTGCCACCATTAGCGTGAAAGGTTCAGATCATCGTGGGCTGCGCATTGAGCTTATGCGGCGCAAGTCAATCAATGAGAGTTCGGGGGACTAGCGCGTGGAGAGTGAGAAGGCGAGCGAGAAAGGATACTCCCTCCGAAGCCTTGGCCGTGATTTCATCGGGGCTGTCCGTCTGGGATATGTAATCCTCGCGATTATCGCGGTACTCTCCCGTCTACCAGTGGATTCTCTCTATGTGGATCTTCTGTCTCACTTTCAGGCTCAGTATTTTTTCCTTCTTCTCTCTGGCTTGCTGCTTTTTAGTTTCAGGGCGAGCCGAAGGGTGACTCTGCTTCTGCTCTGTGGAGTCCTTAGTAGCGGGTCGATGATTGCCCCCCTGTATTTTTCTGATAGTAGTCCGTGTAGCACATGCGAGTATTCTGCGTCTGCGGGAGACCGCATCACGCTTTTGCTTGCAAACGTACATGCGCAAAATCAACACTATCGCGAGTTTATTGACTCGGTTCCGACGGAGACCTCAATACTTGGTTTGCTTGAAATCGATCCCAATTGGGAGAGGGAGCTGCACGTGCTGCGGGAGCATTTTCCCCACGTACGCTCATTTCCGGACCGCGGGTTTTTCGGCATTGCCCTCTACAGCAAGTTCCCGATTGAGTCTCTCGAGGTAATTGAGCACCCCTCGAAAGTTGCATCGAAAACACTAAAAAGCATATCAGCAGTGCTTCGAACTCCGCGCGGCACCCTGCCTATTGTGCTCACGCATCCCTACTCACCGCAAAGCGTGCGCGGCTATCGCTGGCGCAATCGTCAGTTAAAACGCATCGCGAAGCTCGTGAGGGGGGATGAAGATGAAACGGCAGAGAAAAAAAGAAACAGAATGATTCTCATGGGCGATCTCAATACCTCTCCCTGGTCGAGCGCATACGCGAATTCAATAGCCGAGTCGGGTTTGCGGGATGCGAGAAACGGATTCGGTCTGCGCGCGACCTGGCCGGCCCATGTACCCTCTCTGTATCAGGCGATATTGGGCGTTCCCATAGATTACATCCTCCTTGCTGAAGATTATGCGGTAGAACGCATCTCAGTGTTCCCGATAAAAGGCTCTGATCATCACGGCTTACTCGCAGAGGTGCGCCTGCCGTCCGCGAGTGCAGCCGCTGAGTAGCATTTGCGCAAGTGCCAGATCGCAGTCAGTTGCTTTCGGTCCCTGTTTGCTGGACTAAGCCCCCGGTCTGCGCTAGATCAGGCTCAACTATTCTTTGCACTTTCCCAGTCCTGTATGAGTCGAGATGTGGCTTTGGATTTTCAAACGCCATATGCCCTTCCTGTGGGTGAAGTTTCTCTCGCTGCCGAATATCGCAAAAGGCTTTCGCAGACGCGCACGAGCGTCCGCCTCCCTTATCGGTATTTTCAGTGGTCAGCGCTTTACTTCCAGCACCAGGGCAAAGATGGATCGTTTCTTCGTTCTACATTAGGAATTACCATGCTCAGATGTCTTCAAGAACGACAGCAGCTCGTGAACATGCTGTTATGGGTTGGATTCGTCCTGATCCTTTTCTACTTGTTTCACGACAAACCCTTTTTTCTTGAATGTGCGCTCATTTTGATGATTGGTACGCAGCCCGTATCAACGTCGATGAGCAGCGCCATTCTGCTGACGTATTTCATCCTGGGGCTATTGCTTCTGGGACGATTTCACGGCGGTGAAGAGGACGATGACGAGGAGGATGATGATCCGGAACCGGAGGATCCTGAAGACCCGCCTCGTTTTGGTGTGGCTCTGTCTCTGGGGATGGGGCCTTCGCCTGCACGATCAAGAGCGAGAAGTGGTTTTTCTGCATCTCGCTCTTCTATTGCACATCGTTGTTGCTTTAAAACGTTTGCTGCCTGAAAACGTTTGTGCCTTGAAAACTCGCGCGAAAAACTAACGAAGCCGTCCGATCTTCTGCTTCACCTCGGCAGGCACCGCAAGCCAGCTGCTCCTGCTCGCTGCCCGCTTCATGATGTCGTGAATCATCGGCTCAATTTCCGTGGCCGGGACCACGGTTCCATTATCGAGTAAGACCAGGGGAACGTCCTCGGACTTTGCACGGTGTTTTCCTTTTTCACGGATGAGAATGACGTAGTATTCGGGGTCGTAGCCCATGTTCGAGGCGATATCCCGGGCGGTGGCGAGAAACTGCTCGGGGTCCGCTTCATCATCAAGACGTATGGTCTTTAGCAGCCGGCGGTCTCGAAGACGAAGCGAAAGGTCTTTGAGGATCGGGTCCTCTGCACAGCACCAGGAATCGATGTGATACTGCCACCAGCTCTCGGTCATGGTGAACAATTGATCCAGCGAAAGATCCGCGCTGTAGTTTCCTGCGGACACCACGGCAGACATGGTCTGATCGCAGAAGATGTTATAGCGCTCTTTGGCTGACTCAAGACCTTCCTCTTCGATCAAAGCTCGCAGGCGTTTGATGATACAGGCGGTGTGGGCATCGGTGGATTGCAGCACCCGGTGCTGATACACCTGCCGATACATGGAGTCACGCGCCACAAAGAAGTGGACCAGGGCGTCGGTTCTGTTCTCGAGCAGCACCAGCTCGTCGTCGTCTGAAATGCGAAAGGAATCGATAAGCGCTGCGACGTTATAGCGACCGTAGGAGACGGCACACATGGCGCTGTCGACTATCGCCCAGTTTCCCCGATCTGCATTCCAGCCACCACCGGAGATAATTGATTTGGTCCACGGGGGAACCTCCGGGCTCTCACCCAGAATATTGACCACCTGCATCGCAAGTCCCGGGTCAAAGTTGTCGAGTATGCGGCGAATATCATCATCCTCCAGAGTAACCCGCGTGCTGATGTACTCGTGCTTGTTTGCCTTCTTCTTGGACCAGATGCGCTCTCCCAGATGGGAACCCGGCGCTACGTGTCCTACGTCGTGGAGCAGGGCCGCCGCCGCAACTGCCGTTTCATGGGTCGCAACTTTTTCCGGACTGTGGCGCTTTAGATTGCGCATGAGTGATGTGGCAAGGAAGGCCACTCCGAGGGAGTGCCCGAAGCGTGAGTGCTCGGCAAACATATAGACGAGGCGAGTGTTACCAGTCTGACTTACTCTTCTTAACCGCTGCACCCAGGGGGTATCAAGGAGTTCAAGAATCGCCCGCTCGCAATCTATTGCACTGTCGAATAAGAGCGTTTGATGAGCGACATCGGCAAAGCGAACATTGCTCGAGGGGCGCAGCAGGGAGTTAGACATGTCTCTTCCGACGTTTACTGAGCAAGGATAACGCTTCCTTGCTCAGATTGAGGTTATTGCGATCTTCAGGAGAACTTCTTCTGTTCTACTATCCTGATTCCAAAAGCATTAATACCAGCAAGGGATTTCTGAGAATTAGTTAAGAGGCAAACGGAAGTAGCACCGAGAATCTGCAGGATCTGAGCCCCGATACCGTATTCTCGAATTTCTGCCGAAGCAGAAGCTTCGCCGCCTTCCTTAGAGTTTGTTCCCAGGGCCCGTACATGGGCTGCGAGGGCTCCCTGTCGCGGATGCCGAATGTAGACAAAGATACCGCAGCCCGCTTCCTCAATAGTGCGCAGGGAGCGTCGAATGTCATTGGTAAAAGGCATGGGGCCATCGGCTGGCAAATTCTTTAACTGCTCAACAGGAACTCCCAGTAAATCAAAAATGGCGTTTTCTGCCTGCACGCGAACCGGAATGGCGTTCCCCTCGGCGATGTGCTTTGCGATGTCTCCCTTTACCAGCGCCAGATGCTCTGCTTTGTCGGTTTTACTTCTGAAACAATGGGCAGTGAAGTTGCCAAAATCACCGGTAGGCATTTGAACCGAGGCTATCTGCTCAACTATAGGCGCCGTTTTTGAGCGCGTAGACGCTATCTCCGAAAGGCGAACGGAAGGAAAGTCCGCAAGCTCGCTGATAGTGCCTATGCTCTTTTTGTTGAGAATTGCACCATCCTGGTCGAGGCATTGTATGAGTGCGGCAACGGGTTCAAGGCCCGCAAGGCGCATGAGATCCACTGCGCCTTCAGCCGGTGCATTGCGCACGAGAACGCCCCCGTCTTTTGTGCGAATGGGAAACATATGTCCCGGGGTTACCAGGTCTCGCTTCGGGTGATTGCTCAAGGCCAGTGCCTTCAGCGTGACTACGCGATCGGCGGCACTGATACCGGTGGTTACTCCCTGTCGCGCCTCCACGCTGACGCTGAAGTCCATGGGGTTAGAACCCGGCTTGCCAAGCATGGGCGCAAGCCCCAGCTCCTTCAGGCGGGCATCGGTCATCGCCGCACAAAGTATTCCCTTTCCCAGGCTGACCATGCGCGCAATGTTCTCGACCGATACCAGTGAGGCGGCGGCGACCATGAAATAGTGAGAACCCTGAACGGCATCATCTTCGAGAATCACTACCTCGCCGTTCTTCAGGTGGGCTATGACCTCCTGCATATGTTGTTCAAGTGCCTGCATGGATGATGTACAAACCCGGGTCATTCTAAAACGTTCTGCATCTGCGCAATCAGGCTGCCTGCATGCGCAGCCCGTGCTCGCTAAAAGCGCAAAAATCTCTCGAGAATAACGGCAGACTCTATACGCTCTTTCGTGTCGCGGACAATATGTCTTCCTTACGCGTATTGCAAACCTGCATAGATTAGCTACGAAACCTCTGTTCGACGCTGCCGGCTCGCGCTTCTACACCCTGAATGCTCTTACTTTGTCGTACGCCCGGGGGCCCGGTACGTGACAGGTACGTGACAGGGAGGAGTTCGTGGTCGTATAATGTTCAAACGATGTTTCTTAAGCACCGGTATTTCCGCGCTCTCTGATTGCCAATCAGGCGGCTGTCGGCTGTGCCCTCAGGAAGTGAGATTCCATGAAGCTGCGATACACAGGGTTTCTTCTTTGCCAGGCGCCTCTGGGATTTTTCAGGGGAAGAAAGTCCGGTCATCGGCGTATCGGCGCAAGGATACTGCTGCTTTCGCTTCTGCTTATCGGGCTGACGCTCCATGCTCCTGAAAACCTTCCTGCCGAGGACGCTGCTTCGCAGAAAGAAGTGACGGGTGAAGCGACAAAAGAAGAGCCGAGCACTCCGGAAAAAGCACTGCACTTCCATGAAAACCAGGCCGGTGATGCCGAGCATGGACATGCCTCCGCAGAGGCGATCCCGGAAACCATTCACGATATCGTTCCCGGCGACGAGCAGCCGGATCAGGGTGTTCCGGGTGTAAGCACCACCATACAGATAAGCGAGGATGCACTCAGCCCGCAGACACTAGTGGTTTCTCCCGGGGCAACCGTGGTCTGGGTCAACAATGCGCCTCATAAGGTGAAGATTCGCTTCACCGACAAGTCCGTCTCAGCCACCTGTCAGGCTCCCCGCGGTTTCAAGCTGGATGCCAAGGGAATCTTCCGTTCTGAAGAACTCGCCGCCGATGGTGGGGTGGCCAGTTTATGTTTCCTTGAACGCAGCACCTATGTGTTTGAGGTAGAGCATTTGTCCCCGAAAAACTTGGACTCCGAAGATCCCGATAAAAAGGTGCTACAGGTCGTAATAGGTACGATCCGGGTCGCACAAAAGTAGCTACATGCCCTTAACTCAGAGCCGTTTACGTGCTATAATTAGGGGGTAGTTTTACGTTTCGGGGTTTTTATCGTGTTTTTCCATTCCGCGACATTTTCGTTTCCCTTTTCGCTGGGCTTTGCCAGCGTCCTCACGC
>JAUIMJ010000276.1 GCA_030433295.1 bacterium | reverse complement strand
CTATCACCGGGGTACTTCCCGGGCAAAGGCGAGTAGAACGATGAAACCAAAAGAAGAACGTATTTATAACTTTAGCGCCGGACCGGCCGTGCAACCCCTGCCGGTGCTCGAGAAAATCAAAAGCAACCTGCTCAATTATAAGGGCAGCGGACTGGGTGTGATGGAACTCAGTCACCGCAGCAAACTCTTCACCGACATAATTGAACGAGCTGAAAAGGCCCTGCGAGAACTTCTCGATGTAGATGAGGCCTATGACGTGTTGTTTCTGACCGGCGGAGCAACGAATCAGTTTTCCATGATTCCCCTCAACCTGCTATCGGAAGGCGGATGCGCTAGTTACTGCATCAGCGGAGTCTGGTCCCAAAAAGCATTGAAAGAGGCCTCTAAATTCGGAATGGCAAAAATCGCATCGAGTTCGGAAGATCGGGAGTTTCGGGTTCTACCCAATGCTCATTCGTATTCCCGAGATGACGCGTATTTCCACTTCACCAGTAACAACACCATCTACGGCACGCAGTTCCATAGTGAACCGGCTATCGACGGCCCCCCTCTTGTTTGCGATGCCTCGTCGGATTTTCTGCACAAGAAGATCGACATATCTCGCTACGGTGTGATCTACGCAGGTGCACAAAAAAACCTCGGCCCGGCCGGGGTAACCATAGTCATCATCAGGAAAGACCTCCTGGAGCGTTCGCCCGAGGGACTGCCTATCATGATGGACTATCGCACGTATGCAAACTCCGGATCGCTCTACAACACGCCACCGACGTTCTCCATATACGGGGTCCTGGAGGTACTGCTCTGGTTGCAGGATCTCGGTGGACTGGACGTGATGGAAAAGATGAACAGGGATAAAGCTGAAATCCTCTACGCTGCGATTGACCGTAGTGAATTGTATCAGGGCTTTGCCGGCGTTGAAGATCGCTCTTTGATGAATGTCACCTTCACATTGCGTAAAAAGGAACTCGAGGAAGAGTTCCTCAGGCAAGCAGAGGAAGCCGGACTCAATGGTCTGCGAGGATACAGAACCGTCGGAGGAATCCGCGCTTCTATCTACAACGCCTTTCCTCCTGAGGGGGTAGAGGCTCTTGTTCGTTTCATGAGTGAATTCGAAGAGAAGCACGCGTAGCGGGAACATCATTCGCCCGTCTATTCGTATTTTCTCCAGGGCTGCGTTCGGGAAACAGGGGGAACAGGAACGAATGATTTGCATCGGGCATCGTGGCGCTGCAGGTATCGCGCCTGAAAATACCATTCTTGCCATACAGCGTGCCTATGGACTTGGCGTGCGCACATTTGAGATAGACGTAAGAAACGTACACGACGCACTTCTCGTCTTTCATGATCCAACCCTCGACCGAGTCAGCGATCGTAAAGGTCGGCTCAGTGACTATCCGCTAATCGATTTGCAAGAGATTGATCTTGGTGAAGGTCAAAAAATCCCCCTGTTGCGGGAACTTCTTCAGAAGCTTCCTGAAGACACGACGATCAACATTGAACTTGCAGACTACTCAACGGGTAAAAAAGTGCTGGAGCTGCTTGGCGAACTTTCATTTGATCACAGGCGCGTATTGATTTCCTCATTTCTACATCCGGAACTCGAGATAGTCCGCTCGCTCGATACAGACATTCCCATTGGACTACTGATTGGGCATCATCCCTGCGATTTTCACTTTTGCCGGTCCCTGGCTCCCATCTCGATTGGCTTTGAGATTGACTACTTCGATAAGAACGCCGTCGAAATGGCGAAAAAAGCCGGTCTATTGACGATGGCCTATACGGTAAACGATCCCAGAGACATGCGAGACATGAAAGAAATGGGAATTGACGCTATCTTCACTGACTTTCCGGAGCGCGCAAAGCCCTTTTGCCGTTTCGAACCCCTGTTCCACGGAAGAAAAACTAAATAAAAAAGAGGGCAAGGAAAAACAATTGCCCTCTCATTTATCTTCTCTGCACTCGATATCCAATCGGACGCAGGTTGAGTAGGGATATGAAAACGTCAGCATGGTAGACCATCTCAATTGCTTTCGACGAACTTCGCATGCTCGGCACAGTAGCTGCGCAAATCATCCGGCAATTCAGTCAAAATCGCCTCGAACACATCGGGGACACGGGCCGGTCGAACGAGGCACTCCACGAAATCCCAGCGATTTGCTTGCGCAAGGATGGAGGCAACAAATAGTCGCGACTCCGCCTCGCGGATCATCCGAGAAATCCTTCTTGTATGCCGAGCCAAAGATGTTCCGGGGTGAACATGGCGAGAAACACGTTCAACAGAACGCATCTCATCAAACACCCTGAGGCGATGAAAGTTTGCCTCCTCCAGTGCAGCCCGCAGCGCCTCGACCTCTTCCTTGTAAGTGGCCTCAAGCTCAGCTCGACGCTTCTCATCGTCCTCGGTATGTGCTTCCTCAATCGACTTCAGCTCAGCCGTCCTCTCGAGTTCGAACCGCTCACGGTCCTGGCTCAAACGGTCGACTTTTTGCTGTAGCTCTTCCAGAGTTTTCGATTGATCCTGAACACGCTGATTTGCCTCCTCCAGTAAAGGTTCCAGACGGGCGACTTCTGCTTCCAGTGCTTTCTTTGCCTCCGCAAGCGTCTGTAGCTCCTCCTGCCCTTTCTCGTTACGGGCGTCAGCATCTTTCAGCTCTCCTCTCACAGTCTCCAGACGTTCGGCAAGCTCGCTCAGAGTGCCCTCTGCCTGTGTCCGGCTCTCGCCGATCTCACGCGTGAGGCGCTCCACTTCCTCCCGGCTCTGCTGAGCAGCAGATTCAGCATTACGAAGCGTATCGTTCAGTTCAGCGATTTGTCGCTGAGCCAAAGACTCGGCTAGCTCAAGCTTTGCCGTCAAATCCCTGACCTCGGCTTCCAGGGGATCAATTCGCTCCCCGGCAAGTCTCAGGGCCTCCGCAGATTGATTTGACTTACGCACCGCTTCATCACGTTCAGTCTGAAGCTGCGCAAAGTCTTTTGCATTTGCGGCTTTCGCCTGTTCAACCTGCCCGGTGAGCTTTTGGTTCTCCCGTTCGAGTCTGTCGAGCGTTTTTTTCAACTCCGCTCGCCCGGCGTTCTCTTCGAGGATGCTTCGCAGTACATCAAGCGGCTCCTGAAAAACGGTCTTCTTTTTACCGCGTTTCTTTCCACCTTTTCCTTTGCTCACCTCTCGTCGAGGTATGAGCTCAAGAAGTTCGCGAAGCTGTTCCTGTGCCGTGCGCAACTTGGATAGCTCGGCGTCCGCTCCGTTGATCGAGTTTGACTCAAACAGCGCCAGCAGGGCGTCGCGCTCCTTCTCAAGCTGCTCGGGTTCTGACGGGGTATCAATTGGCAACAGAAGTTCGAATTCGCAAAGGGTTGATAACGCGAGATAGATCCCGACAATACCCAGAGCGACCGCACTCCATACCAGGGCCAGTCTGCCGAGCGACTCAAACGAGGGCAGAGCGAACAACAAAAACATCACTCCACAGGTCAACAGAAAGGTAAACAAGCCGAGGACCGTGAACACACGCCCTCCCTTCAGGATCCGAGGTATTCCCTCTGGATCAAAACGCAGACGTAGCATGGGAAATCCTCCGAAAATATCATGACGGGATAAAAATTCGAGAATGGTAAAAAACAGATTCCTCACCACTCTCTGGCTACACCCGGGGCAGGATCAGACCCGAGGAGTATCCTGAGAGTAGTCGTATCTCAGCTACCCGAAGAGGAAATAAAAGAGTTGTAGTGGGATGCCAGGCAAAAGGCACCGTTAGCAGGATACTACCTTGCTGAGCAGACTAAAAAAGCCAGGGGAAGCACGGGGCGCAAAATTATCCAATGAGTAGGAGAGGGCAAGTGCACAACCTTCCCTCTGTTACCCT
This sequence comes from bacterium, assembly GCA_030433295.1. Lineage (GTDB taxonomy): Bacteria > Bdellovibrionota_C > UBA2361 > SZUA-149 > SZUA-149 > JAUIMJ01. Next base: position 2,013 of record JAUIMJ010000276.1, on the reverse strand, counting down.
ACCGCAGGCTATCCGTAAGAATATCGACTAGTCGATATCCCGAACGATGATGACCTCTTCCACCGCGTTAATCATCTTGACCGGACATTGAGATTCGAGAATCTCCGTGTCGCGATAGCACCGCAAAGCATCTCGCTTCGCTTCACCAAGAAACAATCCGACAGCAACACCCGAGCGCGTAATCAGCTCTCTAGAGGCACTCATCCGATTAGCCGGCGGCTTCGGAGACTCTGTCATCGTGAGGAAACGACTCTCATCAGAAGACGTCCAGGCCGCATCCGGAAACAGGGCAGCGACGTGTCCGTCTTCTCCAACGCCAAGGAAGACGATGTCGAAGCATCCGCCAAAAGAATCCAGAAGGCGCCCGTACTCAGCAGCTTTCACGTCTGCCGTGGAAACCTCGGCTTCAAAGGGATGAAGCTGGTCTTCGGTGAGAAGATCGGATTCAACAGCCTCGCGCAAAAAGTTCTCGTGTACGAGGCGAAAATTGCTGTCCTCGTGATCCAGCGGTACCACCCGCTCATCAACCGAAAAGATCTGCAGCTTTCGCCAAACCGAAACCTCCAATTCATCACGGCGCGCGGCCATCGCCTGTAGAACACCGACGATACTCCGACCGCCGCAAATCCCCAGAACGATATGCTCTTTCGAATTGTTTCGAATTTCCTCGAACAGAGCCGTGGTCAAGCGCGCAAACAACTCATCACGATCCGCCGAAACAAATTCCTGAACCGACATGTATCCCTCCTCTATGCGGAATAAAAATAGAAAAAAAACTCGAACGGCATTCGTAAACACCAGTTCACCTACCGCTCTCTGAGTATATGAACTAATACCCCGAGAACAGTGTCTGCTCCTACACTCTTTTATTCATCTGTCCCTGGACAGATTTTCGAAACAAAGAACTCGCGCAATGCTACACTCAGTTAGTCGGTATTTCAAAAGCCTGCCTAAGCTGCCGTAACTGCATGTTTTTTCTGAGTCAAAATCTGCTCAATACGAGGACGTTCCAGGGGTATGCCGGAGGTCAACACCTCGACTCCATTCGGATGCAGGGCAATCGTATCCTCCAGACGTACCCCGCGCACTGAGCGAAATCGGCTCAACTGCTTCTGATCAATGAGTGCCGCGTACGGAGCACTTCGAGTCGGATCGTCGAGCAAGGCGGGAATAAAGTAAATTCCCGGCTCAATGGTCAGGACCATCCCCGCGCACAGTCGACGATTCAGACGCAGGTTACTGTAGCCAAAGGTATTTGAACGGACCGCCGGAGTTTCATACTGAATCAGATCACCCAGGTCTTCCATATCATGAACGTCAAGACCAACCAGATGTCCGATACCATGAGGGAAAAACAGGGTATGCACTCCAGAGTGCATGAGCTCCTCAACACTGCCCTTCAATACTCCGATTTCCCTCAAACCTTCACAGATACTTCGACATGCAACCTCGTGAACATCCAAAAACCAACGTCCGATTTCCAGAGCATCGATTGCGCGGTCATGTGCTCGTTTGACGATATCGTAGATCACAGCCTGCTCAGTGGTAAACGTTCCGGAAACTGGCCAACATCTTGTACAATCTCCCGCATACCCGGAAGAAACTTCTGCACCGAGATCCACAAGCAGCAGATCCCCATCACGGAGAATCTCACCGCGGCACACCTGATGCAGCACTTCGGACTTGCTAGTGACAATGGCGGGAAAGGATTGCCTGGCTCCCAGGCTGATGCAATGTGCCTCCATCTGGTTTTTCAAATGAAGGTCAGTAACACCGCCGCAGGTGTTTGCCATTCCGACACGCAGGGCGGCGGTGGTACGCTCGGCCGCCAATCTGAGCTGGCTAAGCCCATATGCATCGTGAACCAACCGAAGTTCGGCCAGGCAAGGCAGTAGGGCGCCATCCTTATTTGAGGAAACGACGTGACAACCTGAGAGGGAACTAAGCTTGTCCGCAGCACCATCAATGGTATCAATCGTCAGAATTTCAGACATTCTTACCAAACCATCCGTT
>JAUIMJ010000275.1 GCA_030433295.1 bacterium | reverse complement strand
CAACGCGTTCCCGAATATAGTCCACCGGCGGGTTAGTAACCTGCGCAAAGTGCTGATAGAAAAAATCATACACCGAGCGAGGCTCATCGGAGAGCACTGCAAGACGCGCAGTGTTACCCATAGAACCTATCGGCTCTTTCCCCTGAGCAGCCATGGGCACCAGCATCATATCCACATCTTCGGAGGAATATCCGAAAATATGCTGCCTCGGCTCTGCACTGGCCTCCGCTTCTTCTTCCGTAGCACTCAGCGGAATCAGACGTGGATCAACGCTTACGCCACGGCGCGCAATTGTGCGAGAGCTGTCGTGAAGATCGACTTCTCCGGTGGTGAGAGAGACACTGATCCCACTCCCCGCCATCACCGTGCCCCGATCCCTGATCAGGCTCTGATCAATAGGAAAGCTTCCGGCTTCACTGGCGAGATAGAAACGTTCATCGGTCATCATCCATCGACAGGGCCGAAATCCATTACGATCAAGGCGCGCACCGATGGATTGATCATCACAGTACGCCACAAAGGCCGGACCATCCCAGGGTTCCATCGCACGCGACCAGAGCTGATGAAGCGCATTGGGGAGATCCGCCGGCGGAATCATTATGGACAAGACATCACCAAGATACGGAATACTACTGCGGTAGGTGAGCGCCTCGACCATCTCATTCATATTACCCGAGTCACTCGTTCCGGCATGCGTCAGAAGCTCGTCAACCTGCAGGCCCAGTGCCTGTTCTCTGGAATAGGCCCAGGCACGGTTCCCCTCAATGGTATTTATTTCACCATTATGCGCTATCAGGCGAAACGGCTGGGCCTTATCCCAGGAGGTCTTGGTGTTGGTGCTGAACCGTCGATGAAACAAACCAAAACGTGAAACGAATCGCGCATCAGTGAGATCCGGGTAAAACGCTGGCAGGTCCTCACCTCGGGTAAGCCCTTTGTAGACAATGGTGGTACTTGAGAGTGAGGCAAAAAAGAACTCTTTGTATATTCCCGCTTCGCGCTCCTTTGTTCTCGTCATCTGCCGCGCTTTGTACAAAAGCGCATTAAATGCTTCATCACTATGGATAAACGGGGGGCGTTTGATAAATGCGTGACTTAGTCTCGGCAGGGACTCGCGCGCCTGAGCACCGAGAACTGCCGGACGAGTTGGAATTTCGCGATATCCACACACTTCCAAACCGAAAACCGCGAATGTGCGCTCAAAGACCTCAAACGCAGTCTTTGCCCGCGCCTCGTCCTGCGGCGCAAAGATGGTAGCAACCGCGACACTTCCCGCTTCAAATCCAAAAAGCGCAAAAGGAATGTCCAGCATGAGGCCGGCGCCATCACTGCTTAAGCGATCTACCGAGCATGCTCCTCTGTGCTCCTGACAACGCAATGCATGCAAGGTATCGAGCACTATCTCATGACTGGCTTCCGCCTGACGACTCACCGTGAAGCCGACCCCACAACTGCTCGACTCTTCTCTGGGAACGTTTTGCAAAAGCACTATGACTCCTCCAGGGTGGCTGCAAACTCCCAGAGCATCTTAAACACCATAGTAAGGTTGTCGGCGAACACCGGGTCGCGAAACTGAAAGGCATAATGAGGTTTCTGGTGGGTGGTAATCATAATGATGTATGGGCGCAACACCCAGACCGTACTGGAAAAGGTAAATCGCTCAGGCAGCTGGCGGATAGAACGCCCGGGCAGCTTGCGACTCTTGAGGGTTTCCTCGTGAGCGGATTTGTTGGAGAGCAGATTGATCTTCTCTTCGGTCGCCGTAGTGGCCCAGATGTGTTCGAACCACTTGGAATACTGTTGCACAAAGGCATCATCCTGATATCCCCACCAGGTATAGTCTCCCTCAATAATCCCCTGGCGCCAGATGTCGCTCTGATCATACAGCATCTGCTCTATGTTCTTTTTGCCGGAGTAGAACTGAATACGAGGGACACCGGAATCGGGATTCATGAAACGTGAGGAAAGGATCTCAACGAGTTGTCGTACCGTTGTCTCCTTTTTGGAAAGCGCCTCCTTTTCTGCCTCCAGGCTTCCAATAAACGCCGAGGGATTTTCAAGGCGGTAAAAGGTTTTTGCGCGCTCTTCCACAAGTGAGACAAAACCCTTCTCTATCAGGCTCTCAAGTATGGTGTAGACCGTGCTGCGAGCAATTCCCGTCTGCTCACTTATCTTGCTTGCAGTCAGCTCATTCGCTTCTGACAAACAGACAAACACCGCGACCTCTTTATCCCGAAGTCCGAGTTGAACAAGATGCGTTTCAAGCATGGGAAGCCCCTACACGATTAGGTGAATTTACAAAGCAGCCATCCACGCCCCCGGCGGAGCTGCCAAAAGGCAGCGGAGCGCCCCAAAAGGGCTGTCCGCACGATATGACTATTATTTTCGACAACTTGGAAGTCTCAGGGAGTAACAAACCTCGGGAATCAGGATAAACCCCCGTAATTAAGTGATTTATTCCCAAAACCTCGACTTCTAGAAGGCACTGACATAGTATCTCGCCAATTCGATGAGGACAAATCCTGGCCGGGCCAGCACGAGAATCCTCAGACATACCCTCAGCGCTTTATTTAGACATGTTTCTTGTGTAGTATTGCCGCTATCAGGGTCAGTTCCTTCCTTTTCTATTCTGAGTAGTTGCGATGCTGTCTGGCTTCTCGCAGTGGACTCTCCTCTGCCGGGGGCCTTTCGGCCTGTTTTCACACACACAAGAACTCACGTCCCATCTACGTCATGGATGAGACATATATTTTGGAAGGAATGAGGAACCAAATGGTTGTATCACAAGCAAATCGCCCGACGGACATGAACCTCGAGCCCATCAGTTCGAGACTGAAGTTCGATCAATTTCCGCAACGCTGGCATCCCGATCACATTGAAGACTACGATTCGGAAGTTCGAAAGCGCGTGGAGACTCTGGTCTTCGGCGACATCGAGCTGTATCGGGGAGTGCCAAAGTTCGGTCCGGGCGAGCAGCTGCTCTACGAAGGGCGCAGTGCCTTTCGGGTATACCGGAATCTGTTTCTGAACGGATCCAGCGATTACGTCTCCCTGGGATTTAACTCCTTTGGTGGCGTCTCGCTGAATCCCAAAGATACCGACGCCCTGCCGCGCTTCTACCGTGCGTTTCTGGACGTGCTACTCAATTACGTGATCAAGAAACGGCACAAAGGAAAAAAGCTTCGCCTTGTCGGCGGAACCGGCGGCGGCCCCGGCTTTCCCATGGGTGGGAGTATCAAGCTCCTGCGCGAGATGGCGGAGGCTATGGGCATCTGGGGAACCCACGCGATTGCGTATTCGATTCTGGCAAAAATCGACAAGGAGACGCCGGCGGGAATCGCTGAGCTGGATTACACCATGCGCGGTCAGAGCGATCTGGGCGAGCGGTGCTACGGACTGGGTCTGCCGGCCTGCGCTGCCCTCTTTAATTGGGGCGGCACGGGCACGAACGACGAGGACTCGGACACGATGCTGATCAATCAGCTGTTCGAAGCCAACGGACCTTTGACCATTCGCGTGGTCATGGGCATTCTGCTCGATGGGGTGCTCAACCTGACTCCCGAGCAGAAGATCGCTCGTGGGCTCGATCCGGATCGTGAAGCGCGATTTTACGACTTCTGGGATTTGCGCCGACGCAACGCCGTCGAATGCAAACTCGCAAAAGCCAGTGATTTTGACGCCTACGTTCGGGTCAATGTCGACGACGATCCCGAAACGCGCGGACTTGAGGTCGGCGAGGAGATGGTCCGCTGGCATCAGCTTCGTCTCGAAGCAGGTGTTCAGGACCGCGAGGACGAAGCAATTCGTGCCGCACTCCTCGGACTCGACCGAAAGTTCGCACAACTCGACAAGCACCGAGAGCTTCTCGAGCAATTGGCGGCGCTCACGCAGACACATGATCTCAGCGGGAACGTTCCCGTCGATCATGCAGCAATCGGTGAAGCGGTTGTTGACATGCTGAGCAATACGCCACTGGGTGATATTCTCGGCGAGGTCAGCAGCACCATCCTGGCGCGACACACCCATCCGGTTTCCTGAGCACTCCACTCGTAACGGAGCGCGCGTCGCAAAAGCGACGAGGACAAGGGGTTTGATTTTGAGGTTCGTGAGAACAACAGGCCAAACCCCTTTCAATTTTTTGGCGAAACCAGAGCGGTCTTCCGTCAGAGCAAACAGCAGATTGTGTACGCGATGAGCATTATAACCTCCGGGCTGCAAGGCGTACGAGTAAGATTGACGTTAATTGAATCAAGCGCGTTACCGCACGAGATATCAAAGCGTGCGTTACCGCACGAGATATCAAAGCGTGCGTTACCGCACGACATCCTAAAGCGCGCGTTACCGCACGAAATCTTAAAGCGTGCGTTACCGCACGACATTCGCATAACTCCTGACCTGCTCGTCGAAACCAAGCCACCAGTTCTTTGACCGCTTCTTGCGCAAGAGGATTCCGGTCTCCCGATAACCCAGTGCGTAATAGACGGCATCCTGGCGACTGCGAAACAACTTGGCCGATTCTCCAAATCTGAGAGAATCAAGGAGCCAGAGTGAACGTGCACTGGCGGTAGCATCACCTTCTCGACAATCGCCCTCAAACAGGCCTCGCAGCAGAGGAATCTCGTGCAGCATGTATCTCGTTGGCACGAGAAGCCTGGTAGACAGGCTCGCACCGCGATACATCTTCGGCTTCTTTTTCTCGGTCGACACATCTCCCCGTAGAGGAATGTGTCGCTTGCACAATGGTGCAAGCGAGGTAAATCCCGCGTAGGGTCGATCATCCAGAGCCTCCAGCAGGCTGCCCCACTCTACCGCACTGAGATACTTCAGAGAACGGCAGAACACATTGGGCTCCACAACATCCGGTCTCCTGTGCGGCAGCAGAGCTTCGGGCAGACCATCGATCACCAGGGCGTTTTTCTCATTGCTGGAAAATCGTCCGGGAGGCCTGATCCTTGCCCCACAAGCGTGTGTCGCAGCGAGAAAGTAGTCGAGGTCAAGGGTACAAGCCGCGGCCTCCTCCGTCTTCGCAAAGCGAATCGGAAAAGACCGTAAGCGCTGTACCTTGGCACCTTCGCGCAACCAGAGTCCCGTGGTCAGCCAGGGCATCGTCCGAGAAGCTGGTGACGGTGGTATGTGCAGGGCATCGCGCAGAAGTATCACTTCGCATTCACCACAGGAAGCACCGTCTCCGAGCCGCAGATACCAGGCCTCCCTGCGCTCATTGAGCGCCTCAAGAAGGGCATCATGTTTCTTCGCCGTAGTCTCGGCCTTTAAGAAGTCGGGAAGAGAGAAGCGGTGCGCTTCGTTAAGAAGTGCACTGGGACCAGAGGCATTTGAATAGGAGAAGCTCAGTGCAAGCTTTCCGTCTTCTACGTTCCAACGCAGAACGACTGGGATGGAATCTTTGACGCAAATATTCATATGGAGATCCTTTCGGAAAACGAGTTCAAAACAATCGCTCTTCGCGTTTACAGGGTGCAGGCGATGCCGCACTCTGGAAACACGAAGTACCGTCTTCTACCGAAGGAAATTTAGGGAGAGCAATGTAATGATGGCGACCAGCACCAGGAGCCAGCATACTACTCGTTTCACCGAATTCTACCAAATTGTAGCGTTTTGCCATTCGAGCCCGGGATTATTTGGGGCTGTTGAAAAATGACAGTTTTTGGCAAGCTTCGCTCGACAATCCCAATTTGCGCTCTGATGCATTCTCTGCAAAGTGTATATACCCCTAACGGTATAAAGTACGGCGTCAGCCGTTCCTCGTAATAGATTAGGGGTAATAGATTAGGGGTATATTGTCACGCCATTGGCGTGACCAAAAGACAGATATACTGAGCGCGGGGCGGGGAGGCAACTTTCAGAGTTGTACGCTTCTCTAAG
>JAUIMJ010000274.1 GCA_030433295.1 bacterium | reverse complement strand
AACTCGCTTAGGATGGTTTGCAACCACTCTCATCTGGGCTATTGCCTTTTTTGGGCTATTGCGGCACGTGTGCCGGCGCAGTTCGCTTCGAGGGGTACACAATGATTGAATTTGCCGTGTTGGCCAGTGGGAGTAAGGCAAACTGCTGCTATGTCTCCGACGGAACGACAAGACTACTCGTCGATTGTGGACTCAGTGCAAAGCAGATTGCCCTGCGTCTGGAGAGCATCGGCGTTGAGGCTGACAGCATCGACGGTATTCTGATCTCACACGAGCACGAAGACCACGTGCGAGGTGCACGGGTCTTTATCAAGCGGCACAATACGAAAATGTACTGTAACCGCCCGACTCTTGCACGAGCCAAGCAACTAGCCGAAGTCCCTAGAGAAAATATTAATTTCTTCGATACCGGCATGCCATTTCTTCTCGGAGCCCTGCAGATAGACCACTTCTCGGTTGATCATGATGCGGCAGATCCCGTCGCCTTCAGCATAAGTATGGGTGATAAGAAGATCTCAATCGTTACAGATTTAGGCCAGGCAACCAGTCTCATGTATGCCAAAATCAAAGACTCCAATGCCCTTGTTTTAGAAACCAATCACGATCACGATCTCCTGGTTGAAGCGCCCTATCCCTGGGAGCTGAAGCAACGGATTAAAAGCCGCAAGGGGCATCTTTCAAATGATTCTGCGAAAGAAATCATGAGACGGCTAAGCAGTAGTGAGGACTGCCGGGTTGAAGTTGCCATTGCTGCGCATATCAGTGAAAACAGTAATACTGAAGAACTGGCTCTTGCCGCCCTGCGTGAGGGATGGGACGCAAAAAAATCGAGTCCACAGTTCCTTGCCGGCTCGGTAAAGTATGCAAGTGAGCTGATGTGTCTGCGGTAGTGCTGGTGAGCACGCCACGCGGTGCACTGGTTTTAATGAAATAATGTAGGAAGATATACGGATATGATTGCGCGATATTCGCGAGAGGAAATTTCTAAACTCTGGACTGACGAAACCCGCTTCCAGCTCTGGCTGGAAATTGAGACACTCGCCCTGGAAGCGATGGTCGCGGAGGGAATAGCCCCGCAGTCAGCTCTGGACTCCGTGCGAAGCAAAGGCGCCTTCGATACTGAGCGCGTTCTCGAAATTGAGCGGGAAGTAAAGCACGACGTGATCGCCTTTCTCACCAACGTAGCTGAACATGTGGGAGAGGATGCTCGTTTCCTTCATTTTGGAATGACCTCGTCTGATCTTCTGGATACAACGTTTGCGGTGCAGTTGTGCCGTGCCACTGACATTATTCTGCGGGAAACAGATGCCTTGCTGCTTGCCGTGAAAGAACTCGCCTTTAAACACAAAAACACTTTGTGTATAGGCCGCTCACACGGTATTCACGCGGAACCGACAACCTTTGGTTTGAAGGTGGCGACCTGGTACGACGAACTGCTACGAGCTCGTCGTCGGGTGCAGGAGGCCCGTGGTGAAATTGCCGTGGGCGCTATCTCCGGCCCGGTGGGAACCTACGCGCACCTCGGTCCCTCCGTAGAGAAGTACGTCTGTGACAAGCTCGGCCTTACACCCGCGCCGGTAAGCACGCAAATCATCCTCAGAGATCGCCATGCTGCCTTGTTTACCTCATTCGCTCTGCTCGCAACCTCTATTGAGCGCATTGCCATAGAGGTACGACACCTTCAACGTACTGAAGTTCGGGAAGCTGAAGAGTTTTTCAGTAAAGGGCAGAAAGGCTCCAGTGCGATGCCTCACAAACGCAACCCGGTGCTGTCTGAAAATGTAAGCGGTCTGGCAAGGCTGGTGCGTTCATGGGCTCAGACCAGCATGGAAAACGTACTGCTGTGGCATGAGAGAGATATCAGCCACTCCAGTGCAGAGCGGGTGATCGCTCCGGATGCGACCATCGCGCTTGATTTCATGCTGGTGCGAGTGCGCTCAATAGTCAGCGGTCTCGTTGTCTATCCGGATAATATGCAGCGCAATCTGGACCTCACAAATGGCCTGGTATACTCGGGAACTCTGCTCGTTGCCCTCGCGGCAAAAGGTATAAGCCGGGAAAAGGCCTATAGTCTTGTTCAGGGCCACGCCCTGGCAACCTGGGATGAACTCAACACGAACACCCCTGTTGCCGAACGGCGGAATTTGGAAACGAGAATTCGTGCGGATAAAGAAGTAACCTCCTTACTCTCAAAGGAAGAGCTCGACAACGCCTTCTCAATCGACCGGCATGTTGCTCACGTCGACCACATTTTTTCACAGGTGTTTGCCGAGTAGAGGATCCGTATGTTTGCCGTATTAATTAGGGAGCGAAGATAATGATAGCTAAGGTTCTAGTGAGTCTACAGGATGAAGTATTAGATCCGGCAGGTCGCGCCCTGACCGAGCGCCTCAACAATCTCGGCTTTCCAGAAGTCAAAAGCGCAAAAATCGGTAAGTACATCGAACTCTATATTGAAACGGGCGATCGTGAGAAAGAGAAGGAACGAGTCGAGGACATGTGCCACAAGCTGCTGGCAAACACCCTCGTCGAAGATTTTGAAATCATCCACGAGCAGGAAGATAAGAAGAAGGAACTGAAGGTCTGATGAAGGTCGCAGTCGTTGTATTCCCCGGATCCGGGGGAGCGGCAGACGCCGTATATGCATACTCAGAAGTTCTGGGGCAGGAGGCCTATACCGTCTGGCACCAGGAAGAAACCCTGGGCGATCCCGATATCGTGGTGATTCCTGGTGGCTCAGCTTTTGGCGATTACCTGAGACCCGGAGCCCTTACCCGAGGCTCCCCCATTGTGGGTGCAATTAGAAAATACGCTCGAGATGACAGACCGATGATCGGGATCGGCAACGGCTTTCAGATTCTCTGCGAGCTGGAAGTACTTCCCGGCGTTCTACTGCAGAACATCAGCTCCTCATTTCTCAACACAAACACCTTTGTTTGCGTGGATAATGATCGCAGTATGTGGACCCGACACCTGGACCCCGAGGAACTCCTCTCACTGCCAATGAGCTGCTACTGTGGTCGCTACTACGCAGACAAGAGAACCCTGAAGGACCTGGAAGAGCAGGGGCACATAGCCTTTCGTTTCTGCGATCTTGATGGGGATGTGGATCTCGATAACCCCTTCAATGGCAGCGTTAACGGTATTGCAGGGATACTCAATCGACACGAAAACGTTCTGGGAATGATCCACCACCCGGAACGAGCCGTAGAGGATTTGATGGGCAGTGTCGATGGCTATGCGATTCTCCAGTCAATCGTACTTGGAGATACCGTAGACCTCTCCGGTAGGGACCTTGATGATGATGACGATGACGACGATGATGATGACGACGATGATGATGATTAGACTGCAAGGCGGTCTAATCAGCCTCGCCATACTCATGTCATAAATCGAGCACCCAAGCATTTCCCACAGTAGCGCGGTAAAAAAATGCCAGCGAGCGTGGACCTGGGGCTACTTGCCCAAGTTATTTGCCCAGAATAGTTGCCCAGAATATTCGCTTAGGGGGCCGGGCTGCCCGTCTCTGGCTCCGGCGTTTCAGGAAGAGGGGCAGCGCTTCGTTTTTTGCGGTAAAAATGAACGTAAGAAAATCCGGGTTTGTTCCATGGCTTGTGGTGGACGGCATAGCCGAGAAACTGACGTAGCCCCATCATTGAATACTCGGGCACCCACCAACCTCTCAGCTCAACCCGTTCGATGTGATACTCCTTCGCCACTTCTTCCGGCAATCGATCCGCGCCATTTACGAACAAATAGTCAAAGTCTCCGAGCTCCTCCTCCTCAGCATAGTAACGATAGCTCTTGATTCCAACCAGATAGGAGGTAAGCGGCCATACCGAGTCCTTCTCACCGTATATTTTCCTGGTTTCTCCGGGAAACGAACCGAGCTCCTCATTCCGGATACGCATCACCAGACTATGGAAATCCTGAGTCGTATGCACCTGACTAATCAGTTCCTCGGCACTTCCCTCCTTGGTAAAATTCACCAAGATTGATGTCCGAAGCATGAACAGCAGGGCAATAATCGCAAGACACATCGACGGGGAAACAGCATATCCTTTCGGCACAGCGGGTCTCACCCAGGAGAGCAGCGTCAGCACAATACCAAGGGCTGTCAGAAACAGAGGAAGACGAATCGTCCCGCTTCCCTCGAGAACAAAGATAACCCCAAGAAGCGTTGCGGCCCCACCGACAATACGAAGCAACACACTGAGACCATCAGAATCGGCATGCTCAAGTCTTGGGTATCGCTGAAAATAAAGCGCAAAGTACACACAACCCGCAATAAAGGGGTACACGCTGAGCCAGGGGACTTTTTCACCCAGGAAACAGTAGGTGAAAAATTGTGCGAAGAACCAGTATCCAAAAAACGCAAGCGCTCGTTCCTTGCGAATCAGATGCATACTGGTAATCAGAACAGAATGGAATAACAGCAGCAGTGCGCCAAAGAAATCCTTACTGTCCTTGGCTTTTAGAAACGTTCCTATCGGGGTATCTTTGAGGGGATACGCCTGGTCGACCACTAGCAGGATTAGGAGAACGAGTAGAAACTCGAATCCCAGTGTTTTGACTCTCCGACTGGCCCTGCGATAGAAATCAAACAGGTAGTAGAAAAGGACCATAACAAAGGGCAATTCATACCAGCTCATCATATAGAAATGAAAAAGGAAGGGGCCTTTTATTCTCTCCATTTCGTGATGTGAGGCCCAATAGGCAATACTCTTGCGATACAATCCATCAAGAACCGCACCAAAGCTACGCTCCCACCAGGGACCCTCCATATTGCCAAAAAACCGGAATCCCCCCGTAAACAAATAGACATAGATCAGGGCGACGATGCTACACGCTAATACAAACTGCCAGCGCCTCTCTTTACAATAACGAAAGGCTGAGGCGACGTGACTATCTGCAAACTCCCTTCCGCGAGGAAACACTGCCTCGAAGATGAGATACCCGAGGAGTATCGCCGTGGTTACATAGGCATTCTCCTTGGTGACGAACTGCACCAGCATACCAAGAGAGACAAGAAGTATTTTGTAATCACTGCGCGCCAGGAAAGCGCCGATCGCCATCGCTAACATCCCGAAGAGCACCAGCCCATCGTGTCTAAGAAAACGTGACCAGTACACAAGCATGGGGGAAAAACTCAGCACTGCGGTAAGTAACAGCAGCGTCGTGGACGTCAGGTATCTGCGAAACAGCAGTGGCGCGAAAATAAGGCAAGACCCCAGGAAAGCCGAAAGTATACGACCCGTAAAGGGATCGTCTCCGAACAGCGCGTAAAAATGGGGCAAAAGATTATATAATAGCGGACCGTGCAACATGGGATCATATCGATAGAAACCGGTTTCCGGACGATCGTAGTAATAAATCCCATACATCACATGTAGACTTTCATCATGATGCAATGCGCGTGTATCCAGTGAGTACCAACGCAAGAACAATCCGATACCCAGTATAATCAACAGGAGCAGCAACTCCCATCTGAGCATCGGGGCCTGCTCGCCCGCGTTCTTCGAATCAAGCCTCGCATCTGCAATGCTATTCATCACCACCTCCGGTAATGCCCTTCTCAATGATGGTACGGGCTATTGAACGCCCGTAGCGCACGGCATAGTTAGTGCCACGATCCTCCGGATAAATTTGTGCCATCGTGCTTAGCCATACTCCGCCCATGGGAGTTTCTTCTGCAGGTATGAGCTGTGAGTAATTTTTTGTAATCACCGGCTGACTATACTCTGCTCGCCATACGGCGTGTCCGGCGATCCAGCTACGCTCAAACTCCGGAAAAATGCGCTGCAGATACGGAATACAGTAATCGAGCAGTTCTTCGTCCGAAAGATGAAAGAGTTCGTCAGAAGTCGGAAGATACTTCGACAGGTAGGCGATGTGCTCTCCGTTATAGTTATCA
>JAUIMJ010000273.1 GCA_030433295.1 bacterium | reverse complement strand
CCTTCGATACGCGCTGCGGGCAAACGATTGAAACCGCACTCTCAACATACCGGCCCCTGCCCCATAGACTGGAGTTTGTCGGATGTCATCAACAGATAGATTTCTACAACGATTCCCTCGCGACAATTCCTCAGGCAACGGAGTCTGCCGTGTCGGGCCTCGGCGACAGAGTGCAAACCCTTATACTTGGTGGTTTTGACAGAGGCATTTCCTACAAAGACCTCGCTCGCTTTTTGTTGGGCAAAAGAGAAACGTTAAAGAATCTGATCCTCTTTCCAACAACGGGCGACAGGATATGGCAGGAGATTGAAGCGATATCCGCCAGCGAAGCAAAAGGCTTCACAAGGATCTCTGTCTCGAACATGCAGGACGCGGTAGAGGCAGCCTTTCGACTGACCGAAAAAGAACATATCTGCCTTTTGTCACCTGCGTCTTCCAGTTTAAATATGTTTCGTGACTATCAGGATCGCGGCGATCAGTTTCGCAGAGAAGTAGAGCGAGCACGCTAGTCAATTGTCGTCGTAGAAGCCTAAGAACTGCTTACACTATCGCTTGTGTCGTCGGGGCATACGCAGAGCCAGACTCAATAAGACGTCTCTGGGGTCAGTTCCGATACGCTCCGCAAGCTCCAGGGCATCGATGCTCTCCTCTCCCTGCTGCCCCAGCAGGACAACTTCATCACCGTTGTAAGCCTCACCATCGGGGCCCAGATCAACCATAAACTGGTCCATGCAGATATTACCAACAATGGGTTTTCGCTCTCCCCCGATAAGCACATGCCCCACATTTGAGAGCTGTCGGGCATATCCGTCCCCATACCCCGCAGGTATGGTGACTACACGAGTATCCTCAGTCGCGGTCCAGGTTGAATCGTAGCTGACCACTGCTCCCTGTCGGACTACTTTAAAAAACACGACTTCAGAACGAACTGACATCATACGCTTGAGCGAAATAACTGACTCAAGCGCACGCGTCGGACTATATCCATAGAGCAACAATCCCGGACGAACCATATCTAGATGCGTGTCCAGGTGTTGCAAAATCGCACCGGAATTTGCGAGATGGCGCATAGGCATGGGGACGGAACGTTTTTCAAACAGGGATATAGTTTCAAGAAAACGCTCGAGCTGCAGCCTGGTAAAAGTTTTATCCGAAGTTTCCGAGCAGGCGAAGTGAGAAAAGACCCCGACAATATCACAGTGCTTTGCGGCAAGTGCCGTTTCTATCAGGGCATCCGCGCTATAGTGATGGGTTCCGATTCGCTCCATGCCGGTATCGATTTTTAAATGAATTCGAGCGCGTGCACCGAGACTTCCCGCCATTTCGTCAATAAGCTCGACCTTCATCTTTGATGAGGCCGTTATGTCGATATTATTCTCAAGAAACCTCGCTATCTGACGCCCGGACACTCCTCCCAGTGCCAGAATAGGTGTCTTAATACCGTAGTGGCGCAATGAGACGGCTTCCTCCAGGAAAGCAACACCGAACATTTCGGCGCCGAGAGACTCAAGCTCCTGAGCACAGGCCAACAATCCGTGCCCGTACGCATCAGCTTTAAGAATCGGCATCAGCGATGCCGTACCAACATGACGCTTAATGGCGGCATAGTTGTGCGCCAGTGCGGAGAGATCCACATCCATTAGGGTCGGTCGGATTCGGTCATTTCTGTGCAACGGCATAGTGGTGATTCTTAGCTGGAGTTTCGAAACAGACTGTAGTGAGTGGGTATCATAACTGAAAAGAAGGAACTGCAGAGTATCAATGAGGCGATAAGGCTATCTTTTTTACTGCAAGTTTACATTCTTCCCGGGCTCTGCATTTCTAATAATTTCTTGTATCTTGCTCGAGCATTCGGCAGGTCAGCATACCTCTTTGGCGAAACCGCTTCAAAAGGTAGTACTTTGGCATCCCCGAGGGTATACTGCCTATCTGCAATGCTGGACTATTAAACCTAATGGAATAGGAACCTACTGCTAATGACTCAGGAAATCAAAGCCTGGACTGAGCTGAGCGCCAGACTTTTACAGAAGACCAAAGTATTTGATCTCTGGGTGCGCCGACTGCAATCACCCGTAGATGAGTATCAGGATGATTTTTACCAGATTCGGGTCATTGACTGGGTAAATATCGTCGCCCTGACTGAGAAAGAGGAAGTTGTGCTCGTTGAGCAACATCGCTTTGGTATCAGTCAAAACACCATGGAACTCCCCGGCGGCATGCTCGACGGCCCTGAGGATACTCCTGAGCAGGCAGCAATACGTGAACTCACCGAGGAGACCGGCTATGTGGCCGAGGGTCTTGAACTCCTTGGGATGGTGCACCCTAATCCGGCAATTCAGACGAATCGAGCATTCAGCTACTTTGCCCGAGACGTAAAGCTCACGTCTGAGCAAAATCTGGACCCTGCGGAAAATATTAAAGTTCACCTGGTTCCAATCGCGGATATTCCGCACTTGCTCGAAAGCGGTATTATCAGCCACAGCCTGGTGGTCTGCGCATTTCTGCAGTTCTATCAGAAGTATGGCCCCGATTATCCGCTTTTTTGATAAGTCACAGGCATAGAGTTACACTAGCGTGCTGCCTGGGCTACCCCGCTTACTTCACACACGACGGTACGGATGATGAACACGTTCACTGATATACCCGGCGTCTTCGCCGGTTCCTGCAATTGCGGCATAAAGCAAAAAGCAGTGGGGGCAGAAAAGGCTCCCGACGATTTAGCATTTATCTACGTTCCGAACGCCTGCGCTTCCGCTGGTGTTTTTACCCAAAACACCTTTCGCGCTCCCTGCGTGGATATCAGCGCAAAGCATTTCAAGGCGCAAACGATTAAGGCGATTGTCATAAACTCCGGTAATGCGAATGCGGCAACCGGAGCTCAGGGTATTGCGGCGGTCGAAGAAACAGCAGACATCGCAAGTAAAAAGCTCGGTTTAAAAGCGGAAGAAGTAGCGATCGCCTCCACCGGTATCATCGGTGTTCAGCTCCCTATGGACTGCATCGCGTCGGGGCTGAACACCCTGCTTGCTACGCCGGAGACAAAAAACGGTCTGGCTACCGCTCACGCGATACGCACTACTGATTCCTGTGAGAAGCAGGCCTTCTATCGCGCCACGATAGACGGTGAGGAAATCATCGTCGCCGGCATAGCCAAGGGCGCGGGAATGATAGCGCCAAACATGGCAACCATGCTCGGCTTCATTACGACGAATATTTCCTGCTCGAACGAACAACTACAGCGCAGCTTACGCCGGGCAGTTGACACTACCTTCAACATGATTTCAGTCGATAGCGACACTTCGACGAACGACATGGTGCTCGCTCTTGCGACCGGCGAAAAGGAAGTTTCTCCGAGTTCCCTCGAAGATGGCGGGCCCTTCGCCAGACTTCTTGAGGACTGCTGTCGGGATCTGGCGCTGCAAATTGTCAGAGATGGTGAGGGCGCAGAGCGAATTTTTGAAGTTTCTGTATCCGGTGCGAGAAACGAAGAGGATGCCCGAATTTTTGCAAAGAGCATTATCGACTCTCCGCTGGTCAAAACCGCTGTTCATGGCGCAGATCCAAACTGGGGGCGGATAGCCATGGCCCTGGGTAAAACATCCGGCACCAAATTGGACCCAAATCGAACTACAATTTCCTTTGAGGGTATCCTGGTATTTGAGAATGGTCTACCCTGTGAACACAAGCGGGAGGACGTATCGCTGGCGATGAAAAAGGATCACATAGTCATCGATGTCACCCTGGGAATAGGGGACGGGAATGCACGGGCATGGGGTTGCGATCTAACGAAGAAATATATCGATATAAACACCGAGTATTCATAATATGAGCAATCAAGATTCGAATAGAGCCAAGATTCTCGTAGAAGCCCTTCCCTACATCAGGCGATTTCAGGGGCAGACCGTGGTCATTAAATACGGCGGATCTTTAATGTACGACGAGGAGCGAAAAAACTCCTTTGCCACAGACATTGTGTTGCTCAGATATGTGGGCCTCAATCCAATCATCGTTCATGGCGGGGGAAAAGAGATCACTCGCTGGCTTGAAAAGATCGGAAAGGCTTCTGAATTCTGCGAGGGTCTGCGAGTCACCGACGCGGAAACCATGGAAGTTACCGAAATGGTTCTTTCCGGAAAAATCAACAGCGAAATAGTTTCTCTGATCAATATGAAAGGCGGGAAAGCCGTAGGTCTCTCCGGAAAAGATGCCAATCTTTTCAGCGCCAGAAAGATTCGTTCCAAAGATGGGAAGGACCTTGGTTTTGTCGGCGAGGTCGAAACTACTGACACTTCAATCATCAACACCCTCGCTAAAGACGGATACATCCCGGTCATCTCCTGCATTGGTGAGAGTATCGACGGCGACACACTGAACCTGAATGCAGATTACGCAGCTTCGGCTATTGCCAGTGCGACCAATGCACTGAAGTTGATCTATCTCACCGACGTCGATGGTCTAAAGATCGACGGATCCCTGGTTTCAGAATTGGATTTACTAGCAGCAGAGAAACTACTGGCGCACCCCGATGTGCAGGGAGGAATGAAACCCAAACTGGAGTGCAGTATTGCGGCGATTAAAAACAAGGTCGGGCACGTGCAGATTATCAACGGCACGCTTGAACACTCGGTCTTGCTTGAAATCTTCACCGATCATGGTGTCGGAACCAAAATAGTCTACACCAGGAGGGAGTCATAAATCTCATGTTCGGACGACACTTTCTCTCTCTCGCAGATTTTGGCCGCGATGATGTGCTTGCGCTTATTGAGACAGCGCTAGTGCTCAAGCGCTTGCAGGCAGATAAAACGCCGCACGAGGTTCTCAGCCAAAATGCGCTGGCAATGATTTTCCAGAAGCCCTCAAACCGAACGCGAGTATCCTTTGAGATCGGCATCTGGCAGCTCGGCGGAAAAGCCATCGTCATACGGCCGGATGAAATCGGACTCGGCGAACGTGAGGCGATCCCCGACGTTGCAAGGGTGCTTGCGAGATACGTTGACGCCGTGATGATGCGTGTCTTGCGACACACCGATATCACCGAATATGCCGCAAATTCTTCGGTTCCTGTGATTAATGGACTGTCAGACCTCTTTCATCCATGCCAGGCCATCGCTGACCTGCTTACTATCAAGGAGCAGAAGCCGGAACTTGAAGGGCTGAAGCTCTGCTACATAGGCGATGGAAACAACGTATGTAACTCACTTATCATCATGTGTAATCTCGTTGGCATCGGGATTCGAGTCGCCTGCCCTAAGGGATTTGAGCCTACTATCCTCGAGAAGCAGTTGTAGACTGTGACGTGGTGTATACTGATGTCTGGACATCCATGGGCCAGGAACAGGAGACACTCCATCGCCTGCGGGCCTTTGAAGGCTACGGCGTAACCGAGGCGCTCCTGGAGCGAAGTAAGGCCGACTCTATTTTCCTACACTGTCTTCCGGCTCATCGGGGAGAGGAAGTCGATAACTTCGTCGTCGACGGCACGCGCTCCCGCGTTTTTGATCAGGCGGAAAACAGATTACATGCGCAAAAAGCGCTGCTCTGCCACCTGCTGCTCAAGGACTTCAGTGCTGCCTCACTCACTTAGACAATCTGCGAAAAACTTCTGAGCGGGACAAGGTCCGATCGGACAATGCGATGCCCCTGCGCGCTGCCTCGGCCGCCTCAGAAGAAGGAATTCCCGAAGCCTCCAGAACAGGAGCCACCCCCTCTTTTCCCACGTGTAGTGCAAGCTGCCGCGCCCAGAGTATTCGTCGGGCTTCCATGCGCCTGGAACGGTCATCTGGGAACTGCGCTTCGGAGTCTTTTATGGCCGCCAGTTTTGCTGCACGAAAGGCAGGCAGGAAAAATGCACGAGAGGCATATTCGGCTCGTTCCGCTTCGGTACTCTCAAGAGAAGCTGCGGCAAAGTACTTTTTAATGG